>JAWXCH010000033.1:0-23289 GCA_034440595.1 Planctomycetota bacterium | reverse complement strand
GATATTCGTCGGGTTTGATTTCACTAAACGCAACATCGGCGTTGATCGAGTACCCGCGCCATTCTTCGGTAATGGTCCAGCCGGGCGAGACTTCGTGCATTACCATTTGAAAGCGACCACGCTGGGGTGCCGCGACCACCGGGCGAAAGCCGGCCTCTTGTAAGCGATAGAACGGGTACAACGTGTCGACCGTTTCGGTGGCATCTCCCACGATAACTAGTACGGGTTCGTTCACGCGATGGCTCCGCTCGGACGTTAGTAATTGGAGAATTCGATTTAGGAATGGCTGACTGGCAGACACTTCATTGTAAACCGCGTTCGACTGTTCGTCATGGAGAAAACTAGGCAATTTACGGCTTGACCACCTAGACAATTGAGCCATTTCAGCAGGATGCCGCAGTATAAACTGGCAGGTGCACGGACCGTCTGGTCAAACTATAATGTGTACGATCTGTAGTCCCGCCTTAAATTGCCCCTGCTTCTCACTGCACCCTTTAAGTAACGTCCGCAATGAATAAACGCTATTGGAATCGACTCGCACTGAAGTGCTGCCGGCGCACATCGCTACTAGCCTTTGTCGCGGTTGTCACGTTGCTTAATGCTGCACCGGCGCACTGTGCTGAGCCGCCTCGCCTAAACGTAGTTGTCATCCTGGCAGACGATTTGGGCTACGGCGACCTGGCCTGCAATGGCAACCCCTACGTCGAAACGCCGAACCTGGACCGGTTGGTCAAGGAAGGTGTGCGGCTGACCAGCTTTTATGCCGCGGCACCAGTTTGCTCGCCGACACGTGGTGCACTATTGACCGGGCGACTGCCGCAGCGCAACGGCGTGACCAATGTGCTTCCGAACGACGACGAATCGGCCGCACTGCCACGCGAAGAGGTCTTGCTCTCTGAACTTCTGCAGCAACAGGCGTATCGCACCGGCATTTTTGGTAAGTGGCATCTTGGGGCGGGGGTCGGTGCTCGCCCACAACAGCGTGGATTCGATGTTTTCTTTGGTGGTTTGCTTGGCGGGTTGGATTTCTTTAACCATCGCTCGGAGGCGCATCATCATGACTTATGGGAGAATGACAACGCGGTACGGCATGACGGCAGCTACATCACCGATCTAATGGCTCAACAGGCAAGTTCGTTTGTAGATAAGTACGCCACGCGACCGTTCTTCTTATACGTTCCTTTTCATGCCGTGCATTTGGCGATGGGGCCAGACTCGCGACAAACGATTCAAGCGCCGCAGCGCTGGCTGGATCATTATGCAAAACTGGATCGCACCGCGAAGCTGAGCGAAGAGAATCGCACGATGCTGGCCTGTATTAGTGCTATGGACGAAGCGGTTGGGGAAATTCTCAAGGCGTTGGACCGGAACAAACTGAGCGATCACACCTTGGTCCTGTTTACGTCAGACAATGGGCCGCTGACAACTGCCGGCAGCAGTGCGGGGCCACTGCGCGGGGGCAAGCATACTTTGTGGGAGGGTGGTATCCGCGTGCCAACGATTGTTCGTTGGCCCGGCAAAATTCCTGCTGGTAGCACAGTGGATGTTCCGGCCACCGTGATGGATATCATGCCGACGGTTCTGGCAGCGACTGGCGTGGCACCAGCGGCCAATCGCAAGCTGGACGGAGAAAACATCTTGCCGATCTTGACTGGCGAGAAAACCGAATTGCCGCGCACTCTCTACTGGTCCTATATCCGCACAGTACTGAGACCATCGCGTGAGCAAGCCGTCCGGCGCGGAGACTGGAAATGGCTCAACGGCGAACTGTATAATCTGCGAACCGACCCGGGGGAGACAAAAAACCTGGCCGCGACCGAACCAAAGATCGTCGCCGAACTAAGTGAAGCATGGAAAACCTGGCTAGCGCAGTTTCCCACCGAAGCGAGCCGCTGGGGAGATAAGCCACCGATCCGTGGCCCAGAAAGTAAGAAACCCAAAGGGAAGAGAAAGAACAAGGATGGACAGGATAAACAGGATTGAGATGTTACTATTTGTTGCTTGGACCGTTCCCCTAGGCCTTTGACTTAGGCTACCTTGACGCCCCTTTAAGAGCATAAGCACCCCGATGAATTCTACTACTTTGTCTCTGCGGTCCTTCGCGACCTCCGCAGTAAAAACAAGTACCGCAATTTCAAAACGGATAGTCGCGTGTTGCCTACTTGTCTGGATGTTGGCGCTGTCTGGCATGCTGTCGGTCCGATCACTGATTGCCGCTGATGCCGCTCCAGCTAAACCGAACATCGTCCTCATTGTCACCGACGATCAGGGGTGGTGGGATGTTAGTTCCCACGGCAACACGACGATTAGCACGCCGAACATGGATCGGATCGCGCGCGAAGGAGTGGAGTTTTCTCGGTTCTATGTCGCGCCGGTTTGCAGTCTGACGCGCGCCGCACTCATGACGGGTCGTTACCCATTACGCACCGGTGTGATCGATACGCGAAATGGTGGCGACACACTCTCCACTTCCGAAGTCACGCTGGCGCAATCGCTGCGCGACAACGGCTACGCGACGGGGATCTTTGGCAAGTGGCATCTTGGTCGATACATGGAAAACCACCCGCTGGCACGCGGGTTTGAACAGTTCGTTGGCTTTTGGAAATATGGTCACGTCGAGCGTTACGACTATCCAGACCGTCTGTGGCACAATCGTGAAGAGGTCGAGTCCCGTATTCGGATCACCACGGTACTGACCGATGCGGCGATTGACTTTATCGAGACCCAGAAGCAGCCGTTCTTTTGTTATGTTCCTTACAACGTGCCGCATGCGCCGTTTCATGCCACCGATGAACTGCTCACCAAGTATCTGAAGAAGGGCGTTCCGCTGCGCGATGCCAGTATCTATGCGCTGGTGGAAGAGTGTGACACGCAAATCGGTCGGATTCTGAAAGCGATCGACGATCGCAAGCTGCGCGACAATACTATTGTGATCTTTATGAGTGACAATGGTGGCATCAGCAAGCATTTCACGGCTGAAATTCGCGGTAACAAAGGGGGCGTATTGGAAGGAGGTGTGCTCAGTCCGTTTTTTGTTCGCTATCCAGGACATTTTCCGGCCGGTGCCAAAGTCCCGGCAATGGCCAGTGTGATCGATCTCTTTCCGACACTAGCCGACGCTACTGGCAGTAAACTGCCGACCGATCGCCCAATTGATGGCAAAAGCTTGTTGCCCCTCCTCAAGGCTGGCAAGGGAGACTCACCGCACAAATACCTGTATCACACCTGGAACCGCAGTGCCGCGAATCCCAACCGCAACTGGGCCATCTGTACTCCGCAGTACAAGCTGACCGATGGGCGGCTGTATGATTTGCTCAGCGACCCCGGCGAGAAAAGCGATCTGGCCAAGCAACATCCCGAGATGGTGCAGCAGCTACGCGCGGAATTCATCCGTTGGATGAACGAGGTCAGCGAAGGGCAGTCATTTCAGCGCCCGGCGATTCCGGTCGGTAGCAAGGAAGAGAACCCGGTCGAGATTCAGGCGAGCTGGGCGGTGACACATGGCAAGGACACGAAGTACACGTTTTACGCTTACGACTGGGACGCGATTGAAGGGTGGAACCAGCCCGGCGACGCGATTACGTTTAAGCTGAAAGTGGCTAAGCCAGGTAAGTATGTCGTGCGTATTTCGTACGGTGCTTCTCGCGGCGCGGAGGGAGCGAAGTACAAGGTATCGGCGGGAGACAGTAGTATCACTGCAAAGGTGGAAGCAACACCATCGAAGGATCTGCTAATCCAGCGCGACATCGGAACGCTTACGCTACCGGCTGGTGAGACCGTCCTGCGAATTGAGGCAACCGACCTGCCCGGCAAAGAGTTCATGTCGTTCAATCGCTTGTGGTTGGAGCGAGTGGAGTAGGGGAAAACGGCATTCCCCCTGACCGTAGGGGGTGAAAATGCGTTGCAATCGGACAGACCCGGCCTGTGATTGGCAAACTGGGCCGATTTAGCCAACCAGGATGTGCGGATTTTGGTCGGTTGGCCTTAGAAAAACTTGAATCGATCAACGCGACCTGATAGATTGAGGTTCAGCTAACGGCGTCGATTGTATACAATTGATATGTGACACGCCGCTAGTGACCTGCCGAGTAACCTACTCCTACCTTTGATACGTCGTTTTCGTCACCTGGCTTAGTGCAAGGTGAATGAGACCGCAATACCCGTTGATTTGCCATGAACTTCCTGCTGATTGTTCAGCCGGCAGTTTGCGTTGTTTGAACGTCGCGGTTGCTTTGCACGTATTGTGAATGAGAGAGTCGTCACAATGCGGAATCGTCGCGGCGGGCCGAACACGAAGTTTGCGTTGGATCCACCTGGACCTCAAAAGAGCGTAGTGCAGTCATGCTTACCATTTTGGGAAAACCGAATCACAACTCAGCATTCTGCGATGGACTTTCGCGCCGTGGTTTCTTAAAAATCGGCTCGTTGGCCATGGGCGGAATGTCTTTGCCGGGCATCCTGCGCGCCGAACAAGCCATTGGCAAGAAATCGCAGAAATCGGTGATCATGATCTATCTGCCTGGTGGCCCCCCGCACCAGGACATGGTTGACATGAAGCCGAATGCCCCCAGCGAAATTCGCGGAGAGTTCAAACCAATCTCGACGAATGTGTCCGGCATTCAGATTTGCGAATTGATGCCGCGGATTGCCGGGATGATGGACAAGTTCTCGATCGTTCGCTCGATTGTTGGTGCCGACACCGGTCACGATGCGATGCAGTGCCAGACCGGGCGCAGTTCGAAGCGACAGCCGGCAGGTGGCTGGCCCTCGTTCGGTTCATCACTGTCCAAATTGATGGGACCTGTGGACCCTTCTGTCCCAGGATTTGTCGGCCTTGCTCCCAAGATGCGACACGTCGAATGGGCCGATCCTGGTCAACCTGGTTACTTGGGAATTGCTCACGCACCGTTCCGGCCAGAGGGCGAAGGGCGCGCCGATATGGTGCTCAAAGGCATTTCGCTCGATCGTTTACGCGATCGCAAGGCATTGCTCACCAGCTTTGATCAGTTCCGCCGCGATGCCGATTCCAGCGGCATGATGGCCGGCATGGATAAATTCAATCAGCAGGCTCTCGGAGTGCTCTCAAGCAGTCAACTGGCCCAGGCGTTGGACATCTCCAATGAAGATCCACGTGTGATCGAACGCTACGGTAAGGGTGACCCGAACAATCAGGATGATGGCGGCCCGCTGATGATGGAGCACATGCTGGTCGCCAGGCGCTTGATCGAGTCTGGCGTGCGCTGCGTGACACTGGCTTTTGGCCGCTGGGACTGGCACCACAACACATTCCCGGTTGCGCGTAAAGATATTCCGATGTTAGACCAAGGGGTTAGCGCCTTGGTTGAGGATTTGCACAATCGCGGCTTGGACAAAGATGTCTCCGTTATCGTCTGGGGGGAGTTCGGTCGCACCCCGTATGTGAATGACACTGCCGGACGAGACCATTGGCCGGCGGTGAATTGTGCGCTATTGGCAGGTGGTGGAATGCGAACCGGTCAGGTCATCGGCTCGACCGATCGACAGGCTGCCACGGTGCAGGATCGCCCGGTCACCTTTGGTGATATGCATGCCACGCTGTATCAGCGGATGGGTATCGACACCAGCGCCGTTACGCTGAACGACCTGAGTGGTCGCCCGCAGTTCTTGGTCGAAGACGGCTCACGTCCGTTGCCAGAACTGATCTAGTTGCTTGTCCGCGCGACGGGCAATCGACGCGCGACGGGCAATCGACGCGCGACGGGCAATCGACAATGTAACCCGAAGCGCCAGCGAGGCGAACGATTGGAAAATTTTCTCGCTGGCGCATCGGGTTAAAATATTTGTTTCTAGCGCTGCACTTTGCTATCAACGCTCACCGTGGCTGGCTTGAGATACTGCTCGAGCAATTTGCCCAGACGCGCGCCGCGTACGCCGATTGCAACAATCTTGCCTTCGCGATCGATCAAGAACGTCGAGGGGATGGAATTGATCCCCATGCTTTTCACCACGGGATCGTCGAAGGATTTTCCTTCCGGATTATAGAGATTAATCCAGGGTGATTCCTCTTTCTCCACAAACGTTTTCAGTGCATCGATATCGTCGTCCAAACTATAAGCGACTACCTCAAAACCTTGGTCGTGGTACTTCTTATAGTTTTCTACGACGTTGGGCATTTCATTAATGCACGGCCCGCACCAGGTGGCCCAGAAGTCGAGAAGCACGACTTTGCCCTTCAAGGAAGCGATATCGAATGCGTCGCCATTCAATTGCGTTGCCGTCAGTGTTGCTGGCTTGCCGAGCTGGCTCAGGCGCAGTTCGGCGATCTGAGCTGAATTCACAATTCGTTTGGCGAGGCGCGCGTTGTCGGCTTTTTCCGCGATTTGGACGATCATCCGCTGTGTCTTCAGGGCCAGATCGTACTGACCCGCCATTTCTAATAACATCGCCGACTGGCTGAGGAACTGAAAGTCCGAATCCGCCGGCTGTTCCTTGGCCATTAACTTCTCGATGTCGGTCATGATCGCTTGTGGATCGACCGGCTTTCCTTTGTTCAACTCGCCCAACTGAATAAGGATCCAATTCTGCATTGCGCGATTGGCGATCTGCGAACTCTTATCCGTAGTCAGCGACTTGGTGTATTCGACAAAACGTGCCTCTTCGGCCGATGTCTTGCCTTGTTTCTCCGCATCGGGATCTTCCGGGGCAAGTCTGACCAGCCTTATCAGTGCGTTCCATTTGTGATCGATTGCCTTAACGCGAGTCTCTTCGTCGATCTTGGGATTGGCGAGCAACTTGTCGGCAGCCAATAAGACAAGCTCCTGCGTCTTCCGCATCTCTTGTTCGCGACCAGCATCGTCCTTTGCAGTCAGTTTTTTATCGTTCAGTTCTTCAATCTGTTTGGAGAGCGCAGCCACGTCCGCTGTAGACAGTTCAGGCGTGCTACCTTGTGCCGAACTTGCCGATTTTTCAGCATTGCAACCCGTGACAACCGTCAGCAAGCTGCATAGACCACAGATCGCCAATACCAAACCTAGTCGAAAGAATGTCATGTGCTAGCACCTGCCAATTAAAGGAATCAATTGCTGTTGCAATAGAATGAATGCCACTTTGTTTTGCACGGTGGACATTCAGATTACACGTTGCGCAACTACGCTGGTGATTGCGCCTGCGGAATTATACGCAGCAGCCCCAGACGGGGGCAGATCAGTTTGTTGAATGGAAAACGAGCATAATCCCCTCAAAAGATCGGTGCATTCTGTGTTGTCATGGTTCGTCCCTCATGCGACATTCCCACACTGCAAGTGCTTAATTGTGCAAGCTTTGTGCCGCGTTTGGGCCGATGGGGACGCGGTCGCAATGGATTGCATTTGCAATTCACCTGCAAACGAATAGAATTAAGGTAATACGGTGTTTTAGTGCGTTTCACGCACCATACGATGGGGTTTTGGTGCGAATTCTCATCCAACAAAAATGACTACCTACGACATCACCTGGGCCAAGTCGCTCCTCAAAGGGGCGGCTCTTCGTTCAACTGCCGCACGGATCGCCGTATTGCAGCAGCTTGCACATGCCAATCACCCGTTGAGTCATGGTGATGTGGTCGACAAGCTTCGCGAATTCGGCTTTGACCAGTCGACTATCTTTCGCGTACTGCACGAATTGGCGGATGCCGGAATTATCTCGAAGCTGGACTTAGGGGATCAGGTGCGGCGGTTTGAGCTGCGCACTGCGTCGCAGAGTGATGAGATGGAACACCCGCACTTTATGTGCGTTGATTGCGGTCAGGTGCAATGCCTGAACGACTATTCGGTTCGACTGACGCCAACGCAGGCTAATCGCAAAACGCCTCTCGGGCAGATAACCGAGGTGCTTTTGAAAGGGCACTGCGGTACCTGTCAGGCGAGCTAAAGACCCAGCCGCAGTTGCTATCGGACACATGCGATTCGTCTACTTGGGGTGGCCTTGTTTGTGCAAGGTCTGCTGGCGGACTTCTTTGCGGCTCGCGGTTGTATTGCGCGTCACTTGCTGACCATCTTTGGTTGATTTCTTGGCTGCTTCAGCTTCTGCCTTGCTCGGTCGATGCGATTTGTTTGGTTTCATGATTAACTCCTCTACCATGAGTCGGCGGTGTAATACAGATCCACGACCAATGACGGTGCAACTATCGCGCCGTGGCTGATGAAAACCGAGTTAAACCGACGGTTGGTTCCAGTCGTTGTTATAGAACACCGCTACCGCCTCTGGCAGGACTGTGACCGCTACGGCACTGGTCTCGACCGGTGGCTTCGATGCGATCAGCATGGTGTGATGTCGTCCTTGCTCCATGAAGGAGATCGTCCTCTGTTTGTCTGAGAAATTGCAGGCCATCAAAATCGGGCCGCGCTGAATCCGTATCCAAGACTCTGCCACGTCAGCATCGGCACAGACCATATCCAATCGACCATCAGTGAATGCGGACACTTGCGACCGCAGCCGAATCAATGCCTTGTACCAGTCCAATATTTCCTGATAGCACTCTTGCGAAACTTCCGACCAGTCCAGCTTTGATCGCTGGAACGTCTCGATACTATTGGGGTCTGGCATTTCATCCGGTTTCCAACCAAACGAGGCGAATTCCTTTTGCCGGCCCTCCGCGACTGCTTTGGCCAGATCGGGCTCGGTTTGAAAGTCGACAAAGTACTGAAATGGCGATTGCGTTCCCCATTCTTCACCTTGGAATAACATGGGAACGTAAGGTGAGAGCAGGATCAGCGCCGCCCCCACTTTCACCAGATCTTTGCTGGTTAGAGTGGATAATCGATCGCCGCAAGCTCGATTGCCAAGCTGATCATGGTTCTGCGAGAACGCGATGAATTTACTGGCCGACATGCCGAGCGGTTGTCGACCGTGCGTTCGCAGCCGATAGGTTGAGTGCCGCCCGGCATAGACGAATGGTCTCGTCATCGCCACAACCAAATCGTCGAGCGAACCGAAGTCAGAGTAGTACCCTTCGCGTTCGCCGGTCAATACAGAGTGAACTGAATGGTGGATGTCATCGCTCCACTGCGCATCAAAGCCATATCCGCCTAGCTCCCAATGCCGTACCACGCGCGGGTCGTTCAAGTCGCTTTCGGCAATCAGCACCAGATGCCGACCGAGATGCGCCTTCAGGGCGTCGACCTCCGTTGCCAACTGTTCCAAAAATGGAACGGCCGACGTGTCAACAATCGCATGCACAGCGTCCAGACGCAGACCATCAAAGTGATAGTCGCGCAGCCAGGTCAGGGCATTGTCGCAAAAGTAACGGCGGACCTCATCGCTGTACGGACCATCAAAATTGATTGCGTCACCCCAACCGGTGGTGTGCCGTTTGGAAAAGTACGGCCCGTAGTTGGCCAGGCAATTTCCGCTCGGACCAAGATGGTTGTAGACCACGTCCAGCAGCACACCAATTCCCTTTTGATGGCAGGCGTTGACCAGTGTTTTTAGATCGTTTGGCGTGCCATAGCTGTGTTGCGGGGCAAAGGGAAACACACCATCGTATCCCCAGCCAAAGTCACCAAGAAACTCGGCCACCGGCATGATTTCGATATGAGAGATACCTAGGTCCTTGAGGTGATCGAGACGTGCGATGGCTGAAAGAAAAGTTCCTTCTGGCGTGAAAGTGCCAATGTGGATTTCGTAGATCACTGCCGCACTGAGTGGCCTGGCCTGCCAATGCTCGTCATGCCAGACGAAATCTGAATGATCGAGATGCCGAGAGGGCCCGTTGACTCCGAATGGCTGCCAGGGGGAGCGTGGGTCAGGATACGTGGCCTCTCCGTTGAGCCGGAACTTGTAGTCGTCACCTGGTTGCAACGGTCGATCAGGGCTGCGCCACCAGCCTTCAGTGGTGCGTTGCATTGGCCAGGTTTTTTCACCGATGACTAGTTCAACTGTCTCAGCGTTGGGTGCCCATACGCGTGCCATAAATTCTCCAGGTTCGCTATCTTGTGGGTTAGAACGTGCATTTGATGCAGCCGCTCAATTGGTGGCCCGTCTGGTCGAAATAGACATCTGTCGGCGACTCGTCCACCTCGCTTTTCCAGTCTTATTACACGTTACTGGACTTGATCTGGCAAGGCAGTCGGGACGATTGCCGGAGCACCGGCTGAACCGCAATAGAGGTTTCGGAACAGACGTGACAACGTGGAAAACGGCACTGAATGACTTAAAAAAACCAGCTGCCAGCATTCTGCATACATAGTGCGTGGACGCCGCCCAGCGAATCGAAGTGTTCAATACTGTTCCGGCAGCGCGCTACCCGGTTGACGACTTGTCCAGCAGTGCTGACAATTGAGTTTGATCGGCCAACGGTTGCCGCATTCTCTTGGAACATACTTTTTGTCGGACGCCCGCGCATGAATTTTATCGAACTCGAAGATCGTCAGGTTTGGAACGCCATCCAGGAAGAAATCGACCGTCAGCAGGATGGTCTCGAGATGATCGCCAGCGAGAACTACACCAGCCCGGCGGTCATGCAAGCCATGGGGAGCGTGCTGACCAACAAATACGCCGAAGGTTACCCTGGCCGACGTTATTACGGCGGTTGCGAATACGTCGATAAGGTGGAAACGCTGGCTCGCGATCGTGCCAAGCAGCTTTTTGGTGCCGAGCACGCCAATGTCCAGCCACATAGCGGCAGCCAGGCCAACATGGCCATCTACCTTACCGCTCTGAAACCGGGAGATACCGTGCTAGGGCTGGATTTGGCGCACGGTGGCCACCTGACACATGGTATGAAGCTGAATATCTCTGGCATTTTGTACAACTTTATCAATTACGGCGTTCGGCAGGACGATCACCGGATCGACTTTGATCAGGTGGCGGCATTGGCACGCGAGCACAAGCCGAAGCTGATCGTCGCTGGAGCGAGCGCTTATCCGCGCGAGATTCCGCACGATCGGTTTGCTGAAATCGCGCGCGAGGTGGGTGCTAAGCTGTTTGTCGATATGGCCCACTATGCCGGGCTGGTTGCGGCTGGCCTGCACAACAGCCCGGTGCCGTACGCTGATTTTGTCACGACGACTACGCATAAGACCTTACGCGGCCCACGCGGCGGCATGATTCTGTGCAAGGAAGAATATGCCAAGGACATCGATCGCAATGTGTTTCCTGGCTTACAAGGCGGCCCGCTGATGCATGTCATCGCGGGCAAGGCGATTTGCTACGGAGAGGCCTTGCGGCCAGATTTCAAAGTCTATGCCCAGCAGATTCTGGACAACGCAAAGGAACTGGCCGAGAGCCTGATGCGCGGCGGTGCGCGACTGGTTAGTGGCGGGACCGATAACCATCTGATGCTGGTCGACGTGACCACGCTCGGGACGACCGGCAAGATTGCCGAGGTCGCGCTGGAGCACTGCGGAATCACTGCCAACAAAAACATGATTCCGTACGACTCTCGCAAGCCGATGGATCCGTCCGGGGTTCGACTGGGGACACCGGCGGTGACCACGCGCGGCATGAAAGCTCGGGAAATGCGGAGGATTGCCGGTTGGATTCTAGAAATTCTTCGCAATCCCGACGATCAGGCCATGCGGGTGCGAATCCGCGAAGAGGTGGGGGATCTGTGCGATCAGTTCCCGGTCCCTGCCGCACGGTTGCAAGAGGTGTAGCAGTCTAGCGGTGAAGCAGCGGCGGGTCGGCTAAGATCGCTGTAGGCAGTATCGCTACGCGCCGGCATTTGCCACGTAGCGGCTGTGTGTTTCTTCGCGAAGAATGCTGGATCTGAATCCAGTTTATGAGATAAGCGGCCGACCGAGTTATCGCGATTTTCTCCCTTGTGGCGAAGGAGAAGCATCTCTGTGGTGCCCAGCAGGCGGTACATCTTAACACTGCCGTGATTTTTCGGCGTTCTGTGCACAAAACTTGCGGGGATTCACGTTGACTGGCATTTTGCCGAGCGATAGATTCATGTTAAATTCGTGTGAGATCCCTCATTAGCATGGGTCGCCAGAAGTTTTTAGTTAAAAAGCTTCGCATTTACGGCTAGTTCGGGATAACTACTTAGGATGCACTGCGCCATTAGATAAAGGGTCCTCCCTGTGAATATCCGCACTGCTGATGCGGAAGTGACCATTTCGACGCCGGCCAAATTGAATCTGTATTTCGAGGTCCTGGCAAAGCGGCCCGACGGATTTCATGAGATCGAGACGCTCATGGTCCCGATTGATTGCTACGATACGCTGGTTTTTTGTGACACTGCAGTAACGGCCGACAGGCCCGCCGGCAGTCCGATCGAGTTAGTATGCGATTGGGCAACAGGAATGCGTCTGGCGGATGGAGCAGGCGCTGGGTCATATCAAGCTGCCCCTGATTTGCCGCCGGCCATGTTGGAATCGCTTCCGACTGGAAGTGGCAACATTGTCGTCCGTGCAGTCGAGTTATTGCGACAACGTACCGGAACTGAGAAGAACGGTGCGATACGTCTGGTCAAGCGGATCCCGTCCGCGGCTGGCCTAGGCGGAGGCTCCAGCGATGCGGCGGCGGCATTGGTAGCGGCCAATCTTGCCTGGCAAGTTGGTTGGTCACGCAGGCAGTTAGCGGATTTGGCTGCCGAGCTAGGTAGCGATGTCCCGTTCTTCCTGCAGAATGGATCGGCTATCTGTCGTGGTCGCGGAGAATTGATCGAGCCAGTGACTGGACTTGGCAAGCTCCACTTTGTGGTAGTTCGTCCGCCAGTCGGATTGTCCACCGCTGAAGTTTATCGTAGTTGTCAGCCTTCCAAGCTGGCTAAATCGTGTAACGTGAAAGAATTAGTTTGCTCATTGCGACTCGGGGACTGGCGACGACTGCCAAGCCAACTCCTCAACGCACTGGAGCCACCGGCAAGAAAATTATCACCATGGATCGAACGACTTAGTAACGAATTTGCCAGACTGGATTGCCTGGCAGCACAAATGAGTGGTAGCGGAACGAGTTATTTCGGTGTGTGCCGATCTGCTCGTCAGGCCAGAATCGCGGCCGCAAAGCTGCGATCGAGAAAACTTGGCCTGGTTTTTACTGCCACTTCGATTTCGTAGGTCTCCGTGTACGCAAGGGAAGGAGTACGCTGTGGAAATCACCGAGGTACGCATCAAGCTGATGGAAGACGCCGGCGAACGGCTACAGGCCTTTTGCTCGATCACCTTTGACGATTGCTTTGTCATCCGCGACTTGAAAATTATCGATGGGACCAACGGCCCCTTCGTTGCCATGCCCAGCCGCAAACTGACTGGCCACTGTACCCAGTGCGGGTGCAAAAACCACCTGCGAGCTGCCTATTGCAATCAGTGCGGGCTGCGACTGAAGGACGACCGTGCCATCAAGGATGAAGACGGTCGCGCAAAACTATACGCCGACATCGCGCACCCGATCAATTCCGCCTGCCGCGAACTGATCCAAGAGCGAGTGGTTAAGGAGTTTATTGAAGAGAAAGAGCGTGCCAAACTGCCAGGGTACACTTCGCGTTACGACGATTTCGATTTGGATGAGTCCTATAACAGCAGGCCGACTGGGCCGCGTGGCCCGCATCGCCCGCAGCAATTTGCTCAGCGTGGTGCCAACCGCGAGCCAATGCACCGCAGCTATTCTGAACGTCCCTCCGCCGACTCTCGCCCTAGCGAACCGATCTTTCGATCCAATTCTGAAGGCGAACAACCGGGCTTCGGTGCCGGCATCTTTTAGAAGCTCAGCGGCGAATTGTCAGGTGCCACAGGATTAGCAAATGAAGGTGTTCAAGTGGTACATGGTTCGCGGAGTGGTAGTTGGTGCTTTCGTATCCCTGTTTCTGATGCCAAGTGATAACTACGGCACTGGATCGTTTATCACCTTGATGATCTGTTCCAGCATCGGACTCTTGATCGGCCTAGGTTGCGACTTGCTCTGGAGTCGCGGAAGGTGACCTCAGGTTCTCGAATAGCCATCTCCTACTTTGAAGTTTTCTTGTTGGGCTGTTGACACACCGAATCGAGCAAGTAGAATCGGACTCGTTATTGATACGTGGTGTCAATAAACCTGCCAGCTCGCTTTCTCTGCCAGCCCGCGACGGTGCGGTCCTCTCTGGACCACCTATACCAATTTTGGTTTTCGTCGCTGAAGGTCCGTCTATGACAGGATCTCGGAGGCATTGCTGCGGAGGTTTCTACAGATGAGAAGCATGTTTTTTAAGTTGTTGGCCGTTGTGTTGGTTGCAGTTGCGGCCTTGCTAAGTGAGTCGCAAGCGGCGTTTATTGTTCCGGACAGTGCCACGGCACCGTTTGGCGATTGGACTCGTGGAGTCACGACCAACTCGGTGTATGCGGGCTTCGATTTCTTTACTCAGGCGTATTTGAGTACCAATTCGCCGGATGTTGGTAGCTGGCCGGTTTCTCCCGATCCGACGCCGCTCGGTTCGGATGTCACGGTCACACAGAATATGGCCGGTGCATTTCTGACTGGCGGTGGGAATATCTATTCGTTCTCCGTCGCTACGGATTTTACGGTTGATATTCCTGGCCATAGCTACGGTTCTGGCTGGAATACCCGAGTTGTGGCACAGGTTCGGACGCTGGGGACCGAGATTGCCCCTGGCTCCATTGGTCTGATCTACAACGATGGCGTCGACGATGTGGAGATCGGATCGACGTATACAGCCGAGTTGGAGCGCATTTCGCTAGGTGGATTTGGCGGAACTCAAGTCGACACCATGTATGTGTTCGATATACCGGGGTTCAATGCCGAGAGCTTTTCGTTCGGTTTCACTGCTTCAGGTTCATCGCTCAGTCTCGACCGGCTGGCCGTTGATACCTTCACCACGCAATCCGCTCTCAGCCCAGTCCCAGAGCCGTCGACGATGGCGCTATTGGCGATCGGCCTAAGCGGTGTCGCCTGCCGGTGGTGGAAACGCCGCAATCGAGTGGCGTAGGCAATTCGCTGCGAATGCCGTGCATGGATGTACCTATGAACTTATGCAAGGCTGGTTGAGCGCTATTGCTCAACCAGACTTGCAAGTTCCGAGTCATTTTATAGTTTACGCCGCCTTAAACTAGGATTTCGCCAATCCCCAGATTAGTCCACAAGCGAATGCTAGCCCTGGCGATACGGCTTTTTTCGCGAGTTTCGCGGTTGAGGCGGAACGGGAGCGCATATGGAAACTTGAGAGTCCATTTCCTTTCCGACTGGCTTGACAGAGGGGGGCCATCCGCTAAAATCAAACACTGTTGATACTGAGTGTCAACAGCAGGGAGGGTGCCCGAGAATTGGGGTGTTCAACTGAATTTTAAGGGTCTGCCACACCCGTTTGTCCTGCCTTAGTCGCCTGAATGATAGTTGCTGAGCTGGTTAGATACCGGGCGATACCGGCAGCAAAGTTTCTGTTTAGACTGAATAGTGGGACCGGTTGCTATTGGAGTGCTGGAGCGATGGATGCCGGTACCAGAATATCTTGATTTTACTGCTTACGCTGGAAGGTCTGCATGATCAAAACAACGGTGCGTTTTGCAATTCAAAGTGCGATGTTTGCGATTGTCTTGGCGGGCGTGACTTCGATCGCCAGCGCTGATTTTCTCGTTCCAAATAGTTCCACCGCGCCATTTCAAAGTTGGACGCGCGGGGTGACTACGAACTCGCTGTATGCTGGCTTCGACGTCTTTACGGGCGCGTATGCGTTGCCGAACTCACCGGACAATGGAAGCTGGCCGGTTTCGCCTGCCCCGGCGCCACTTGGCTCAGGAGTCACTGTCACGCAGAACGTCGACGGCGCATTTATCACCACCGGAGGCAACATCTATTCGCTCGGTGCGACATCTGCTTTTACAGTCGAGATCCCAGGTCATGACTACGGTGCCGGTTGGAATACGCGCGTGGTGGCACAAATTCGCTCGTTGGGCACGATGATCGACTTGAACTCTTTTGACCTGGCGTACTTTGATGGAGCGACGACGCAGACGATTGGTAACGTCTACTACGAAGAACGTGCTCGCGTTGAGCTAGGTGGAATGGGTGGAGATCTGGTGGACCATTTTGTGGTGTTCGACATTGCTGGCTTCAATGCCGGATCCTTCTTGTTCGATTTCAAGGCAATCGAAACATCATTCAGTTTGGATCAGTTGGCGATTGACACTTTCACCACGCAGTCGGCTTTGAGCCCGTTGCCGGGGGCAGCCATTGTTGGGGATCTGGACAGTGATGGTTTTGTTGGGCAGGGTGACCTAAATCTGATTCTCGGAAATTGGGGGCAAACGGTCGGCGCAGGGGGGCCGCTGCAAGGAGATCCGAGTGGCGACGGTTCAGTCGGACAGGATGACCTGAACCAGGTGTTGGGAGGTTGGGGGAGTGGCAATCCTCCAATTACGCCCGTTCCAGAACCAGGGACATTGGCACTGTTTGCCACGGGTATCGGTGCAGTAGTGTTAGTGCGTTCGTTTGCTGGTCGTGCTGGAATTTTGCTCGCAAGAAAATAGAGTCGTCGAGGGCCGGATCAGGATTGAAGCGGCATTTTTTTGAGGTGGCGCGGTAGGATTTCGACCAAGAGTTGCTTCACAGATTTGTACTTCCTGCGACCACCTGATAGTGTGAGCCTGCCTGACCGAGACGTCGGTCAGGCAGGCTTTTCGTCAGTTTATAATATTTGATTTGAACATCTCAGTTGGCATTTTTGCAGGCAGTGATCCTGTGATCTTCCTTTCGACCGTGCAGCAATCATGAAGAGCCTGCTGTTTCCCATTCGTCGCACGCAGTCGGTCGCCGGTTTTACACTGGTCGAGCTGTTGGTGGTGATTGCGATCATCGGCATTCTGGTAGCAATGCTCTTACCCGCCATTCAAGCCGCGCGTGAGGCGGCTCGTCGCATCACCTGCACCAACAATCTGCATCAGATTGGCATGGGAATGCTGCTGTTTGACCACAACTACAAACGGTTGCCGGCGGCGATTCAAACTCACCCGAGCACCGGTGAACACCTGATGGGGAGTGCGTTCATATCGATCTTGCCATTCATGGAGGAATCGGTGCTCTACAGCCGCTACGACATGACCAAGGGGCCGACCGACGGGACCAATCTGGAAGTCACGCGAACGAAGCTGCCAGTGTTTCTGTGCCCATCGATGGTTACGCCATCAGGGGGCACTGATGGTGGAGTGGCCAGCTATGGAGTTTGCACCGGTAGCGGGTACTGTCGCTATCCACTTCGCACCAGTGACCAAAAACCAGACCTCACCAATCACAACGGAGCGATAGTCGATCCGATTCGCGGGCCGACGAAAGTAGCCGTCATATCAATGCAAGATGGCACTTCCAAAACGGTCATGGTCGGCGAGCTGGACTATGGCCTGATCAACATCAAGGAGCGTTCTGGTGGCTCGATCGACGGCGGTTCAACTGTCTGGGGAACTGCCTACCCAGGCATGACTTGGTGTTCGATGGCCGGAGTATTTAATAGCGACCGGCTTGTCACCGGCTTTCTAGAATGGGAGACTTTTCGCAGCGATCACTCTGGCGGTGTCAACTTCGTGATGGTGGATGGCTCGGTTCAATTTATCAGCGAAGAAACTCACCCTGACATTCTTGATCGATTGGCGGAACGCAACGATGGTCAATCCGTGGGAAAAGGTTGGTAAAGCCTTGGACTGGCGCATCGCTGGCATTTTTTGCCTCTTCATGCTGGGGGGCTGTGACAGCAAGCCAGAACGGTTTGCCGCCACTGGCGATGTCAGCCTGGACGGAAAGCCACTCGATCAAGCGGTGATCAGCTTCGTGCCGATGGGTGGCAAGGGACGCCGGACTGGAGCCGAAATCAAGCAAGGCAAGTTCGAGATCGCAGCCGAAGATGGCTTGATCCCGGGCGAGTATCGTGTCGAGATCGAGCCTTACATTGCTCCCCAATTCGGCGGGCATCCACCCGTGGCCAGTAAGGTAGCGAAAACCCCTCCCTCAAAAGCGCCGGTCATTCCGAGCAGTTATAACAAGCAATCGAGCCTACGTGTGCAAGCCATCGCAGAGCCAAACTCGTTCTCGTTTTCGCTGAGCACTACCGCGGAAAAGTAGCCTTTGCGGCAAATCGCTGAGCGTCTGGCCGCTTGCTACCAGACGCCAGTATCTGGAAATTTTCTGGGAAAACCGCCGGAGTTCCGGTGGTCTTGCTGTCTTGATGTCCGTTTTTTGACCGAAAGTGCCATCACGGAATGGACGGATTCACGCCGTTTTTTGCCAAAAAAACCGCGTGCGAACGGATCGACTCTAGTTTATATTAAAGGTCTCGAGAATCTCCCGCCTTTTGTTGCTCGCCTCACGCACTCTTTGCACCATATGTACTCCAGGGTTTGGATTTTTCCAGCAATGCGCACTGCTATCAATTCTATGCAATCTGTCAGACCGTTTCAGTTCGTTGGATTTTACATGTTGCTGCTAGTGGCAGTTGCAGGGAGTAGCTCTCCTGCGGTCGCCGAGGATCCGGCAAACAGCCTTGCCGATGCGCAGTGGATTTGGATTCCTGGCAAGGACACGGGCAACGCCGAAGCCGGTTCGGTTTATTTTCGTAAGGAGTTTGAAGTCAAGCGGCTGGAGTCTGCCAAGATTCAGATTACTTGCGATAACGAGTACGAATTGTTCGTGAACGGCACGAAGGTCGGTGCCGACTCGGACTGGATGAACATCGAAACGTATGATATCGCAAAACTGATTGCCGCTGGCAAGAACGTCGTTGCCATCCATGCCAAGAACGAAGCACAAGGACACGCCGGATTGGTTGCTGCGTTGACAGTCGAACGAGGCAAGGGCAAACAAGGCAAGGGCAAACAAGGAGTACACGTTGTCACCGACAAGTCGTGGTTGGCCAGCAAGGTCGCCGCCGACAAATGGCAGTCCCCCGGATTTCAAATCAAGCCAGACGACAAGTCGTGGCAACCTGCCAACGAGTTAGGTCAATTCGGCAAGACAGGGCCTTGGTCGAGTCACCCTGAAATGCGCACCAAGGTGCAAATTGCGCAGGACAACCCGGGAATTGAGAATGGTCGGTTCTCGGCACTGCCAGGATTTGCTGTCGAGAAAATTCTGGGAACCGAGGCTGGTTCACTAATCGCGATGGCGTTTGATGAATCCGGGGACTTGCTTGTCTCGGCCGAACAAGAGCCGCTTAAGTTGGTTCGCTTGCCGCGCGGCAACAATGGATCGCATTCTCAAGGCGCGCCGATGGTCAGCACCTTCTCGGAGAAAATAACCAGTTCGCAGGGGATCCTTTGTTATCGCGGTTCCGTTTTTGTTGTCGGCAAAGGCCCAGACGGAGCGGCGCTGTATCGCCTGACCGATGGGGACCGGAACGGTCACGCAGACAAGATCGAAACACTCTTCAAATTCCAGGGGGATATTTCGGAACATGGTCCGCATCAGCCGGTGGTTGGTCCCGATGGGCTGATCTATGTGATGGTTGGCAATCACGCGAAGTACCCTGGTAAGGTGGAAGAGACTAGCCCGCATCATCACTATTACGATACGGACCTGTTTCAGCCGAAGTACGAAGATGCGAATGGCCATGCCGGCGGCATCAAGGCTCCTGGTGGCACGGTCATCCGCACCGACAGCGACGGTCGTAAAGTCGAACTTTTCTGCGGCGGTTTTCGCAACGCCTACGATATCGCCTTCAACGCGCTCGGGGATTTGTTTACCTACGATTCGGACATGGAGTGGGATATCGGTCTGCCGTGGTACCGGCCAGTCCGTGTGAACCATCTTGTGCCCGGCGGTGAGTACGGGTGGCGCAGCGGCATGTCCAAGTGGCCAGATTACTATGTCGACAGTCTTGGCTCGACGGTGGATCTTGGCCGTGGTTCACCGACTGGTGTGCTGTTCTATCATCACGAACTGTATCCGGCCGAGTATCGGGACAATATGTTTTTGTGCGACTGGTCGCAAGGTTACCTGATCGGTGTACGGCACAAGCCCGACGGAGCCAGTTACAAAGGGCAGTCCTACAATTTCCTGGAGGGGCGTCCGCTGAATATTTCGGATGCCGAAGTTGGTCCTGACGGCAATATCTATTTCTGCACTGGTGGACGCGGGACTGCCGGCGGCATCTATCGGATCGTGATGCAGAACCCGCCAGCGTTGCCGGTGCGAAGTGGCATTGAGCGTGCACTCTTGCAGCCGCAAAAAGATTCGGCCTGGGCACGCGCCGCGATCGAATCGGTGAAGCAGGAGCTTGGCCCGCGTTGGGAACAGGAGCTGCATGAAGTCCTGAAATCGACCGATAGTACCCCGCAGCGTCGCAACGAAGCATTGCGCCTATTGCAGCAGTATGGACCGGCACCGAGTGTGGCGATGTTGATTGCCGCTTCCAAGGATGCCGATAGTATGGTTCGTGGCACTGCGACGTATCTGTTGGGATTGCACAGCGATCCGGCAGTTGGCGCGCGGTTGCAAGAACTGTTGGATGACCCGGATGCTCGCGTTCGTCGTTTGGCGGCCGAGTCGGTCGTTCGTGGCGGTTATCGCCCGCCGGTAGAAAAGCTCGTTCGGCTACTTGGTGATCCTGATCGGTTTGTGGCCTGGAGTGCGCAGCGCGCCATTCAGCAATATCCGGTCGATCAATGGAAGTCGGCGGTGTTGAATAGCAAATCTCTGGGAGCATTTCTGCAGGGTGGCACGGCGCTGATGATTATCTCCGCGAAGCCCGAGTCCGCTAGTGAAGTGATCGCCGCTGCACAGAATTGGCTTGGAACAAAACTATCCGATGGCGAGACTTTGCAAATGTATCGCCTGCTGCAGTTGGCGCTTTCGCGCGGAAAGCTCAGTCCCAAGTCGCAGCCCGAGTTGCTTAAGTCGCTGGCGAGTCGATTTCCCGAGAACAATGGTTCGGCCGCGCGTGAACTTTCGGTGCTACTGGTTTATCTGCAAGATCCTACACTGGCACCGAAGTTGATCGCCGCGCTGAGTAGCGACAAATTCTCGGACTTGGACAAGCGGCAGTTGGCCTTCAATGGCCGATTTTTGACCGTGGGCTGGACACCCGATTTGCGCGACCAGTTGCTGGCCTATCTCCGCAGCATGGAACACATCGAAGGACAGGGGAACAGCTTTAAGGGGTACTTTAACAATTCGGCCCGTGACTTTGTTCGCTCGCTTTCAATTCCCGAACAACTGGAACGAATTGCAACGGGTGCTAATAGTCCTGCGCACACGATTCCGCTGGTGCAAGGTTTCAGCGGACCGTTGAATGCCGAACAGTATGCCGCCTTACGAACGCTGTATGAGTCCATCCATAACTCCAAAGATGGGGACATGCAACGCCTGACGCGCGAAGTGCTGGCGGCGTTTGGCCGCAGCAACAACGAAGAGGCCTGGTCCTACTTGCACAAACTGTTTGAAAACGAACCAGAGCGCCGTCAGGATGTGGCGCTGGGTATTGCCAATCACTTGGACCGCACCATCCGTCGGCACGACGCGGACCGCAAGCTTTTGGTTCTATCGCTGCCTGTCGTCGATGGAGAGACCGGTCGCCGCACAGTCATTGCCCTACGCAAATTCAACTCAAAAGATGCCACACCGCTCTCGATTCGCCAGACGATCTTATTGGGGCTGAAGCTAAAGAATAACGGCGGAATTGAAACATCAGATCTGCTTGAGCATTGGACCTCGGCCGGTGTTCACAAGCACGACGAGAAAAGTGGCGAAAAGCTCATGGAGGCCTGGCGGCAGTGGTACATCAAGAAGTACCCCGACCAACCAGAGCCATCGCTTCCCAAGGATTCCGACCAGAGCAAGTGGACGTTTGCTCAATTGATGAAGCATTTGGAAAGCGAGGCGGGTGCCAAAGGAGACGCGACGCGCGGTGAAGCGATTTTTACCAAGGCAGACTGTATCAAATGCCACCGCTTTGGTAATAAGGGAGAGGGAATCGGCCCTGATCTGACGAACGTTGCCAAGCGGTTTCAACGTAAAGAAATCATCGAGTCTGTCCTGTTTCCGTCGCAAGTCATTTCCGATCAGTTCGCTGCTAAGACGGTCGTCACACAAAATGGTCAGTCCATCACCGGGCTGGTGGCGGTCGCTGCCAATGGAGATCTGACGGTACTGAACACGCAGGGTGAAAAGATCGCGATCCCCAAGGCCGAAGTCGACGAAGTCACACCGAGTACCACATCGGCCATGCCAGAGGGATTGTTCAATAAGCTCACGCTGGACGAGATTGTGGACTTGCTGGCCTACCTTGCCAAGCCACCGCAATAGTGCGTAGTAGTTAGCGAACGGTGACAGAAATTGGGTGCCACTGCTGGCTTGCCCAGCAGTGTTTGGGGTTTACGTCGACGATAACCCACGCTTTGCAGAATCGTAGCCGTATCGCGCAAGATTGAACTCGCAAACTCCTGAAACGAAAGTCGCTGTAATGCCAACAAGAATAACGCTCGGCCTGTTCGCTCTGATGCTGATTGTTGGAGCGAGCAGTTCGTTTGCCGCTGATGCGCCGGCGAGTGGGGATGCAAAACCAGCCACCGCAGATTCTTCCCCGCTCAAGCCGCTGACCACTGACGAAGGATTTGTCGATCTCTACAACGGCAAGGACTTCACCGGCTGGGAAATCGACGGTACCAAGGAGAACAAAAACGCCGCCGGTGAACTGGTTCCAATCTGGAATATCACCGACGGTATCATTCATTGCCGCGGTACTGGGTTCGGATTCTTACGCTCCGAAAAGCAGTACACCGATTTCGCACTGGCGGTCGAGTACCGTATGCTGCCGGGCTGCAACAGCGGCATTGGCATTCGGCACAAGAAGTTTAAAGAGGGCAAGGACCGGCCATCGTATAGCGGGTACGAAGTGCAGATTCTGGACGACGCCGGCAAGGAACCTCGCGTCAAATCGACCGCTTCGCTCTACCGGTATGTCGCTCCAACTTCGTTGCCGGTGAAAAAGGCAGGGGAGTGGAATGTGATGATCATCCAGTGCGTTGGCACAAAAATCAAAATCACTCTGAACGATATCGTGGTGATGGATATCGATCAGACCGACTATCCCGAGATCAAGGACAAGCCACTCAAGGGCCATGTCTCGCTACAGAATCATGGCCAGGCGATTGAATTTCGCCGGGTGCAGTTAAAGGATTTGGCGGCGACCGCAAAATAGGAATCGTTTCTCGCGATGAACAGACGCAAGTGGCGTCGGGGGAGTCGCGCAGTCCCGGTATTGCATCACCTCTCCCGCTTGCGGGAGAGGTCGCGGTATCAGCCGCGGGTGAGGGTGGACAGAGAAGAGGAGTTAAAGTTGTGTAACGATTGCCTACTTGCTCTTCTCGACTGCGCGTTACTCAATACTCTATCAGGCCCTCACCCCCGGCCCCGCTC
>JAWXCH010000032.1:0-24327 GCA_034440595.1 Planctomycetota bacterium | reverse complement strand
TTGTGCTGGAAACCAGCCACAACCGCGACAACCGTGGCCACGTGGATCTGTACCGCGAGCACATCGATCTGCCCGTGCTGAAGAGCATGCTGTACGACTACGAGGAAATGCTGGTCAACGACGGGTGCACCGGCATCGCCGTCTTGAACCCCAACATTCCGCTGGAAGTGCAGTTTGACGAGCACAAGCTGCTGATCGCCTACGGTCACGATCTGAGCGAATTCGAGTCGGTGCTAAAACACCATGGAATTCGTTGCAACGACCAGATGAAATTCATCACCGAGGCCGAGCACGTTCATTCGTCTAGCGACCAGTACGCGCGTCAGTTTGAAGAACTGATGATGCGGTTAGGGATGGACGGGAACTACGACTGAGTACAATCAAGTCGCACGATTAGACATATTTATCGTCGCGGTGGAGGCCGAGTTTGGCCCCGCCGCGACGATTTTTTTGTGGCATGGATACCACTGCGTAAGGTGTGAGCGTCAAATTTGTAGGTAGCAGCTCACGATGCTGCGTTTCCCGTAAGAACCAGGGGCTAGCGCCCTCTGGCTGATAGCGTCTAACGCCCAACATCAGCCGAAACGCGCTAGCGTCCGGTTTCTTTGCAGTTCATGTAGTCGAAAATTTCATACCTACTTTCGTGACGCTCACTCCTGCGTAAGCTTTTCAAGAATATTGAGCAAGATAGGCGCGACAGTTGCTGCTTAAAGGACTGCCTTGAGATTGTACCCATTTTGTCTGCCTGAACGGGTGATCCATGCGAGTCTTGCTTGTGGAAGATAACGTCGACAGCGGTCAGTCGCTGGTAATGCTACTACGCGTGCTAGGGCATGAGGGACGCGTCTGCGGCAATGCGTGGGCAGCCATCGACCAGGTCGCACGCTGGCAACCTGAATTGGTCATCACCGATATTGGTCTGCCAGGCACCGACGGGTACGCATTGGCACCAATGTTACGCCGTGCCGGACTGGACGATGTGCCGATCTATGCACTCTCGGCGTATGTGGATGATCCCCGCAAGCGCGAAGTGGCCGGAATCCAAGGGCACCTGCAAAAGCCAATCTCGATCGTCGATTTGCGGCGAATTCTGAACACAGACCACGCTCAGCCGACCTGCTAGCTCGAGTTATTTCAGCCGTTCTAGTTGCCTGGCTCGCAACAGGTTTCCTTGCCGCTGAGGGGATTCGTCCAGGCGGTAAACCTCAATGGCCTTGGTGTTGTTCCCCAGCACTTCATACAGTCGGCCCAGGTTGTAGGTTGCTGCCCCACGCCACAAGTTATGTTCAAACTTGTCGAAGTAGTTGAGGGCTGCGGTCGTTTCTCGCTCCGCAATTTTGCGCTGCTCATCCGCGGCGGCCTGGTTGCCTTGCTGCTGGCTATCCGTAGCGTCATGTGCCGCCTTAGCACCTTCGGCGGCCTTGACCTGACCGAGCCAGAATGTTGCCGCATGGTTGGAACCGCTCAATGCACGCAGCAACTCAATGGGTACTCTAGCTGCTAGTTCGGCCTGTTCAGCTTCTGAGACTTGCGCCTCCTGCAGATAGCGAATCGCGCCCTGGTCCTGGTCATTGCGACCGATGACTTGCATCATTCGACCAACTCGCAATGGGTGCCTCTGGCGAGTCTGGCGGCGCGATTGGCCACCACTCTCAGGGTCTTCGCGATGCCTGGTAATGCGGTCGTTTTTATCTCCCTCGACCAATTCTTTCTTCAGCAGAGGATTATTATAAGCAAGCATTTGTTGTTCAAAACGCTTCACAGTATCCGCATCGGCCGCGGCGCGAAGCGTCAGGGTCTCATAGGGACGCGGCCAAACGCCAACTTTCTTGGAGAGGTATTCGGCAGCGGGGAGGGATTTTTCCAACTCGGTCGGAGAACTACTGAGGATCACCCGATTCGACCCGGCAAGTTGCGATTCGAGGACTTTCATCCGTTTTGAAAGATAACCGGGCGAAGCTTCCACGCGAACGGTGACGGATTTCAAGTCGTCGGCGGTGACAGGGTACTTCTTGCCGCCGGCGTCGAGTTGTCGGAGCAGTTTTTCGTCTGCCACAACCTGGCTGAGTGTTGCGATTTGGAGTGCATCGGTCGGTTTTCCATCGACAACGCGCGGTGCGGGAATTGGCAGCCCTAGCGCCGGGTCAAAGAGATAGAATTCAGTTCGTTTGTTGTCTCCCTCGCCGCTGGAAAGCAGCAACGCCGGGATCCAGTCGACCAGCTCGTCAGGCTTGGCCGGATCGCCGAGGCTCAGCATGACAACGTTTAGCCCTTGCTGACGCGCCAGTAACATGAACAACCAGGCACGATCGCTGGCGGTTCCTCGCCCAAGCAGGACCGTTTCCCACGGTGAATGCCAGTTGCGCGGCAGTTCCAGAGGAGCGGACTCAGTCCACTCAGGAGCTTCCAGTTGAATATTGCGAATCGTCCAGTCGAATATTCGCTCGGCAAGCTGCAGTTCTGGTGGATCTGAAGCATTAGTCATCGAAAGTAGCGGCGTGGTTTTTCGCTCCGCCGGCGGGGCGCGAATACCAATCGGCTCGGGAGGAGCCGTCTCGGCGATCAGCTTGGAAATCATACCGAGCCAGACCGCTTCGCGGAGGAACTCACCATCGTAACTTGGATCGAACGTGACTTGCTCTGGATCAGACAACGACGGTAGCGCTTTCCACGAGTTCGGCATTTCAAGTACGATCGGATCGAGCTGCCATGCGGTGCTGTGTTTTCCAGCGCTATACCATTGGTTGACCTGCTCAATTGCCAATTTCAGGCCGATTGCATCATCGTACTGATCCAGCTTATGCAAGGTTTCCATGGCGGCAACTCGGGATTCGGGTGAACCGACTCTCGAGTCATTGCCACCACCGATTCGCGAGGGAGGCTTTAGCGGGGTTGGATTACATCCGGAGAGGCTAGCCAGAGCGAGTGCAACGCCGGTCAAGCAAGAAGCAACTGCAAGCCAATTCATTGGCGAGCTTATACCACGGATGTTGACTTTATTGAGCAGAAGTCCAATCACGAAAGTTGCTCCACGGTCTGGCGGATTTTACAGATCCGAGCAATCACCCCGGCGATCTGATCGAGTGGAATCATATTCTGTCCGTCGCTAGGCGAAGTGTCTGGAGTCGGGTGAGTCTCGAAAAACAGGCCGTCGATCCCCATGGCGGTGGCCGCACGGGCCAGCGGTTCGACCATTTCGCGATTTCCGCCCGTAGCGCCCCCTAGACCCCCAGGCTCTTGTACGCTGTGAGTGGCATCAAAGATCACTGGAACCCCCAAAGATTGCATCTGCGGAATGGCACGCATGTCGTTCACCAGGCGTCCGTAGCCGAAAAACGTCCCTCTTTCGCAGAGCAGGATGTTCTGGCACCCGGCCGCATCGAGCTTGGTTACGACGTGTTTCATGTCCCAGGGAGCGACAAATTGCCCCTTTTTTACATTCACCGCTCGACCGGTGGCCGCGGCGGCCAAAAGCAAGTCAGTCTGACGGCATAAAAAGGCAGGAATCTGAAGCAGGTCGCAGACTTGCGCTACGATTGGTGCCTGGTAGGACTCGTGGATGTCGGTCGTGACAGGGAGCCCGGTTTCGCGTTTGACCTTGGCCAGCACCTCCAGGCCGCGTTCCATGCCAAAACCGCGATAGGCCCCGGCGCTGGTCCGGTTGGCCTTGTCGTAGGAGGCCTTGAACACCAACTGCACGGGCAAGTCGCGCACGATGGCCTTCAGTTCATGGGCGATCGAGAGAGTTAATTCCTCGCTTTCGATCACACAGGGACCGGCAATGAGAAGCAGCGGCTGACCGCGCCCACAGCGGTATTCGGCCACCCGGGCCGGATTGTTAAACACGATATGTTCTTCCGTAAACAGTGAATCCGTGGTTAGTAAGTCGGAAAGAAGGTGGCCCTGCATCGAACTCCCGCCGGCCAGTGGATCATTATAGAGCAAATTCGGCCCAAGATGTCGACTTCTAATCGACTGAAACGGGAGATGCAGGCACCAGCAGAGTTGCCCTGCGCGGCACAATGGTGACCGTCACCGGCAAGTAACCGCCGGGATCTCCATCCAGTTGAAAAGGGACTTTGGCCGATGACTGCAACTGAAAACTGCTACCGCGATCGGTGACGCAGCCAGGGAGTTGCGAATGCTGGCGGCGAATCACACCGAACAAGAACCGCAGAGCGCTCCAAACCGAGCCACCGTTGTAAGCACACAGATCAAGTTGCCCGTCAAACCCATCCGCGTCTGGACTGAGGCTCAATTTTCGGGCATAGCAGGGCAAATTTGAGATAAATACCCACCGCGTGGTCAAAGTGGTGGTCAGGTCGGAGTCGCTACTCTTGCCACCTGATGCGGCTCGATATTGCACGGTCACTTCAGGGAACCGATATCTGCAAAGGGTCTGCCAAATCGGTTTGATCCAACTCCAATGCCGGATAGGACCGGAGCGCATGGCGTGCATCTGATGGACCGCCTCGGCATCGAAACCACAACCGAGCATCAGCAGGAACAACTGCCCATTGGCCTGACCTGCGTCGAGGCAAATCGAATTGCCATCGGCAATAACTCTCCCTACTTGCACTGGATCTATCGGAATACCAAGGTGCTTTGCCAGTAAATTTTCGGTCCCACAGGGAAGAATGGCGATTGGTGTGCCAGCAGGAGTGCGATTGAGCAGTGCGTTGACGGTTCCATCTCCACCTGCCGCAACTACACACCGCAGAGAGCCATCGGCCAGATGCTGCCTAGCAAGGGAGACTAGCTCGTCACGATCCGGGATAATCCGCGGCTCGAGCTGGTGCAATTTGAGTGCCTCAACCAGTTGCTCAATCCGGACGGCCTGCGCGCCGCTGCCGGCGGTCGGATTTTGACCGATCAGGACAACAGGGCCAGCAGGAACATCGGCCATATGGAATCGTGATAAACGGAACGGAAAAAGAACAGACGATTGACTAGGCCAGTGATTCGCTGCGCTTACTGATATCGCTCTTCAGCAGGAAGTATTCACTGAATTGATCCAGTACGCTACTCACATCGATCGAACATTCTCAAAGTGAGACGATTTCAGTGCATTTTCGGTGTCAGCTCTGCTGAACGTTCGTTCGGGCAGCATAGTACAGCAGGATCGATCACCTGTTGCAAAGTAGACTTCCTTCAACCTATGTGGAAATCCACGTCAATAATTTGCAGTTCTAAATGTAAGTGCAATCATAATATAGCATTACGGTCGTTATTAGAATCGGCATGTGCGATTTTGTGTCTGATGGCACAAGCATTGCTTTAGTGCCCAATAACTTTTCGATGGCCCGCGGGGTCTCTAGCGTATAGTGGCCGGATGGTTGCCTTGCCCCTGACTGTCCAGCATTGCCAATTGACGTTGGCGCGTTAGGGACCCCGACTTTTTTTGTTGCCTGATCAAGATCGATAACCCGCGAAATTCGCGGGTTTTTTGCTGCGCTGAGCCATTTGTGAGAAGGACGTATGTTTGTTCGTGCAGTCGATCATACGAAGCACCCTTGTTCCGGGTCGGTAGAATCTGTAAATTGCTGGATTACCCTTTGTCGACTACTTATTTGTCGACAACGACTCATACTTGCATGCGGGCATGTTCCGCTTTTTGTGCTGGAGGCCATTGCCATGAAAAAAGATATTCATCCTCGCTACATTCCGACCAACGTCAAATGCGGCTGCGGCAACACGTTTGTGACTCGCAGTACGGTGCCGGAGCTGAAGGTAGACATTTGCAGTGCTTGCCACCCGTTTTTTACCGGCAAGTTGAAGTTTATTGACACAGCCGGCCGCATTGAGAAGTTCAAGACAAAGTTCGCTGGCGCTGGTTATGCCAGTCTGACGAAGAAGAAAAAGCCAGCCGAGGCCGTTCAGGCCGAGTCTTAGCATATTCTGCCCGGTCACTGTTTCCTTCGCAGGTCGGGGGCCTTTCGCACATTCAAGTAAAGTGTGCGAGAGGAGGGATGGTGGCCACTCTTACGCCGGAGAAACTACTCCGGCGTTGTCGTTTCCCGATCCCAGTCCTCGGCAGTTCA
This sequence comes from Planctomycetota bacterium, assembly GCA_034440595.1. Classification (GTDB taxonomy): domain Bacteria; phylum Planctomycetota; class Planctomycetia; order Pirellulales; family JALHPA01; genus JAWXCH01. The sequence goes on along the minus strand of JAWXCH010000032.1, from coordinate 18,286 downwards.
GTTCTCGGCGGTTACGCAATCTGCTAAAACGAGGCGACGTTTTGCGTTCGCTGGCTTGAATAGAATGTACCATGCGTGAAATTCTGGAAGAAAAACTGACTCGCTTTGAGCTACTGGAAAAGCAGATTGCCGATCCAGAGGTGCAGGCCAGTAATGCGCGCATGAGCATAGCCGCACGCGAACATGGATCGTTGGCCAAGTTGGCAACGAAGTACCGTCGCTTCAAAGAGCTAAATCAACAGATTGTTGAAACGATTGCTCTGATTGATGGTCACGACTCAGACATGCAAGAGCTGGCTGGCGAGGAACTTCCCTTACTGCGGGAGGAGCGTGAGTCACTCTGGAACGAGCTGCTGGATATGACGATCGGCGGCGAAGATGCCAATCGCGCTAGATGCGTGATGGAAATTCGCGCTGGCACCGGCGGCGATGAAGCAGCTTTGTTTGCGCGCGATTTGTACGAGATGTATAAACATTATTGCGAAAGCAAAGGTTGGAAGATTGAGGTGTTGGATTTGTCTCCCACGGAGCTGGGCGGATTCAAGGAAATCATCCTTGGATTGGAAGGGGAGGGGATCTATCGCGAACTGCAATACGAAAGTGGCGGGCACCGCGTACAGCGTGTTCCTGAGACCGAGCAAAAGGGTCGAATTCATACCTCGGCGGCCACGGTCGCGGTGATGCCGGAACCGGAAGACGTCGAAATCGACATCAAGCCGGACGATTATCGCAAGGATCTGTTTTGCGCCAGCGGCCCTGGTGGTCAACACGTCAATAAGACGCAGTCTGCCGTGCGTCTGACTCACTACGAAAGCGGTATCGTGGTGCAGTGTCAGGATGAAAAAAGCCAGCACAAGAACTTTGCACGGGCACTGCGTGTTTTGAAGACTCGGCTATATGAGCACAAGCGTCAGATCGAGCAACAAAAACGGGCCGATGAACGGAAGAGCCTGGTTGGTAGTGGCGACCGTAGCGAACGGATTCGGACGTACAATTTTCCCGATAACCGAATCACCGATCACCGCATCAATCTGACTTTGTACAAACTGGACAGTATTATCAGCGGCAATCTTTCACCGGTAACTGAGGCGTTGATCGATTTTGCTCGCCGTGAACAACGCGAGAAAATGGGAGTAGCCGAGTAAGCTCATTGTGCCCCAGTGCCGGTACCGAAGTATTGCACTAGCAGATGGTGTCCCTTTGACGTGCGAGCTGCCTGATGGCCGAAGACTGGACAATCGGACGACTGCTGACCTGGACGACCGATTATTTAAAGCAGCACGGCGCTGATTCTCCACGGCTGGATGCCGAGGTGCTGCTCGCGTTTGCACGCGGTTGTCAGCGAATCCAACTCTATACGGCCTTTGATGAGCCGGCAGACGAAGCACTCCGAACGCGGTTTCGTGCGCTCGTCAAACAACGTGCCGACGGCGCGCCCGTGGCCTATCTGGTCGGCCACCGCGAATTCTACTCCATGCAGTTTGTCGTCTCGACAGATGTATTGATTCCTCGTCCGGAAACGGAGCATCTTGTCGTTCGACTATTGGACCTGGCGCGAAAGTTGAGTGCCGAACGAAATGGTGCGGCACTAGATATTTGCGATATTGGGACAGGTAGCGGCGTGATTGCGGTCGTTGCCGCAAAACTGCTTCCAACGGCCAACATCGTGGCCATCGACCAGAGTGAGGCAGCTCTAGCAGTCGCACAGGCTAACGCGACAAAGCACAAGGTCGCAGAACGGATCACCTGGATTCAGGGCGATCTGCTAAGCGAGTTGCCCGTGGATGCACAGTTCGATTTGATTGCCAGCAATCCGCCGTACATCAGTCAGCCTGAATACGACCAGCTTTCGCGCACAGTACGCGAGTATGAACCGCGCGAAGCGCTGCTCGGTGGCCCCACGGGGACTGAAGTGATCGCACGATTGATTCCTCAGGCGGCCAGTCGGCTTCGATCTGGAGGACACTTATTGATCGAAGTCAGCCCGATGATTGAACCGGCCGTTTGTGCACTGATCGAAAAAGAAGCCAGTCTGGTACTGGAGCCAACGATCAAAGATCTGGCTCAGCTTCCACGCACCGTTCATGCGCGCCGCAAGTAGGCGTGTGACAATTTGAATTCAGGGTTGTGTGCCACTGGCTTTGCCAGTGTGAATTGCTTGAAAACACGATATTTTTTCAGTATGGCACTGGCGGAGCCAGTGGCACACTTACACCAACCCGAAGTGCCAGCGAAGAAACGCACTCGTTGGCCACACATATCTGTACATTGTCACGCTTTCGTCGTCAGCACTGGCGGAGCCAGTGGCACACAAATCCAAACTCTTTTGCAAAGCGTTATCGCCAGTTGCCGGTGACACTGAGTACATATTCCAGGGCGGTGCGGCGAACGAGCGTGCTGGTCGCGGTCTGGCTGCCGTTCAGATTGACTTCGCCAAAGCCGTGAGCCCAGTCGTAGTAGCCGTAGCCATTTAGCTTGGCCCACTCTCCTTCTCCCTCAAAGATAGCGGATCCACTGGTGTCGTTCAGATTCGCGATGTCGTTGCCGTCTCTCGAGTAGGCAACTGCCAGGTCAAATGCAGTGGAATGGATTTGATAACCGGCACCGATCAACTTGGCAGTATTTCCCTGAGCAGTGTAGATGTCGTCGCCGGCGGAGTCAAAAATGTAGGCCATGTCCCAACCGGTCGAAGCGAAACCATAATAGTAGGTGAAGTTCGACGCGACGAGCGCGTAGGTCGTGCCGCGCATCAGAGCCGCTTCAGGGCTGACCGAAAACAGGTCGTTGCCAGCCGAATCAAAGAGCGCAGCCGAGTCGAGGCCGCCATGAATCGATTCACCTTGTGCGCTGTCAAAGCCGAAGCCAATGTTGTAGTAACCAGGGCCGATCATCGCCGTGTAGGCTGGCGTGGCAATCAGCGAATCGTTGCCAACGGAGTCATGAAAACTGGCGACATCAAAACCAAAAGACGCATACGCTTCGACACGAGCAAAACCGCTGGCGATGTTGGTGTAGCCGGTGCCACTCATCGTGGCGTAGTCGGAGCTAGCAAAGAAGGCGTCATTTCCCTGCGAGTCACGGAAAATAACCGTATCGGTGCCACCATTGGCATCGACCAGGATCGTTTCAAATTGAACGGCGTTAACGCGATAGTGTTCGCTCAACAGTGTCGCCGCATTCGGCGCCATGTAGAGCTTTTCTGGGTCCGCAGACCCCTCCAGCGTAATCGAATCGTTACCACTGCTTCCGTAAAACAGGTAATCGCCAATCGCACTGGACGCGAATTCGTATTCAGTTCCGTTGAGCGTGAAGCGGTTGGTCAACCCGCCACTAAAACTATAGACATCATCTCCGGCAGTGCCGACGATCACCAATGTTGCCCCAGATTGTCCGAGCAGGTTGGTGATCCGCAGGTCTACATCGTCATTCGTGCCAACCAGTTGGACGTAGTACTGTTGACCAGTATTCACTACCAGGTCGATACGTTCGTTCCCGGATGTGGCACTGGAGGCCACCAATTGCTTGGCGCTGTTGTAAACTCTGAGGTCGATATTTCCATCCGCCTGAGCGAAGAGGGCCTCAACCGTCAGTCTGCCGGTGCGCGTTGTCGTCAGACTGTACCATTGATCTGTGTCGACCGATTGATCGGTTAGCAATCTAAAGTCGACCGCGCCGAGGGCAGCGGCGTTCAGTCCCATTCCAGCGGTGACGCTGTATCCACCAGTTCCAATCGTGGTCTGCAGACGAATCGTGTACGACTGACCTGCCACGACATTCATCGAGAAGTTGTTCCCATCGGTCGATGAGACCACGGTATCCCCCGCACCGATCACACTCCACCGCAGAGCCAGGTTTTGAGTCGTGGTGGCCGAGAATCCCAGTGCCCCGGTGCTGCCGGCGGTGAAGGTGAAATAGTCCAGATCGCCGGTCTCTTCAATGCGGCCATTAAACGAAGCCAATGCGGAAATTGTCCCCAGCGAGTGTGCCGTGGCAGCAGTCGATCCGTAGTCGTCATTCGGCATGAGCGACTCGATCGCGCGATGCACATTCAAAGCGCGATAACTCTGCTGCGTGACGACATCGTACACCAGATCTGCGGTGTCCCACATCACCTCATAAATTCTGTCTTGATTGATGCCGGTCATCCCGACAAAGGTCATTGCCTCACGTATCAGAACCGCCGCACCGGCGACATAGGGACTGGCCATGCTCGTCCCGGAGAACGTCGCAAAATCATCGTTGATGCCGTTCAGATTACCAGCGTAATCGGGCACCGTGCTTTGAATGCTAGTACCAGGCGCGGCAATGACTCGGTTCAGTCGTTGGCTGTAAGCGGCGATCGTGCCGTTTGGATCCAAAGCGGAAACCGGCACAACGTAACTGCTCGACGCGGGATAACTCAGGCCAGGTGCGTTGTAGACAGCATACGAGTTTCCAGCAGCGACCGAGATAAAGATCCCTTCGGATTCCAGTAGCGCTAATTCGTCTTCGATCTGCGACCAATTGGGAGCGGTGCTGCCATTCCAGACCGACCCAATCGAGAGATTGACGGTCGTGATATCGTTTTCAAAACTGTGTCGGTTTTGATGGACCCATTGCAGGGCGCTCTCCACCCAACTGAAGTAGCCCGCACCGCTGTCGTTGAAGACGCGTAGCGCAACCAGGTCGACTCCTGGAGCGACTCCTGAGTTGCTGGCATTGCTACTGCCGACAATTCCGGCAACGTGTGTTCCATGCGAGCCAGCGGGGCCATCGTCAAACGGGTTGGCATCGTTTTCAGCAAAGTCCCAACCGCCCACAACGCGATAGTTTGAACCATACCCGCCACCCAGCGCGGCATGACTGAAGGCGATTCCGCTATCGATAACGACGACGGTTTGTCCGGTTCCGATAAAACCATATTGGTCTCGGATAGCCGTGACACCCGTTTGTCCGTGTGCCCTAGTCAGCGATTCTTGATAGGCATAATTCTGCGAGGCGAGATTGGGTCCGAACGATGGATAGGCGGAGTAGTGCGCGGCGAATGGACTAGTTCCAAAAGATTTCGCGGATTCGATAAACAAGTCAGCGCGACCGGCACGCGCATGTTCGATCAGCAGCGAGTTGCTTCCAAAAAACTTCGCAGATTCAACAAAACTGGCTGTCCGACTAGTGGCAACATCGGCCACCAGGTAATCGAGGCGAAAATCAGGCTCACCGAGTGCATTTGCTACATCTTCGCCGTCAAGCGGTGATGCGGACATCATGCTGCGCGGTTCGAGTGTCTCGAAAAGCGACGAACGGAACTGATTTCGACGCGCGTGGTCCTTGCGCATAGTCAGGGCCTTCGAGCAACCCCTTTCCTGCGCGCAGATACCGAAATAGCAACGCTATTTGGGCGCGCAATTGGAAAACGGCTGCTGTTTTGAAGTTGATATGAGTTGTTCGAAAAGACCGCCGAGGCGGCTTGCAAAGCCCGGAACCGGACTGGGGGGAAGAATTTCCCCTCCGAAACAACTCTAGGTCAAGCAATCGCGTTGTGCGCATCCATGACAACGCAGATCCTGATCGATTGGAAAGTAACGACATCCCAGTCGCCACTTCTCGAGGCCCGTAAGAAGCACTGACCAGCCTTGCTATCCCTCGATTAGCAATGGATTTGAGAGGACTATGTTGTGAGCCGAACTACTCCGTTGCACGGTTCCCTCAGGTATAATCCTGGCCTGGTGCTGGTACGACTTTAACGATTGATAGGTTTATTCACAAGGATCCACGACAAAATTGCGGGAAAACACAGTTACGAGTAAAGTTTGAGCAGCATGGCTCACTATGCCAGCACTGTGTGGGTTCTCCACGAACCTTTGAGCTAAATTCCTTTATTGGCGAAGACTGCTAGTATCGCGGCAGCATTTGCTAAGATATGCGAGCCGCACTCGGCAACTTCGCGAAGTTACAGAATTTTCAGACTCCTACAACGAGCTATCACAGGATGCGAACATTTCTAGTCACCGGCGGAGCCGGCTTTATTGGATCACACATTGTCCACGCGCTGGTCGCGCGCGGCGACAAGGTGCGTGTCCTGGATAATTTAAGCACCGGCAAGCTCTCGAACCTGGCACAGGTTCAAGATCGCGTTGAGTTCATCGAAGGAGACCTGATCGATGCTTCGGCCGTGGCTGCTGCGGTCCAAGGAGTCGAATGCATCTTCCACGAGGCCGCGCTAGCATCGGTGCAACGAAGTGTCGAAAGGCCACTGGATACCAACGCGGCTTGCGTCACGGGCACACTGAACGTGCTTGATCAGGCACGCAAGGCCAAGGTCCGCCGCGTGGTTTACGCGGGCTCCAGTAGCGCCTATGGCAATCAGCCACATTCCTCGAAGCGAGAAACGGATCAATTGCTGCCAATTTCGCCGTACGGTGCATCCAAGCTGGCGGCAGAACTGTACATGCACGCTTTTGCGGCGATGCAGGAAATTGAAACCGTTACGCTGCGATACTTTAATGTTTTTGGACCGCGGCAGGATCCGTTCGGCGAGTATTCCGCGGTAATTCCTCGCTTTATCACTGCCATGCTGCAAAAGCAGTCCCCGGTGGTTTATGGGGACGGTCATCAGTCCCGCGACTTTACCTATATTGACAACATCGTGCAGGGAAACCTGCTGGCAGCCGACGCACCAAACGTTTCCGGGCGAGTGTTTAACATCGCCGCGGGCAACAAGATCAGTCTGCTGGAATTGCTACAAGGACTGAACAAGGTTCTCAAAACCGAGGTAAAGCCTCGATTTGAGCCGGCCCGACAGGGGGATGTTCGCGAAAGTCTGGCCGACATCACGCTAGCACGACAATATCTCGGCTACGAACCAACCATCGGCTTTGAAGAAGGGCTGCGGCGTTCGATCGATTATTACTTGAGTGTCACCCCCTCTAAGTGATGCGAATTGCCGGCGAGAGCATAAACTTGCTGTTCGCAAATCGAGTGCGAACTTTGTGCGCCAGATCTTGAATCTGATTTCGACTCGATTCCTCGCCCTAACCGGTCGAAATTGATAGCTGAGCAAGTGCGCAATACTTCTCTGTTGCCAAGGAGGGCGACGGTGTCTTTTGGAACGCGATTAAAGGGACTTTGGTCGTCTTGCTTCTCAAGACCAACGGCGGACCGCACACTGCTTCGGCAAGTGGGAGACCGCCCGTTACGTCGCCTGGTCGAGCTGGGGATTTCAGACCCTGAGCGGACTCTTCGCCTCATTCAAAGTGCCAAGAAGCGAAATTCTGGCGAAACGATCGAATACGTGGGTATTGATCCATTCGAAATGCGCTCGGCTGAAAATGGCGAGGCGGTAACGCTCAAAGAGATTCATTGCAAGCTGCGAGCAACCGAAGCCAAGATCAAACTTGTGCCCGGCGATCCGTTCTCTGCCCTGGCTCGCATTGCGAATTCTCTCTCTGGAATCGATCTGGTCCTTATTTCGGACAACGTCGATGCGCAGACGCTGGCTCGAGCCTGGTTCTATCTTCCGCGCATACTGGCACCGACCTCTCTGGTCTTGTGGGCAGACAAGTCGGATCCTGAAGCGCCTGAGGCTTATCGCGAAGTATCTCGTGAAGAACTCTCGCAACTAAGTGGCAGCCAATCGCGGCGGCGCGCGGCTTAAGCAGGTCCAGCGTTTCTGGCAGAATATCGATCCGTGCTTATTTGGCGAACGGTCAGCAGCTCATCAGACTGTCTTGTCACAGCCGAGAAAACTGCATAACTGTTCGCAAGTCATTCTTAAACAACGATTTGCAACTGCAAACCCCCACTGACTTGAGATTCTTTGCGAGGACGATTTTCATTTACCGGTATAAGATAGCTCCGACCCGAGTATCTAATGTAGCTGAACCTAGGACTCGGTTTTTCGGTCTATCGGCTGTTGGCAAGTTTTCAGTACCAATGAAACGCAACCGACTGCGAAAACAAGGTAACTAAGCGTCGTGGCTGTGAATCGTACAAATCGACCTGTTGAACAAACCCTGGACGAGACCAGCGTGCATATGTCCGCGGACATCTCTGCGCACGGTGCCAAACCGCGCGTTGAGTTAGTCGAGGGGAGCACTGCCGAGCTTTCAGTCGAGATGATGCAGTTGCTGCGATCGCGATTGCGAATCGCGGCGATTGTGCTGGCGATTTGTTTTCTCAGTTTTTTTGTCCGCAATTACTTTGAAGTCGATTTTAGCCGACCGCACAAGGTCATCATGTTTGCCTTGAACGGCCTTGTCGGTCTGGTCCTCGGAGCCATTGGTGCCGGACTTTGTCGTCGATGTGAATTGCACCGCGCCAAATTACTCGTCTCCGAGGCGATCATATTTGGATTGCCAGCCCTCTATTTTTTGATGAGTAGCGTGTTGACACTGCATTTACTGCACACAGAGAGTGGGCCGGGTCCGGCGGCAACGCAAGAAAGGTCCGTTTCGGTCCTTGCCCTGCAGCAGCCGCATACCCAGCAAGGAAGTTTCAGCAATCCCGCTTTGACGGATCCAAGTGATAACTCTGCTGAAACTCTCCACGAACGCCTTTCCCACGTCGAGAATCCAGCGCTGCCTTGGGTCATGCTGACATACGTTTATTCCATGTTCATTCCTAACCCTTGGCGCAGAGCAGCGTGGATCATCGCAATATTTGCGACGCTGCCGGTGTTGACGTTGACCATTGCCGTGCTAGTTTCGCCACCAGTGTCCGGAATGATCTCAGTTGCAGAGGTGACAACTGTGGCGCTGGTGATGGCTTTGGCAGCGCTGATGAGCATTTGGGGAGTCTACACACTCAATCAATTGCGCAGCCGCGAATTCGAGGCTCGTCAACTTGGCCAGTACCACTTGACGCATCTGATTGGTGCCGGCGGTATGGGAGAGGTCTATCTCGCCGAACACCAGATGATGAAGCGACCCTGCGCCATTAAAGTGATTCGCCCCAGCAAAGCGGCCGATCCGCAGGCACTGGCGCGCTTTGAGCGCGAAGTCCGCGCCATGTCGCGGCTTTCGCACTGGAACACGGTTGAAATCTTTGACTATGGCCGCACATCCGACGGGACCTTTTACTACGTCATGGAGTATCTGCCTGGACTCAGTATTGCAGAACTAGTTGCGCGGCATGGGCCGTTGCCACCCGAGCGCGCTGTGTACCTGCTGGAACAGACGTGCGATGCATTGGGTGAAGCACATTCGCTAGGGCTGATCCATCGCGATATCAAGCCGGGCAATATTTTTGCTGCGCAACGTGGCGGACACTTCGACGTGGCAAAGCTGCTGGACTTTGGCCTGGCCAAACGGGCCAACTCGACGCAGGACTCGCTGGACTTGACTCAAGAGGGTAGCGTAACTGGTTCACCGCTGTACATGTCGCCAGAGCAAGCAACCGGCAAGTCCGATCCCGATGCGCGCAGCGACATTTATGCACTAGGTTCGGTGGCGTACTACATGCTGACTGGCCGTCCTCCGTTTCCCGGAAACAATCCAATCCAGGTCATGGTGGCGCATGCGAGTCAGGCGGTGGTGCCACCATCGAGCATTCGTCCCGATGTGCCGATGGAGTTGGAACAGATCATCATGCGATGCCTGGCTAAGGATCCAAAGGAGCGGTACCAAACCACTGCCGAATTATCCGCCGCATTGGCCGAGTCGGGCTTTTCAGGTCGTTGGAGCAAGGAAATGGCCAAAGACTGGTGGGCCGGACAGGAAAGTAACCATCCAATCCCCACCGAAGGAGCGGCCAATAGTCCCCAATTGGTCTGATTCGGAGCGGAATTGCGCCCCTGCAATTCGCAAGCCCATAAAGCTATAATTAATCCATCGGTCGACGCTGGCCGGTGGATTTTCGTTTTTCGTTATCTGAGAAGTATTAAGTCTGCGAGAACATGAGCACCCCAACCACTGCTAGCCAATCTGGTACCTCTCCCACTGGTGCCGGTCGACCCCGAACGATATTTGAGAAAATCTGGGATTCGCACGTCGTACACGAGGAGCCAGGGAAGCAGGCAATTCTGTACATCGATCTCCATCTGGTCCACGAGGTCACCAGCCCACAGGCGTTTGAAGGATTGCGACTGGCAGGTCGCAAGATCCGTCGCCCTGAACTGACCGTGGCAACTCCGGATCACAATGTTCCGACAACCGATCGACGGCTGCCGATTGCGGACCCGATTTCAAAGCAACAGATTGATACGCTGCGTAACAATTGCCGCGAGTTCGGCGTGCGGCTGTACGACCTGGACGACGTCAATCAGGGGATTGTGCATATCATTGGCCCAGAGCTGGGTCTGACACAGCCGGGCATGACCATTGTCTGCGGCGACAGTCACACCGCCACGCACGGTGCATTTGGAGCACTCGCCTTTGGAATCGGAACCAGCGAAGTTGAGCATGTGATGGCGACGCAGACGCTGTTGCAGTCCAAGCCCAAGACGATGGAGTTGCGTGTTGAGGGGAAGCTGCCGCCAGGGGTGACTGCCAAGGACATCATTCTGTACCTGATCGGTCGGATCACCACCGATGGCGGAACCGGGTACGTGATTGAATACACCGGCGAGGCGATTCGCTCGCTCAGCCAGGAAGAACGGATGACCGTCTGCAATATGACGATCGAGGCGGGTGCGCGAGCCGGGCTGATTGCTCCAGATCAGACCACGTTTGATTACATCAAAGGGCGTGAGTTTGCCCCCTCGGGTGCGGCGTTCGATGCTGCGGTGGCGCGTTGGAAGCAACTGCCAAGCGACCCTGGCGCTACCTACGACGTGTCGCTGGTGTTTCAGGCGGCCGACATTACGCCGCAGGTCACCTGGGGAACCAATCCGGGTCAGGTGGTGCCGGTGACTGGTCGCGTGCCGACACCGGCAGACTTTAAGAGTGACGAGGATCGCCGAACCACGGCACGATCATTGGAATACATGGGCTTGGACGCCGGAGTGCCGATTGTCGATCTGAAGCTGGACCGGATCTTTATCGGATCGTGTACCAATGGTCGCATTGAGGATCTTCGCGCGGCAGCGGCCGTGCTGCGTGGCTACCACGTGGCCAGTTCCATTCGGCATGCGATGGTAGTCCCCGGAAGCGGTCAAGTTAAACGTCAGGCCGAGGCAGAAGGACTGGATCGCGTTTTTCGCGACGCCGGTTTTGATTGGCGCGAAGCGGGTTGCAGCATGTGTTTGGGTATGAACCCAGATACGCTCAGCCCTGGCGAGCGCTGCGCATCGACCAGTAATCGAAACTTTGAAGGCCGACAGGGTAAAGGGGGGCGAACGCATCTCGTTTCTCCAGCAATGGCCGCTGCTGCCGCGGTCAGCGGGCACTTTGTCGACGTCCGCAATTGGGAATACAAGAGTTAGACACGTTTGTCCCACAATTTAATCACCGCGTCACGGTGACTTCGTACTAGATATTAGCTAATTATTCACATGCAACCATTCATCAAACATACCGGGTTGGTCGCTCCGATGGACCGAGCCAACGTCGATACCGATCAAATCATCCCTAAGCAGTTCCTCAAGCGGATCGAACGCACTGGCTTTGGGCAGTTTTTGTTCTTCGATTGGCGATTTCTGGACGATGGTTCGGACGATCCGGCGTTTGAGTTGAATCGGCCCGAGTATCGCAAGGCCAGCGTACTGTTGACGCGGCGGAATTTTGGCTGCGGTTCCAGTCGCGAGCACGCCCCGTGGGCACTGGCGGACTACGGCTTTCGCGTGCTGATTGCGCCTAGCTTTGCAGATATCTTTTACAATAACTGCTTCAAGAACGGCATCCTGCCACTGCGGCTGGATGACGCCGTGGTAGAGGAGTTGTTTCAACGCACGGCAAAGTACCCCGGCTATCAGTTGACTGCCGACCTGGAAACGTGCGTGCTTCACGACGAGCATGGTTTTTCAATGCCGATTGAAATCGAACCATTCCGTCGGCATTGCCTGCTGAATGGTTTAGACGATATCGGCCTGACACTGGCTCATGAGGAGAAGATTTCAGCGTTTGAAAAAGCACGGGCCATGGCAACGGCGGTTTAACAAATCAAAATCCGCCATGTTAAAGCACTGGCAGAGCCAGTGGCACACAATTTCAAGCACTGGCAGAGCCAGTGGCACACAATTTCAAGCACTGGCAGAGCCAGTGGCACAAGCTGCGTCACCAACTAATTTTCAGTTCCAAGTGAGGGTAGGCTGATGAACCGAAATCTGGTGACCGCATGGATACTGTGCGGCTTGGTGTTTTCTCAATTGCATATTATGCAATCGGCTGTTGCAGCAGATGACGATGCCGCACACGCAAAGTCTCTCGGTATCGAGAGCCAGGTCATTATCTCGGGACTAGATCATCCATTTGGCTTGGCCGTCCAGCCCGGTAGTGGTATTCGCGATGTATTTGTTTCCAACAGCGGGGCAGGGGAGATACTGCGAATCGACCCTAAAAAACTAAATAGCAGCCGCGTAGCGGTCAGCGGATTTACGCTGGCCCCGTTCAGCAAGCATTATCCGATCCCCGTTGGTCCATTGGGACTTGGATTTGTCGATCAACGTACTCTGCTAGTCGGTGACGCTGGCGGTGTATCCAGCGAATCGGCTTCAAAGTCGAAAGCGGCAAACACTTCATTCTCCAAATTGCGAACGTTTTCCATTCCAGCGGATGGAAAAACGCTCGAGGCCGATGCGGCCAAACACACGAGCAGTGTTAAATTTTCTGGCAACTTGAAGCCTGACGCACAAGTGATCTACTCGTTGGCCGTTTCGCCAGGAGCGGTTTATCTTTCGACGGGTTGGGACGACTCGGCCGGGACGGTACTCCGCGCGTCGAATTCTGGCTCCGCCGTTCGAGACTTAAAACGGCTCGTCGCGACCAAAGAAGAGCTAGGTTTGCCGGCACCGCTCGGAATTGCGGTCTCCAAGCGAGGCGAGTTGTTGGTCGGTCAGGCAGGTGCCATCGGCGATAAGCGAGACAGTCGACTGGCATTCTATCATGGCACAACCGCACAACTGCTGCTGAACCTGGAGACCGGTTTGTCGGACATTACGGGTCTGGCGTATAACCCCGACCCCACGTCGGGCCGGCTGTACGCGATTGATGCAGCCTGGGGTCGCCCGTCGGAAGGTGGCCTGTATCGGCTGGACGCGGTTCTGGTGGATGGAAAGCAGAAGATCAAAGCGATCAAGCTGCTGTCGCTTGAGCATCCGACCGCGATGGCCTTTGCCAACAACGGGACATTGTATGTGACAACGCTTGGCCCCTTGAGCCAGGCAGTTTCTTCTGACCCGACCGGCAAGACTGAGGGGACCACTCCCGATCCAGCGGTTGCGTCCGAGAAAAGAGCGAAGTCTGGTTCGGTAATCAAGATTACCGGTGCGCTCTAGTTTTCAATTACCCCTTGGTGGTCGTTTTCTGCAGCTTGAGTCCTTCTGCCAATTGAGAGTACACAATGTCGAATACTCGCCGCGCCAAGATCGAAGCCATGCTGGCCGACGACCCGAACGACACGTTTTTGCGATATAGCTTGGCGATGGAATTGGACAAAGAGGGCGAGCATGAGCAAAGTCTGGCAGAGTTTGCTCGATTACAGCGCGATGCTTCACCGTATGTGCCGGCATTTTTTATGGCCGCGCAACAACTCGTTCGCTTGAATCGGATTGAAGAAGCACGTAGCGCGCTTCGCTCAGGAATCGACGAGGCACGCCGGCAGGGAAATGGCCACGCCGCTGCTGAAATGAGTGAGATGCTCGTCGGCCTGGGAAGCCAAGGAGGCTGAAGGATCGCTTACTTCTTGCTGCCGCAAGCTCCGGCAATCGCACAGCCAGTTGAGCAGGAGGTACAGCCTTGGCCAGCCGATTCGGCGGTTCCGCAGCCCGGCCCGCAACCTTCGCTCAGCGACTCCGCAAATTTGCTGAACTTCACGGTGGCGTCGTAGGCCTCGGCCAATTCGGCGGTGATTGCCTCGACCTCTGCTGATACCTCTCCCAAAAAATAGAAGTAAAGCGACTGACCATCAAACAGGTGCTCTACGTCCATCAGGACCGGACCAACTTGAACGGCTGTCTGAATTGACTCGCCAGACGCACTGGCAGCGGACATCGCCGGTTGGCGAAGATCCCGTAGTTTGGCCACACACGCCTTAAAAGCGGCCTGACGATTTTTCTCGAGCCGTGCCTCCAAAAGCTGGTCTTCGACCGTCATGCCGCGCAGAATCGAACCGTCGGCGCTTCCGCGTTCGCTGAGTTCCTCCGCCGGACCGAGAATCTCGCCGAGTTCCAGCCCGCGACCAGTTCGCAGCACCACGCGACTAGCGCGCGGGTACTGCACGGCATCCACAGCCGTGAAACGACCGACATGCCCCATCGCGCCGACTCGAACAAAGTGATGACGTGCCATATATTTAGCCTATCAGGCGACGCAGTATTCGACCAGGGCACGCTGCTCAGTCGGCGGAGAATCGCGGTTCCCCCTTGCTCAGATCGCCACGTTGACGATACTTACAGCTTGTCTGATCATCGGTTCATTGCCCACTCTGTCCAATCCATCACGCATCATGCCAGCAACCGTCCGTCCTACCACATCAGCGAATTCTACTGAGTCCGCAGGATCTGCTCAGAATTGGGGAGGATTAGCGCAACAGGTACTCGACGGCCAGCCGCTCTCATTTGAGCAGGCACTGGCGGTCCTGGATTCTCCGGACGAGGAGTTGCTAGATCTGGTCGCTGCCGCGGCAAAGGTTCGCCGGCATTATTTCGGCAATACGGTCCAATTGTACTTCTTAATGAATGCCAAGAGCGGCCTGTGCCCGGAGGATTGCGGGTACTGCTCACAATCCAAAGTCTCGGACGCCGAAATTCCTCGCTACAACCTGCTCAACGCCAAAAAATTGCTCGACGGAGCACGCATCGCGCACGAGCAAGGTTCTAAAACCTACTGCATTGTCATTTCGGCACGCGCGCCGAACGAACGTGAGATCAATGCCATCACGCAGATCGTGCCGCAAATCAAATCCCAGTACGGGCTAAATATCTGTGCCTGTCTGGGACTGCTGACTGCCGAACATGCCAGGCGTTTGAAGGAATGTGGCGTAGACAAGGTCAATCACAATCTGAACACCAGCGAAGAGTACTACGGCCAGGTTTGCTCGACACACAGCTACCAAGACCGTGTGGAAACGCTGCAGCATGTCCGAAATGCCGGACTGGAACTTTGTTCTGGTGGGATCATTGGCATGGGGGAGAGCCATGCAAACATCGTGCAAATGGCGTTTGCCCTACGCGACTTGCAGGTCGAGTCGATCCCATTGAATTTTCTTAATCCGATCGACGGCACACCGCTGGCCGGTCAGAAGGAACTGAACCCACGCTTTTGCCTAAAGGCCCTCTGCATGATGCGCCTGGTGAATCCCACGAGCGAATTGCGAATTGCAGGTGGCCGAGAAATGCACTTAGCTAGCCTGCAACCGCTAGGGTTGCACGTCGCCAATTCGATCTTTGTGGGGGACTATTTGACCACCAAGGGGCAGGCTCCAGAGGCGGACTATCAGATGATCCGCGATCTGGGCTTTGTAGTAACTCGTCAAGACGATGTGCAGGTGGAGCTACCTGGGGCGTCTTCCAGTTCCCAAAAGGCTGCCACTGCTACGGCCGACGCTGTATAGGCTTGCTAGCACCGGGTCTTCACCTCGTTGACCCGCATGCCTCTCCATCCGCTGCCAATCTCGGTAATTTCTCATTGCCTGGACTACCCAAATTGCCCGGTGCATTTAACCGGAATATTTAGATTAAACCCACGGGCTGGATCGACCGATAATCCCGGTACGGAATGCCATTTCAAAGGCTGCCATCTGTTAAGGGTGAATGAACATGCTTGCCAAACTAAACCGCTCGATCTGCTTTGCCGTCGTTTGTCTGTCCAGTTGGACAGTCGCGCAAGGTCAACAAGTTGCTCAGGTGCCACGCACAGCGGTCGAGCCTGAACGCCAGACCTTTGGCGATCGCTTAGGATCAATGTTTGGCGGCGGCAATCGGAATACCGAACCGACGCGGCGGATTGCCACCAGCAATCGCCCTGCGACACAGCGCCAGGCAGCAGTCGGTCCACAGGCCGGCGTTCAAGAGCAGCCATCGAGTATATTTGGCGGTCCTCCAGTTCCAGGAAACTCAAATCAGCAGTTTTCACGCAGTGCACCCAATCCAACCGCCGGCCATAAAATGGGCGTCACGCGCCCAAGCCAGACCGTTGCACCAGCAACAGTATCGTCGCGGCGAAACGCGAACAGCGGCGTTGCACCGGTCATGCCAATGGGACCGACAACGCAGAACCAGGACATGCGTAACGTGTCTCCTGACGATATTCAGTCCGAACCGCTACCCATGCTGACGCGCCGCGTTCCAGCGGTGAAGAATACTGCCCCTTCCTTTGAACTGGAAGAGCCCGAGATTGCCTCGCCAACTGCCACGCCAACATTGCAGGACAAGTTGACCGCAGTGCGCAAGCCGCAGATGGCCGATCTGCCAACTGCCGCTACGGACGCAAGCGCGATGACAACTCCTCCCGCCAGCGAAATGGGTACAAACGACAGCATGCCTGAAACAGAAGTTATTAACCTGGCCAATCGACCAGCACCTGTATCGGTTGTGCGCAGTGCCCCGCGTGGCACAGCGACAGCTCCGAAGCCGGCTGATCAACCTGTCTCTTCGCGTCGCGGTTATGCTCCTGAACCAACGGTCGAGCAGATCGCCACCAGCAATACCGAACGTACTAAAGCGATCACGACCCCCGGCACTGCGGCTGTCGATACTGATGTATTGATCACACGGCAAAGCCCGTTGTTGAGTGTCGAGACCGCTGGTCCGCGGACCATCGTGGTTGGCAAGGAAGCAACTTACAACGTGGTGATTACCAACTCTGGCGAAGTTGCCGCACAGGATGTCACGGTCACCATTCGCATCCCTGAATGGGCCGAAGTCGTCAGCGCCAAGCCGACGATGGGTACTTCGCAACTAGGACATAGTACCTCGGTAGATAGTTCTGCTGGCGGCATTCAACCCACCAGTGGCGGAACTTCCGCACAGTTGGCTGCGCAGCCATTTCAGTGGAATCTTCCTCGGCTAGAAGCCCGTGGCAAGGAGCAACTCGCATTGCGATTGATCCCGCGTAAGAGCCGGCCGTTTGACCTGGGTGTTCAATGGACCTTCATGCCGATTAGCTCGCAGGCCCACGTTGAAGTGCAGGAGCCTAAACTGGCCATGACCTTAAACGGCCCAGACGAAGTCCTGTACGGTCAGACCGAGACTTACAAGATGACACTGTCGAACCCTGGAACTGGTGACGCAGAGAACGTTGCCATCCACCTGTCTCCGATCGGAGATCCGAACGCACCGGTGACTAAGCACCAGATCGGCATGATTGCCGCTGGAGATAGCAAAGTCATTGAAGTGGAGCTAACTGCCAAGCAGGCCGGCAAGGTTGTTATTAAAGCCACGGCGCTGGCTGATAACGGCCTGCAAGCCGATGTGATTGAAGAGGTTCTGGTGCGTCGTGCTGGCTTGAATGTCGAGGTCGAAGGTACACCGGCAGGATACACTGGAACCACGGCAACTTATCAAATTCAGGTTTCCAATCCAGGCAACGCCACCGCGGAGAGCGTGCAAGTCTTTGCCACCTTGCCAGCGGGAGCCAAGTATGTTTCATGCAGTGGAGGGGGACAACCTTCCAGCGATGGCAGCAAGGTCACTTGGACCGTGCCGATGCTGCGTGCCGGTGCGGATTCGCAGTTGGAACTAAAGTGCGTTGTAAATACGCCAGGCACCAATCGCTTGCAATTGGAATCCAAGGCGGCCGGTGATATCAGCGCGGTTGCCGACGCATCGACCAAGGTCGAGGCCCTGGCCGATCTGAAGCTGGAAGTGGTCGATCCAAAGGGGCCAACCGCTGTTGGCGAAGAGATCACCTACGAAATCAAAGTTCGCAATCGTGGAACCAAAACCGCCACCGGTGTGAATGTCGCCGGTTATTTCTCGGAAGGTGTCGACCCGATCAGTGCATCAGGGGGTGCCCACGACGTTCGCAAGGACGAAGGTGGTGTGATCTTCACTCCCATCGCCGCACTGGCTCCTGGAGCCGAGTCGATCATGAAGATCAAAGCCCGCGCATTCAAGGATGGCAATCACATTTTCCTAGCCAAGGTCATCTGTGAATCGGTCGGAGCAGAGTTGATTTCGCAAGAGACAACGATGTTCTACGGCGATAGCAAAAAAGGGGAAGCACGCACCAGTGTCGCACCAGTAACGAAGCCGGTTGATCCAGCACCGCTGGTT
>JAWXCH010000031.1:0-4484 GCA_034440595.1 Planctomycetota bacterium | reverse complement strand
GTCACGGTTTGCGGCCGCGAGCATCAGGATGATCGAATCACCACTTTGAATCCGCCTTCCCTCCCATTCGAAACTCAGCTGGGCAGCACGAGTGACGCCCTTGAATGGGCCGTCGAAGCGAAGGATTTCCCCAATTGCAGACTTTAGAACTGAGGGCGCGTCGCGAAGCCGATTCCACTGTTTAGGATGTGACAGCAGATTAAGCGTGCCATTGACGATCAACGTCGTCGTCGTTTCCCACCCACCGTGAATGACCGTTACGAGCAAAGGTAGCAATCGGGCGTCGGTTAAATTCGGTTCGTGCCGCTGCAGATTCAGAAGCGCCCCCACTAGATCATCCCGCGGATTCAATCGGTGATTGTTGATCACGGACTCTAAGTACAGGGACATCTCCAAATACGAATCCATCGCTCGTTTAGCGATCTTGAAGTCGCTTTGGTCACTGCCTAGGAACGCAAAGGCATTTGCTATCCACTCGATGAAAGTTTGTCGATCTGCGGATTGTATGCCAAGCATCTCAAGGATGATTGAAGACGATAGTGGCAGGGCGAAATCAATGAGGATATCCATTCGTCCCCTGGCAAGGTTCGAATCGATAAGCTCCTCGACGCGACTTTGAATGGCTGGCCGCAAGTTTTCGACCACGCGCCGGGTAAAGGCTTCGCTTAGAAATGCCCGCTGTGTCGAGTGTTCCGGCGGGTTCATGTAGGACATGAACCTGGAGTAGTAGCCAACGAGGGGCTCGAGTTGCTTTCGCTCGTCGATAGAAAACTTAGCAACGTGGTTACTCGCGCGGTCGCTGCCGCCGCCGATGCAAGGATGCTTGCCGGCCTGCTTGACAAGAGAATAGCTCGTGACGACCCAAGCGCTTAGCTTATCGCTCCATTGAATTGGATCCTCAAGCCGCAGTTGAGCCCATATCACGTACGGATCTTGCAAATAGGCATCACTATTCACGTGATCGTCGAGTCGCAAGGTACCTGCCAAGAGTTGCGCCACTACTTGTGCTCCTTGAGCAAAAGTTCGCGGCCAAACAATAGGTGATCTCGCATTAATCGACTCGCACGAACCGCATCGCGCTCGGCGATCGCCCGAAATATTTCACGATGGGCGCGCACTCCCTGCGTCAATCGGTTCTCGATCAATTCCATCCACTCGTACACCAACGGGTGAATCCCGGCGCACACCGCTTTTGCGAGTTCGTTATGCGTGGCTTCAACGACGGCCTCATGAAAAGCCAAGTCGGCCGCGCGCACCTTCTTCATGTCCTGCTTGTCAAAATAAGTTTCGAGCAGGTCGACAAAGCCGGCGAGTTTCGCGATGTCCTCCTCCGTCGCACACCCAGCTGCCATGGCCGCGGCATCTGGTTCCAGCATTAAGCGGAAGTCAATTAACTCCTCGGGCGTGCAAGCATTAATACGCACATAACGACGAAGCGAATTGGAGATCGTATCGGGGGCGAGTTTACCAGTCACGCGCGTTCCGGCAACACCGACCGATCGAGTGACTAACCCCTCGTGCTCCAGCCGGTTTATTGCTTCATTGACGGTAGCCCGGCTGACGCCGAACTTTTTGACAAATACGTGCTCCGGCGGAAGCTGGTCGCCCTGTTTGAACTTCCCCTGGAAGATCATTCGTTCGATCCGAGCTGCGACCTTTTTCGGTAGTTTCTCCCGAACGATGGGCATAGAAAATTCTTCTGAAATTGACCGCTCTATTGCAATTGAATTGTCTATTTGTTAAACAAATCTGTGATACCAGATTAACCGCAAGAGTCAACCAGATTAGGCCGGTACTTGAGGCTGACCCATATGTTCACCCGCCGTAAGTTTTTGAGGAACTCAGCTGCCCTCACAGCCGGGGTCGGCGTGAAAGCGTTTACCCCCCAGCTGGTGGCGCAAGCCGGCACGACCGACCGAGCTGAGTCCCCGCGCGGCTCTGGATCAAACTCCACGCCCGATACGCTCGACTTGGCAGAGCATGGCCGGCTGGCACTGAATGGCCTACTCGGCTCGCTAGATCCGGAGGCCGATTATGAATGTGCCTTTTTAAACATTCTCGATGTCCGTCAGCCATATATGCTCCACTGGAGCACGATGGTCAGCGGAGTCATGCCCAAGTATGTTGCCGCACTTCCAATGCTTCGTCTGATGAGCGGGAGCGACCAGGACCGTGACGTCGAAAACGGCTTCTTAAATGCGATACTGCGGAACATGGACGAAGATGGGCTCATATATGACCGTGCCACGGAATCTCGACCGTGGAACGTCGGCGTTTACTATGGGAAAGCGGATCAGAATGAAGACTATGCGAACATGGCGGGGAACGGGCGGGCTATTGCCGGCCTCCTTGCTTGGCACCAAATGACGGGCGACGAGATCTGGCTAAAACGCGCTAAACGCACCGCGGAACGCATGCTGGAATTGGCTATCGTCGAAGGGGATCAGGCTTGGTACCCAAATCCAGGAGTTGGCAACGACTTTTCCTATCCGCGTAAGAGCGGCTGGACCACGCGAAAAGCACCGCAATCCGCCAACGAAGGTTTCGAAGGCGGCGCTATGTTTTATCACTTTCAGCCGTTGCGCGGATTCGCTCGGTACTACCAAGCGACGGGTGACGAAAGGTTTCTTGAACTCAGCCGTAAGTTCGCAAACCTCGGCCTGCAATCCAAATTCTGGGCCGGGGCCGGCGATATGGATCCGGTCGCAAGTGCCGAACGCGGGCACTTTAAGCTGCATTTCCATGCATCTATGGCGGCAGTCCGAGGCGCCCTCGACTACGCGCTAGTGGCGAATGATTACAAGATCCAGGAGTTTGCTCATAATTCCTACAATTATGCCCGTCAAACGGGGGTCAAGCGGTTAGGCCTCTTTCCCACGCACGGCGAAGGGACGGAAGGCTGCTCGATTGCAGACATGATCGCCATGGCGGTCACGCTCAGCGATGCGGGACTGGGCGACTATTGGGACGATGTCGAGATGTACGTGCGGAACGGCTTGCTGTGTGCGCAGGCAACCGATCTCGAAGAGCTCAAACGCGTCTCAATGGCCGGAAAGATGCGGCCGCCAAATTCCAATGATCCCGAGCTGGCGGGACATTTCGACAGTCGCTTCCGGGCGAACAACAAAGGCGTACTATCCGGTCAAGAAATCCATGACCGAGTGCTCGAGCGCACGGTCGGCGCATTTGGCCATGTCGTAGGCGCCCGATATCAGGCGCCGATGATGATGCATTGTTGCACGGCGAATTGCTGCCAGGCACTATACTTCGCCTGGGAAGGCATTTTGAGACGAGATGGCGATGATTCGGTAACCATAAACCTGTGGCTGAACCGACGATCGCCTTGGGTCGACGTTTTTTCCTGGCAGCCCCACAATGGAAACTTGGCGGTGCAAAACAAAGGGATGCTGCGGATAGCTGTCCGCAAGCCAAGTTGGGCAGCCAGGACTCGCATTCGCTGCCAGATTGACGGACGCGATGCTCGGCCAGAGTGGAGTGGGACGCACATGATTTTTAATGGACTAAAGGGAAACGAGTTCATTTCGTTCTCAACACCTCTCCTATCGGAGCGCGCGGAGTACACGCTGGTAAATCTCGGTAAGCCCTTAGAATCGAGAGAGCGATACCAGATCGATTTTAGAGGGCCCACAGCTGTGAAAGTAGAGCGGATTTCAGCCGGCCAGGGTGACGAAGGGTATTATAAAGGACAGGAGGCCCACGACTGGTATCGACTGTTCCGTCGAGACCACATGCAAGCAACGGAAGCCCCGATGAAGCCGTTACCCAACCACGTTCATGGCAAGTTAGTACACTGGTCCGTCGTATAAGGACTTCCATTAATGCACGATTGTGCGTCATTCTTCACTCGGGCCCAATAACCGATGTCAAATACCCTTGGTCGTACGCAACTCTACAGTAATAATCAGCCGAGGCCGGTTGCGGCGCAATCGTTAAAGCAACCAGTCGAACGCAACACCGATTCAGGCGAGGCGGGACAATTGAAAGTTTTATTTTTGGGAGAAAAAGGTAGCGGGCCGGAGTGGTTCGAGGGTGTCCGCCGCGCTTGCGGAGATCAGCATGTCGTATCAGTCTTAGACCCCCAAAAACCTATTGCGGAGCAGTTCGTAGGAATTGACTGCGTCGTGGACCAAGGTGGGAGTGTCGGCACTCACCAAATGATGGATGCTGCTCAACAAAATGGCGTGAAGTTTTGGCAGATCCTGGGAACCGGACTGGACCACGTTGACGTTTCTTACCTTCTGAATTGTAATTTCCAAATAGCCAATTGCCCGGGAAAGTATAGCGCCATTGCCCTAGCAGAGCATGCGATGTTTCTGATGCTTTATCTGACGAAGCAGTTCCCCGCCACACAAGAGGAATTTCCCCGGCGACGTCGAGCCGGATTGGTGCTGGGCGAATTGTTTGGAAAAACTTTAGGGCTCGTAGGCTTTGGTGCGAGTGGGCAGGAATTGGCCCGCCGTGCT
>JAWXCH010000030.1:0-9194 GCA_034440595.1 Planctomycetota bacterium | reverse complement strand
TTTTCGGCCAATACCTTTTTGCGGCGCAACACTAACTCCTCGCGTTCGTCGGCAGTCAGCTTCTTGGCATCGGAGCCGACACTCTCTTCGCCCGATTTAGACTTGGTATCATTGGACTTTGCGTCACCCGCCTTACCTTCGGCGGCTTTTCCGTCAGCGGACTTGGCGGCAGCGTCGCTCGGTGGTGCTTCGCTCGATGTTGAATCATTGTCAGGCAATTCGGGAACGGGCTGCAACTGCGGCGGCGGAATCACGTCCTTATTGAACTGAGCACTCACCATGATGTATCGATTTAACTTCGTTGCCGGGGTGGCCCCCTCTTCCCCAGTTTTGGCCGCGTCCGGCTTTTCGTCCTCTTTGCCCAGCCCTGCCACTCCGCCAAAGCGGAGCAAGTATTGCACCCCATCCTTCATTTGCACCGAGATCTGACCATTGCTGGACATGATCTCAATCTCATCGGACACGGCATCGGTTTTCAGGGGATAGAATCCATGCTCGGCCAACGAGCTGACTCCGCTGAAATCCATCGTCTTGGCCGTCAAGGTTCCGCTGATTCCCTTAGGCTTGCGACGCACATCTACAATCTTGAGTTCATCGAGCGCTGTTTTCAAATCGTTCAGCGTCAATGTGTTCAGTTCCTGATCTGGCCCGACCTCGACCTTCTCGGGGTTACCATTTGTATAGCGAAGAAGCTCCTTCAAATCCCACTTGGCGGTTTTGTCGTCAAAATCGAGTATGATCTTGCTACGTGGGTCATAGGTCCAGCCACCTGCCTCTCTCGCCATGCTATAGTCGTCGAGCGTTACTTCGGCAATGTCCGGCGTTTCCAGCTTCAGAAGATCGGTATCGATCCAGTTCTCAAACTTGGTGGTGAAATTGTCTCCTGCCAATGCCACCCGATAAACATTGTCCGACGGCAGCAGGCGCACAAACCGCAGCGATGCACCACCTCCCGTCAGCTTGTCTTCATTTCCTATCACCAGCTTGCCAACGCTTCGGCCAGACTTGCCCAGAATGTTCACCAGCTTGCCAACACCAACCGCGCCAGGTGTGACTTTGTCTTCCTTGGGTTCAATCACACCGTATTCGGCGTGCTGTGCTGAATTTTTTGTCACCACATCCTGCACCTTCAGATTGATCAAGCCACTCACTGCGTTGACCAGTTGCTTCTCAGCATCGGCCGGGTAATCTTCGTGAGAAGGGAGCCTACCTTTCAGGACCTTGAACTTTTCAATCTGCTTGGTGGTGCCATCGACAGAGACCACCTCCAGCCCTTCAACTGACGTGGCGTCTTTTAAATCCGGCAACAGGACCGTTCCGACCAGATCTCCTTCGGTCGTCTCGGCAGGCTTGGGCGTGACCCAGATCGCCCCCAATGCCAGCAGCACGGCCACACCAACGTAGGATAAAGTTCTTGTCATCTCATTCATGTGTATATCTCAATGCGTTCTGCGTTCGATAAAGCAAATGGTTGTGCTGCGTTCCCCCGTGGCTCTACTACTTCAGCCTTGCTCGGCTGACTCCCTCGCGCTCACTGGCGCGCCGACGGAAGAACACCAACAGCCCGATCGCCAGCGGTAACAGCGGCGGAATGATCACGGCCCAGCGTTTGTAATCATCCTGGATGTTACGCATCTGTAGCAAAACATCTTCGCTGGTCTTCTTAACCGTATCTTGGTATTTGCGTTGGACTTCGCTGATACCTGTGGAGAAATTCTGCTCCTCCAAACTTTCCTGCAATTCAAGTGCCGTCCGCGCGTCGCGAATTTCGCTCAGCTTCACATCCCCTTTTTGAAGTTGCTCGATCTTTTTGAGGTACGCTTCTCGCGACTTGCTACGAGCACTCTTGGTCTTTTCGATCTCCTGGTTCAATTCCGCTTGCAGCTCTTCGATCTTCTCCGACCGTTCCGAATGGATCTTTTCCATCCGGTTCTCGACGGCGGTCAAAGGTCGATGTGCCGGCCGGCGCGAGCGAACCTCCGTAAACCGTTTCTCTCCTGCCAGATCATCGACAATGTTTAAGACAAACGTCACGTTGTCAAACACCAATGCCAAATCGGCCTCCTGCTGCGCGCGAAGGGCAAAGAACGTGTCGTGAATAAAATCGATATCCGAGACCACCACCACATCGACCGGTGGCTCTTCCCCCGCCTTGACCTTGCCAATACCCGCGGCCTTGGTGTCGTCCTTCTTGGCAGCTTCTGTGCTGGTAGCCGCAGCCTTTGCCGCATCGCTCTTCAATTTCTCCGGAGATCCTGCATCTTCCATTTTTGCATTCTCGGTCTTTAACTTCCCATCGTCTGCGACTTTTGCTTTGGTGGCTGACTTCCCCTTCTTAGCCGCGTCTACCTTGCCCGGCTTGCCCGTGACGCGCGCGGCCACAACATACGATACACCGGTCCCCTGCACCTGATTTGCCAACGGGTCGTCCGACTGCTGCATCAATTGCGAACTAGGGATCATGCCCGTTCGTGTGCCGGTACGAATCAGCGGAATGAAGTTCGTGGTCGCCCCTTCCTGCTTCGTCAAGGCACCGACAAACGGCAACAGCACCTCTTGCAGGTACATCGAGGTTGGATCTTCTCGATTAAACGGCGCGGCACCAGGTACCTCGCTATCAATAAACACCAACTGCGGGGGAACCTGTGACAATCCCTCAATCGTCTTGTGTGGGTTATAAGTCTGCGAAACGACAATCGGTTCCGCCGCTCCCAACAGACTCCCCTTCTGCTCTAGTTCGATCCCCAATAAATTCCAAAGTTGCTTGATATCTCCCTTCGGCTCCGGAGGCTGAGCTCCCATCCCCATCATGCCACCTTGCGGGCGATTCGGATCGGCAGTGCCCACCACACCAAACCAGGCCGGTCGCGGGTCTTCAAACACCGCCGTCTTCTGGCCGTTGCGAACCGCCTCGACAAAGTTAGCCATTTGCACTGGGTTGAGCGACGACGGCTGAATGGCCAGCAGCACGTCGTATTTTTCCGTGATGGCATTCGTCGGATCGACCTCAATCACCTCGTACTGCTTTTTCAACTCCGTAATGATCTGCTGTTCCTGACGTTGACGCGGCATACCACCTGAAAAGTCAAAACCAGAAAACATCTCCGCACCGGTCTTCAATACACCAACTCGCTTGCGCTCTTCTTGATTCACCGTGGCTATCGATCGTGCCAGTTCATATTCCACCGGCAAATTGCGGTCGATAAACGGCACCACCACCTTTTGCATGCCACTTTCAAATGCCACACCCATATAGATCTCTTGATCGCGGATCGCACCACGATCGCGACTGACCACCCGGCGTGGCTTGATGTCGTATTGTTGTTCGGCACGTCGAGCTGCTTCGGTCAACGGCTCAATCTCTTCGACCTGAACCGTTACATTTCCTTTACCCAGCGACTCCAGCTCACGCAGCAGCGACAACAGGTCCGAACGTTGTTGCACATAGTCCTGCGGCACCGCAGGACTGACGTACGCATGGATCTTCACCGGTCGTTTTGGATCCAGCTTTTTTAGAATCTCGCGTGTACCAGACGAAAGTGTATTGAGCTGGTTGGCCGTCGTATCGGCGTGCAGTGGAATGGCTTTAAAGATCACCACTGCCGAAATCGCCACCACCGACAACGCCAACAATCGCAGCAGATAATGCCCAAACAGCGACTTGCCATCCTGACCGCTAGCCCAATGCCGCCGACCGATCAGCACCATGCACAAGTACAGCGCTACGCCAACAATCGCAAAGTAATAGACCAGGCTGGAAAAACTGATCACGCCGCGAGCAAAATCGCGAAACTGACCATCCATGCTCCATTCTTTCAAAGTCGACGCCACCTGCGTGTTCGTCGTAAAATCCATCGCGCGGTTGAACATCACCAGTGGCGCGTTAAAAACCAACCCCAAAATAAACGCCACTGTCAAATTCCCGGTCAAGAACGACGCGACCATCCCGATCGCCAGCATCGCCAGCCCCATCACCCAGTAGCCAAAAAAGTTCGTCAAAAACAGTCCCAGATCCGGCTGTCCAAGCGTGTACAGCACCCCCAACGTCGAGAACAACGAGAACAACAGCGAGACCGTAAAGATCGCCACCGCGGCCAGATACTTACCCAGCACCACATCCAGGTCAGCCGCCGGCATCGTCAGCAGCAGCTCGTCCGTCCCCAGTCGGCGTTCATCGGCCCAGATGCTCATCGTGATCGCCGGAATGAATAGCAACAGCACATAGCTGATGCTGGCATTCAGTTGATCCAAATTCGCCAGATTGGCGTTGAAAAACTCGTTCGGAAAAAATGCCGCCCCGGTGCAGAGCCAGACAAACAAACAGATAAACACATACCCAGTCGGGTTGCTGAAATAACTGTGGAAGTTGCGGCGAAAAATCGCGCTAATCACTTTCGCGTTCATAAGCACTCTTCAAATCTTCGTTCGAGAAAATCCAGATCCCCACACCCTATCGCGCGTCTTACTTCCCCGCCCCGGTCAATACGTGGAAACGTTCATCCAGCGATTGATTCCCCTGCTTCAATTCCGCCGGCGTCCCGTCATAGACCAGTCGACCTTCGTTGATAAAGACCACGCGGCTGGCAATCGCCTCCACCTCTTGCAGAATGTGCGTCGACAACAAAATAGTTTTATTCTCCCCCAATCGCCGAATCGCGTTGCGCACTTCGCGAATCTGATTCGGGTCCAGGCCGGCCGTCGGTTCGTCCAAGATCAACACATCCGGCTCATGCAACAACGCCTGCGCCATACCGACACGCTGACGATATCCTTTTGACAACTTCCCAATCGGCTTGCCAATCACCCCCCCCAAATCACACTGTTCGATGACCGCCGCAATCCGCTGCCGCTTATACGCCGGGGCCAGCCCGCGTGCATCGGCAAAAAACTCCAGCAAACTTCGCGGGGTGGAGTCCGGGTACAGCGGCCCGTTTTCTGGCAGATACCCGAGTCGTTCTGCCCCGGCGATGCGGTCCTTGGCCATGTCGTGCCCGGCAATCCGTGCCACCCCCTTGGATGGCGATAAATACCCGGTCAGCAGTTTCATGGTTGTGCTTTTTCCGGCACCGTTCGGGCCAAGAAACGCGACCACCTCTCCGCGAGCGATGCTGAACGAGATGTCACGGATGGCGGCAAATTCGCCGTAGAACTTGGAAAGGCCGACCGCCTCGATCATGGCCGGTTGCGTGCTGTCGTTCACCACGAATCAAACTCCCTTTGGAGGCACCATTAGTTCGTCATTCCCGCGAAGGCGGGAATCCAGTCATGTAGGGTGTGTGCAACGCACCAGACACCCCGTTTGACGTTGCACGCCCCCGAGCGTCATTCACGCACGGCACGCCAACCCTCAGACAGCCGGTGAGTGGAACACACCATGCTCCACTCAACCCCTTACCAGCGTTACAGTTCGCAAAATCCGTTGCTACTGTAGACCTAGAACTTAACGTCTGGCAATCGGGCCTGTCTAGTGCAGTAGCACCCGCAGGCGCAATCCACCTAGGATCCGGGCTTATTTTGGTACGCTAGCGGCGCGGCGACGGTTCGGGAGATGGGGGCCGTAGGCCGGCGTACCGCGTAGAGTAATGTAGCAATCTTGCTCCGCAAGATGGAAAAGCCGTTTGGTGGATCGTGCGACAGCCCCGACAAGGCTACGAGTGCAGGAATAGTTACAACCCCTCGCCTGGTTCAGCTAGATGCAACGATGATGGATGAATAATCGGCGCATGGACGAGGATTTGCCGGCGAACATCCTCAGACAACTCCGCATTGCATTCTCTATACAAGCGAGCAAGCACGTAAGCCGCATTTTTCTTAGCTTGAGCACTTCCATTTTGAAGCACTTCTAGAACGTACGAAACAGAACGGCTGCCAAAGTCTGGCAAGGCAGCCGCGATATGAGTTGGATACATATCCGGCTCGTCATCAATCTGAAAGGTTGAGACTAACTCTATCCATTCCTCAAAAGTCCTGCCGTCACTGGGCTTCTTTGGATACCACTGTGGCGGCCACTTCTTGCCAAGGTAGTCAATTCCCTTCCAACCGACGACATGACGAAGTACGGCATCCAATGGAGTAAACCGAAAGTTCGTCCAACGCTCTTGACGGGCAAGCAACAGAAACTTTTCGCTACAGTAAACGACGCCGCAGCGATAGTTTCGCGCAGTAAAGATGTCCGTTCCATCCCAGCTATCGGCTACTTGCACGAACTGCTTGAACTCTCCTTCCCATTTCGTCTGACCGCACAGACTGCAAACTGGCCCGACGGCGCGGAAACCACTCGCCGGCAAATCGAGATCAATGCCACCGGTGATTTCCAGATAGCCATACTCCGGTGACGGAAGCCTCTTGAGTCGCGCATCCTGAATATTTTCAATCACGACCGGGTGTTCAATATATCCAGTAATCCCGGCCTCTCGCATCGCGTCCAACACACGTCGGCTCAAAACGAAAGAAGGCTGCCCCGCGCCGTTTCCCATTATGTCAGGCCACTGCTTGCCCTCGTCAATCCGAGCGACGGCGGTTCCGCGATACGTGCTTTCATAGTGCTTGCAGTTTGGACATTCAAAGTCGACCTCGAACGGCGGATAGATGCCGCTCGCCCAGGCGTAACCCTGGCGATCATTGTGATTAGTGTTGTCGTAGAATTGAAATAACATTTTTATGGCGACAACCTTCCAGTAGGAAAAACGAAAATCAGACGCGCCCAACGTACATGACGTACGCCACTGCCACCAACATCGACAGGATGTGATTCCCACTACCACACACGCCGCACGCCGTACGTATCGAACGCGGAATCGTTAGATAGCAAGGCGAAGTCTTCGGCAAGGCAGGTCGCCGCGATGAGTCGGTCGAACGGATCGCCGTGATGAGCCGGAAGCGTTTCGATCGCCAGCAGATGTTCCAGACCAATTTCAACGAGCGTCAGGCTGCGGTTATCGACTAAGCGACGAAGCCAAGTTCCGAGCGGTTCGGGCAACTTGAGTTTGCCAATGCCCAACTTGATCGACATTTCCCATACACTGGCGTAGCTCAAGAGCTTCTCCGTGTTCCCGTCGGCGAAAACTTGTCTTGCCCGGTCGGATAGACTCGTGGGGCTGATCGTCGCGAAAAGCAGAGCTTGTGTATCAAGTAGGATGCGACTCAACGATACTCCTTAAATTCATCCAGCGGCTCATCGAAGTCGTCGCTGATCCAAGCCTTGCCTTCGAGAATGCCTAACAGGCTGGGATGCGCGTCGGCTGCAACGGTCGGCGCGCGCTCAATCGTGACACGCACTTTCTCACCGGGTTGAAGCGAGAGCGGTTCATCGGGAACAATAACGCGACCGTCGAAATGGGCGGTAATGATGGTACTCATGCTTGAAGTATATCACAAATGGCGAATTATCACCAAATAATCTGCAGCCAAACGTGCCCGGTATTACGCGCAATGTGTAAAAATTTAACGGCGTGGGGAGGGCCGCGCCCTAAAGAGTGGAAAGTTGAGAGTAGATAAAGGAAGGCACTCTTTCGGCGGAGCGAAAGGCGACGGAACGCACCCTCACCCGCGGCTGATACCGCGACCTCTCCGGCAAGCGGGAGGGGTGAAAATTTGTGCCCACAACATTTGCCTTACGACATGGGGACGGTGCTGGCTATGTTTTGCGAATATCGTCTGGCGTGATTCCGGTGCGTTCCATGCACCGACCGATTAAGTTGCGGCCACCGCTCGATGGTTGAGGCAAGTTGTTGCGCAACCCCAAACGCAGCGCGCGGTGCATTTCACGACACCCTACAAGATTTGTTTAACGGCACGGGGACCGTGCCTACTACGTTCACGTCACTGCGGGTTTCATGATCTGCCAGTCGGCGATGTGAACCTCGACTGTGCGGCGGCCGCCGAAGGTGTTGATCACCGGGCGGAAGGCAATATTGAGCGGGCCATCGATGGCACAGAGTTCTTCGTGCCAGTCACCACCACCAAAGGCGACGCCGCGCATTGAAA
Source organism: Planctomycetota bacterium (assembly GCA_034440595.1). Classification (GTDB taxonomy): domain Bacteria; phylum Planctomycetota; class Planctomycetia; order Pirellulales; family JALHPA01; genus JAWXCH01. The sequence goes on along the minus strand of JAWXCH010000030.1, from coordinate 1,208 downwards.
CTCCATGCTGCACCAGACGAAACGACAGATGCCGGCCGCTCGTGCCGATCTTTTTCGGTGGTTCGGCCAGAGTCACTTCCGTGGCACAGAGCATCGGCCGTGCGTTGCCTTGACCAAACGGAGCGAGGCGTTCGATCTGTTGCACGACACCGGTGGTGAGCGAGCTAAGCGGGACTTCGGTATCGATCCAGATTTCAGCCTGAGATTCGCCACCGGCCAACTCGGCGGTGACGTATTCGCAAAAACTCTCGCGAAAGGCATCGACCTGCGAGTCTTCGATCTTCAGACCGGCGGCCGCTTTGTGACCACCAAAACTGATCACATGCTCAGAGCAAGCCGAGATCGCAGCATGCAGATCAAAGCCGGGAATACTGCGACCAGAACCGACGCCCGGTTTCACGCCGACGTCATCCTGCGCGATGATAATCACCGGGCGATGGTACTTCTCGGCCAAACGACCGGCAACGATTCCGATCACGCCGGGGTGCCAACCTCGCCCGGCGAGGACAAAGGCCGGATCGTTTTCAATATCGAACTGCTGCTGAATCTGTTTATTCGCGGCGAGGTTGATGCTGCGCTCCAGCGTATCGCGGCTGCCGTTCAGTTCATGCAAGTATTCGGCCAGTGCCGAGGCGCGTTCCGCGTTTTGTGTGGTGAGGAGTTCAACAGCCAGTTGGGCCTGGCCCAGTCGACCGGCGGCGTTCAAGCGTGGGGCCAGGAAAAAGCCAATGTCATCGCATTCCAATTGCGGCTTGTCGGAGAGCTTGGTCAGCCGCATGAGCTGCGCCACGCCCAGCGACGGTCGTTCCTTCAGCGCGATGAGGCCGTGGCGAACGATGATGCGGTTTTCATCCAGCAGCGGTACCACGTCGGCCACAGTGCCGATGGCGGCCAGCCCGATGGCTTGCATGAGAAAGTTGCGCATCCGATCGCTGACTTTTTTGGCCTGACTGGCTCGCTGACAAATTGCCCAGGCGAGTTTGAAGGCGACGCCGACTCCGGCCAGACCATCGAACGGATAGCTGTGCCCAGGCAAACGCGGATGGACGATGGCGGCGGCGTCTGGCAGGCGCTCGGCAAATTGATGGTGGTCGGTGATGATCAGTTCCAGGCCGATCTGTTTGGCCGTATCGGCCTCGGTCAAACTGGCAATGCCGCAGTCGACGGTGATGACCATCGATGCACCACGCTGCTTGAGCGTGCGCAGT
>JAWXCH010000029.1:0-44696 GCA_034440595.1 Planctomycetota bacterium | reverse complement strand
CGTGGATGTGCTTTCCAATAATGACTATATCTCGGTGGTGTCGTTTGATTCCGATGCCTACACCGTCGTGCCGACGCAAAAGGTCGAAAATCGTGGCGCAGTCAAAGGGCGAATTTCGCGACTCACCATCGGCGGTGGCACCAACATGGCTCCTGGAATTCAGCGCGGTGCCAGAGCACTCGACACTGCCACGCAGGCTGCGGCCAAACATATGATCATTCTGACGGATGGGCAGTCGATGGGTGAAAACTACCCAGCGATGATTCGTGCGTTGCGCCAGAAGCGAGTCACGGTTTCAACTGTTGCCGTCGGCGACGACGCCGACTTGAATCTGCTGGCGCAGATGGCCAATGAAGGTGGCGGTCGTTTCTATCATGCCAAATCTGCCAAGGGGCTGCCGCGGATCTTTCAGCAGGAAGCACGCCGTGTGGCCCGGCCGCTGATCTACGAAAAAGGGTCGACCTTTCCCATTCGTGTCACCAATTCTCACGAGATTCTCAAAGGGATCGATCAGTTGCCCGCTATCAGCGGGTTTGTCATGACAACGATCAAGGAGAATCCCTTGGTCGAGGTGGCTGCGATTTCGACTCAGCCAAAGACCGGTGAAAAATACAACACCATTCTAGCGAGCTGGCAGTATGGTCTGGGTAAATCGGTCGCCTGGACCACCGACGCCGGGCACCGCTGGGGAGCCGGCCTGCAAAACCGGGAGAACTACGACAAGCTTTTCGGCCAGATGGTTCGTTGGAGCATGCGACCTGCCGGTGAACAGGGCAAGTTCAACGTCAGCACCGACGCCGTCAATGGAAAAGTTCAGGTGGTCATCACCGCGCTGGACAAAGACGATGAGTTTCTCAACTTCCTGAATATGGGAGGGAATGTTGTCGGACCGGACATGAAGCCGATTGACCTGAAGTTGCGCCAGGCAGCTCCTGGACGATACACGGGCGAATTTGATGCTCCCGCGGCGGGCAGCTATTTTATGATGATTTCGCCCGGCGGGGGCATGGAAAACTTGCGCTGCGGCGTGAATGTTCCCTATTCGGCCGAGTACCTTGACCGCGAACCAAACGACGCCTTGCTGCTGGACATGGCTGCTTTGAAGCCTGAAGGAAGTGAACCGGGTATCGTGATTGAAGATGTCGCGGGAGTAGGTGCCGACAAGCAATTGACCGTCGATACGTTCCGCCACAATCTGAACAAGGCCTTTAGCAATCAAGACATCTGGTTCTTGCTGGTCTTTGCCGGGGCTTGTTTGTTTCTGGGCGACGTTTTCAATCGTCGCGTGACAATCGATTGGAGCTGGGCTGGTGCTAAACTGGCCACGGCTTGGAGCTTGGTCGCCCGGAAAGCGCGCGAACCGCAAGTCATCGCGACAATGGACCGGTTGCGCAGCCGCAAGGCCGAGTTGAATGCTTCTTTGGAAGAACAGCGCGCTGGCGCTCGGTTTGAGTTGGATCCTGAGGCGGAAACGACCTCGACCATTGACCGCGAGTTGGCAGCACCGGGTGTGGTAGTTCCGCGACCGGCGCCAGCCCGTTCTGCGGTGACACCGGACAAAAAAGAAGAAGACGATTACACCAGCCGGCTGTTGAAGGCCAAGCGCAAAGTCTGGGACGACACTAAGTAACAGTCGTCTGCGAACCGATACTCGCTTGAAGTAGAGTTGGCGGCTGGCTTACCCTGTCTTTCCCACAGTCTCTTCAAACACCGCCAGCGCGGGCATATTTTCCAGCGGTTCCCACATGCGAACGCCTCCGGTATAGGCCATCAGGTTGGCCCCTCGGCGGCATCCTTCCGGCAGGTCGTCAAGTTTCTTGGTATTTCCTCCCCCCAGGACAACATAATCGGCAATGAAGGCCTGCTTCAGCACAGTCGTCGCTTCGTTGACCGCGCGCTTCCAACGCTTCTCGCCGTGCAACTCCAACGCTTTACGGCTGAGGTACTCGTCAAACGTGTGCTCGCAGAACTTCAGGTGCCCAAGTGCTAAGGGAACAATTTTTCCATCGATAATGAAAACGGTGCCTATGCCGGTGCCGAGACCGAGAAACAGCATTCGCCCCCCTTCGTAACTCCCTAGCGCCTGCATACAGGCATCGTTCATGATCTTGACCGGGGCATCAAATGCCTTGGCGTAATCGAAATTGACCCAGCCATCGGCCAGGTTGTGCGGCTCCGCGGCAGGATGGCCGTTATGGATATCTCCAGGGTACCCGATCGAAACTCGCTCATATTGCCAACCTTGTAGTGCTTCCCGCACCGCGTCAACCATTTTTTGAGGGGTCATCTCCTTGCCCGAGGGGACTTTGATCTTCTCAGTCTCGTTAGTGCGCCAGACTTTGACGTTGGTTCCGCCGACATCGATTACCAGTGTGTTCATAAAACTCCCAGTGCAGAACGGGAAACGACCAGGGGAAACCTGAAAAGACTCAAATCTGACGACACTCGCCTGAAATATTGAGGTTACGACGGCATAGTGCATCCGGCATGCCAAATTCTGTGAAAATCCACGCCGGAATGGAGGAAGTTGCGGGGCCTGACATTTTTGCGACCGCAGTCTGGTCCGGGCAGTCAAATTCCGCATAGGCGACACGACTGCTACAAATTGCGCCGATCCGGTTCCGGATATACCGCTTATGCCGCTGGTGCTCAAGTCATCGCTTGCACCGGTCGAACCCAAGGTAGAGCGTGTAATCAACTTGCGGTTGATCAGGGCGCGTCGTTGACCGGCGTCAGACTAATGGCCAGAACTAGCTGCGCCCACTCAGCGGCAGGTTCGCGGTACACGAATCTCGCAGAACATGGATGTAGCTTGCGCAGGAAGGATCTCACGGATGAGTGTCGATCGGCTGTCTCAACTTAATCGCTTGCCAACTGCGAAAGCCGGTGCAAAAAGCGCCGCGGCCGTGCGATGGTATCGAGCGCCGATCCTGTTGCTATGCACGATCCTGCTAAGCGGGTGTACAACCTTTCGCGAGTACGTTCACAACGGTTTCAAAGTCGGGCCAAACTATGGCCGCGCGCCTGCCCCGGTGGCAACGGATTGGATCGACAGTACGGATGTCCGGCTGCGTCCAGAAACGCCCGACCTGGCGCACTGGTGGACGGTGTTCAACGACCCGATCCTGAATACGTTAGTAGCAGAAGCTTATAGTCAGAACCTGACGCTTCGCGAGGCCGGATTTCGTGTACTGCAAGCACGCGCCACCTTGGCCATTGCGCAGGGAATGTTGTTTCCGCAGCAACAGGACGCCTTTGGAGGCTATTCCCGCAACGCCATCAGCCAGAGTGTCGCCAATAGCTCGTTCATCCCGACAAAGTTCTTCGATCAATACGATGCCGGCTTCAATCTGGCCTGGGAGATCGACTTTTGGGGCCGCTTCCGCCGTGCCATCGAATCGGCCGAGGCGGATCTCGATGCCTCGGTCGAAAACTACGATGATGTCATTGTGACGCTGGTTGGTGACGTGGCCACTACCTACGTGCAGATGCGCACCCTATCGCAGCAGTTGGCGTACACGCAAGAGAACGTTGTACTGCAACAGCAGACCCTGGACATTGCCAATGCGCGCTTCAAAGGGGGCACCACCAGCGAACTGGACGTTGACCAGTCGGTCAGTACCTTGGCACAAACGCAGGCGCAAATTCCGCAATTGCGAATTCGCATTCGCCAGGCAACCAACCGGCTTTGCATTTTGCTAGGCATGCCCCCTGAGGATCTGCTGCCGCTGCTTGGAAACCAGCCAATCCCCGTTGCACCCAGCGATGCGATCGTCGGCATACCGGCCGAAATGTTGCTCCGCCGCCCTGATGTGCGCAGGGCCGAGCGGATCGCCGCCTCGCAGTGCGCACAGATCGGTGTCGCCGTTTCGCAGCTTTATCCACACATTGGCGTGACCGGGACCATTGGAGTGGCCTCGGAGCAATTCAATACTCTGTTTCAGTCGCAATCGCTGGTCGGTTCCGTCGGACCATCGTTTCAATGGAATGTGCTGAACTACGGGCGCTTGATCAACAACATCCGTTTGCAAGACGCCCGGTTTCAGGAGCTGGTGGTTAGGTATCAACAACAAGTTCTGCTAGCCGGCGAAGAAGCCGAAAACGCGATGGTTTCATTCCTGCAATCGCAAGAGCAGGCGCAGTATTTGAACACCAGCGTGGTCGCCGCCGAGAAAGCTGTTCGTATCGCCGTGGTCCAATACCGCGCGGGCACGACCGATTTCAATCGCGTTGCCTTGGTTCAACAAAACCTCGTCCAGCAGCAAGATCAACTTGCGCAATCACGGGGAAACATCTCGCTGGGCCTGATTCAAGTGTATCGTGCTTTGGGAGGAGGTTGGCAGTTGCGGCTTTCGCCGCTGCCACCGGTGATGGATGTTGCAAATCTGCCAGCCGATCAGCTACCCCCTAATGCCATTGCTCCTCCAGCAAACAACGGTGGCCAGCCTGTTCCAATCGCTCCGAATACGATTGCACAACCGACCGAGCCAGAATCGATTCCGACACCACCGCCGCAACCACCTGTTCGCTCCTCCCAATAAAAATAAGTCCATCCTGTTCGCGAATGGAAACTGAACCGATGATAAAATCCGGCCTCGTTCGACTCTTGACAACGGCAATGTTGATCTTAGTGAGCCACGCTGCCTTGGCGGCGGATCCATTCGGGCCAGGCCGCGCGTGCGATCTAATAAGGCCGTTTTACCTTCCCCCGAAGTGTCAGCCGCTCTGCTGCGACGACTTCTGTCAAAAGCCCCTGCCGGGGGTGCCGTGTCCCACGAAATACTGCTGCGACGATTATTGCCAGAAGCCGTTGCCACCGGTCCCCTGCCCCATCAAATGCTGCTGTGATGACTATTGCCCAAAGTGCCTGAACATTTGCCCCTGCATTGGCAATGGCCCGTGGTACACCTGTGGCCCGCCGGACGATCCATGCTGTCCCAAGCGTCCTGTCAATTGTGCCACGGCACTTTGGCCATAGGCCGCCGGGCGATTGAACGCGACTGCCACCCGCGATTTCCAAAGGTCGCCTCCCCTCCTGCGATCTTGTACAATAGTCATATCGCTGGGACAACAGGCACTGACTTTTCTGGTCCGCTACATCATGGGTTACCTTCTTACTTGTCAGCAGTGTGGTCGTACGATCGAAGTGCAACCGGCACAGGCAGGACAGCAAGTCCACTGCGACTGTGGCGCTGCGATCGACGTTCCGAAGCTGCGGGATCTAAAAAACCTGCCCGCGGCCGAAGTTGTACCAGTCGAAGTAGCCTATGGGTCTTCAGGATGGTCGGCCCGCAAAGGAATGATTCTGGCCGGCATCTCCATCGCTTTGATTTCGCTGATCTTTTCAACGGTGCTGCATTTTCGACCCTCGATCGAGTCGCAGTACACGATTGTTGACCCTGATGTCAGTGACGTGCCGCCAGAGGCGGCCTGGCGCCTGTGGTCCAATGTGTTTAAGCGCGGCCTCGCCACTTGGCAGCCCAAGAAACGGGAAGAACACGATAATCTTTCCTATCGTGACAGAAACATACAATTCTTTGAGATAGCCGGGTACGTCGTGGCGGCGGGCGGAGCATTGCTGGCTGTTGCCGGTTATTTGTCTCCCAATAAAAAGCGGCGCGGTGCATAACTTTGCTGTCGACTTCGCCGCTCACCTAACAAGCTATTACTATTTTCTTAGAAGCCCATGAAAGCTGCTTACATTCAAAAGACTGGCCCGGCCGATTCGATTCAGTTTGGCGACTTGCCTACTCCTCAGCCGACTGGAACCGAAGTTCGCGTTCGCGTCACTCAGGTGGCCGTCAATCCGATTGATACCTACATCCGCGCCGGCACCATTCCAATGCCGATCCCGCTCCCGTATATCCTGGGATGCGACCTGGCCGGTGTGGTGGACGCAGTCGGTCCACAGGCGACTCGATTTGCAGTCGGTGATCGTGTCTGGGGTACGAACCAGGGACTGCTTGGCCGGCAGGGAACTTTTGCCGAGTACGCCGTCGTCGATGACGACTGGCTGTACCCGATTACCAACGATGTTTCCGACGAGCAGGCCGCCGCCGCGGCCCTGGTCGGTATTACAGCGCACTTGGGTTTGGTGCGAGATGCCAAATTGCAGCCCGGCGAGATTCTGTTCATCAATGGCGGAACCGGTGGCGTTGGTTCAATGGTGGTGCAAATGGCCAAGGCCCTGGGGGCGACCGTCATCACTACTGCCGGTAGCGATGCTAAGGTCGCACGCTGCCGCGAGCTGGGTGCCGATCTGGCCATCAATTACAAAACAGAAGATGTTGCACAGCAGGTGCTGAAGTTTGCCCCTGGTGGCGTGAATGTCTTTTGGGAAACACTGCGCGAGCCGGACTTTGATCGGACAGTTTCGCTGCTGGCAGAACGCGGGCGGATGATCCTCATGGCCGGTCGTGACGCCCGCCCGCCGTTTCCGGTCGGGCCGTTCTATCTCAAAGGCTGCACGCTCCACGGTTTTGTCATGTTCAAAGCCACCGCTGCCGAGCAGCGCTCCTGTGCCGAAGATCTCAATCGCTGGCTGAGCAGTGGCCAGATCCGGGTGCCCATCGGCGAGCGAATGCCGCTGTCACAGGCCGCCGCCGCCCACCAACTGCAAGAAGAAAACACGGTCGGTAAACAGGGAACTCTGTCCGGCAAAATTGTGCTGGCAGTTTAGATACGCGCCCGATATCGCCGCTGCGTTGCGCAGCAGCACTATTTAGAGGTTTGAATGCTATCACAGCTTCAAACACGAATACTGATGTGACGATTGAATTAGTTATTCATTTTCAGCCGTTAGGGGGGATGAAAAGATTTGCCGAAAATACAGCGGCTGGCTAAAATGTAGGCATGTCGCACGCCGCCACAGCTAAGTCGATTCGAACCCGTCCTCGCACCAGACCGCGCGGTCAGCGGACCATGATTTCCGTGGCTCTGTTGGCCGCATTTATGGTGGTCGTTTACTTTGCGGCCCCTGCGGCTTTACCTCTCTTTTTTCAACGCATGGTCGGGCTGGTCAATGCCATGCTGGCGATGATCGCGGCCATGTTTGCCGTAAGAGAATATGCCCGTGGGTACAACCGCGTTCGTGTGCCCGGCCTGACTCGCCTGCACACGGCCTCTTGGGTCGGTTCTGCGGTGTTGATTGCAGTAATGGTCTGGTGGTGCAGTAGTTATGCACCGATTCAGGTCGCGTCTCTCTAGATGCCATCTCTTCAGTTGCACCGGTAGACAACCGGGCCGGTCAAGGGGAAGATAGGAAATCGTCCCGGCAAGTTTTCTACATCGGCTCGAATGCATTCCCCTGTACCGGCTCCATCTGCTTTGACATCCATTGTCAATCTGGCGGCTTATAAGTTCGCTGGATTGGACAATCTACCGGCGCTGCGCGATGAGCTACGGGAATTTTGTCAGCAACAGAGTTTGCGCGGCACGATCTTACTGAGCAGCGAAGGGATCAACCTGTTTGTTGCCGGACGGCGAGAGAAAACCGATGCCCTGCTGGAGCGACTGCGTGCGATACCACAGCTTTCCGACCTGACAGCCAAGGAGAGCCTGAGTACTGAGCTGCCCTTCAACCGGATGCTAGTGAAAATCAAGCGAGAGATCATCGCCTTTGGTGTGCCAGGCATTCAACCGGGAAAGTACACTTCACCACGCGTCTCCGCAACGGAGCTAAAACGCTGGCTCGATGAGGGACGCCCGGTCACGCTTCTCGACACGCGCAACGAGTTTGAGATCAAGGCCGGCACTTTTAAGAACGCCATCTCGATCGGGGTCGACGACTTTCGCGAGTTCCCCGCAGCCGTAGAGCAGCTTCCCGAGGCATTGAAGCAGCAGCCGATCGTGACTTTTTGCACCGGGGGAATACGCTGCGAAAAAGCGGCACCGTATTTGGAACGTGCCGGCTTTCAAAACGTCTTTCAACTGGATGGTGGCATTTTGAAGTATCTGGAAGAGTGTGCCGATGCACACTACGACGGCAGTTGCTTTGTCTTTGACAAGCGCGTGGCAGTCGATGCCTCCCTGCAACCCAGCGGGCTGGCGCAGTGCTTCGTCTGTCAGGCCGTTCTGACGATTGAGGATCAGGCCTCGCCGTTCTATGTCGTCGACCAGTCGTGCCCACACTGCCATCAACCGGCAGAAGTGTCACAGCAACAATTATTGGAACGGCGGCAACAACAGATCGAACTGTTCATGTCACCCCTGCCTGGGAGCGTCTCTTATGACAATGTCCGACCGATCAGCGTGCCGTTGCGGTTAGACAAGACAGAGCTGCTCGACTTTCTCGACGCCATGCAGACGCATTTGTCTCGCGAAGAATGGGCGCGGGCCAGTCGCGAGGGACGATTGATCTGCCGCGGCGAGACCGTGCAGCCAGGGCGAATTATGCGTGCCGGCGAACGTCTATTGCATACCATGCCGGCCACGCGCGAACCGCATGTTTCCGCAGCGGTGCAGATCCTGTACGAAGACGACGCGATTGTTGTGGTGAACAAGCCGGCCCCGTTGCCGATGCACCCCTGCGGGCGGTTCAATCGCAACACATTATCGTACCTGCTCGATCAGGTTTATGAGCCGCAACATTTGCGCCCCGCTCATCGACTGGATGCCGATACGACCGGGGTGGTGGTCTTCAGCCGCACACGACAGGTCGCACGGAATTTGCAGCCACAGTTTGAAGCCGGCACGGTCCGTAAACGGTATCTCGCACGGGTTCATGGCCGCCCGGCGGCGGATGCGTTTGAATGCCATGCGGCCATTAGCGCCCAACCGGCTGAGAATGGAATTCGCCTGCCTGACAGCACCGGCGCAGCGGCCAGCACGCGGTTTCGCGTCCTGAAGGTAGAGGAACAAAACATTAGTGTGACGACATTGCTGGAGGTTGAACCACTGAGTGGACGAACGAATCAGATTCGCGCGCACCTCTGGTCGCTGGGACTGCCGATTGTCGGCGATGTTATTTATCTGCCCGAGGGACAGCTTGGCAGCGCGGCGCAGTCGAGCACTATGTCGGGAATTGAACCAATTGCGCCATCGCTTTGTTTGCACGCGGCCGCACTAGCATTTGTCCATCCATCATCAGGCGAACCGGTCGCGTTCACAGCACCAGATCCCGAGTGGGTTTAGTACTAATTGGCTTTCAGCTTGGCGATAATAAACTTCTCCACCGAGCCGTATTTCTTGTCTGGATCGGCGGGGTAGGCCAGCACCGCTTCCACGCCAGCTCCTTTAAGTGCCTCTTGCAGTTTCAACCCATACACGGCCGAATGCGTCGGGTCGGGGCCAGACTCACCGACCGTGGGAGCAGCACGCTGATTTGGGTAATCCAGATAGATCGCCGGATCATCCTTGGTGACCAATTCGATCGGTGAATACTCTTTGATCCAGGGGAGGATCTTTTCGCGATTGGCCAGCGGTTGTTCGATCTCGACACTCGTATCTTTGTCCTTGGCCGGGTAACCAAACGCCCGCCCACCGTACCAGGCGTTGGGCATCCACTCGCGCCGTTGTTTTGGATCGAGCGAAGTCTGCGCACCTACCACTGCGGCACAGGTCAAGCGTGTCGACTCGCGTGCAATCGGATCGCTACTCTTCGGATCGGCCAGATCGTCGTGCAGTGCCAGCCAAAGCGAAGTACAGGCACCGGCAGAACCGCCGGTGGCGGCGACGCGCGTTGGATCCAGGTTCCACTCTTTGGCTTTGGAGCGGAGCGTTTGAATTGCTCGCGCTGCATCTTGGAGCGGAGCCTTCACAGGCGGCTTCACCCCTTGCTCCATCGCTTGATTGATAAACCGATAATTGATCGCGGCAACCGAGATTCCGGCATCCAGATACTCCTGAATTACCTTGTCACTGTACATAGTCTTGTCGCCAGCCTGCCAACCACCACCGTGGATCAGCACGAGCAGTGGAGTCGGAGTGTCCGACTTCGCTTGCCAGAAGTCAAACACTTGCCGCGCAGAGTCCTCGCCATAAACAAAGTCGGCCACGGTGGGCGCTAACTTGCGATCCGCAGCGGTTGGCTTGGGCGGTTTCTTTTTGGATTGCTTCTCTTTTGCTGGCTTCTCTGCGACGCCGGGCTTGTCCGCTGCCTGTTCGGCCTGTGCATTGAACAGACCTGACAATAAAAAAAGGGCCAACAGCAGCAAGTGTCGAATACGCATCGGTGGAGTACTCCGCTTAATCAAGGTGGGAATATGCGAGGGGAGACGAACAGCACCATCCTGGCCGGAAAAGGGGGCCAAGTCAAGTATTTTCATGGCCACATGCTGTTGGCAACTTAACGAGTGGCGTGTGGCTAGAACAGCCGAGGCGTTCGCTCCCCTTCGACTGCCTCAGGACCGTTTTGCCAATTCCAGTACACCTATCGCGGCCAAAACCAATAGCATTAAGATCCCCAAAGCCGGATGGAGCAGAAAGAAGAAAATCATCAAGCCGAACGCCGCGATCCAAGCACAGCCGCTAGTGGATTCGGCCGTGTTGTGCGAACCAACGGTATTATTATTCACCACGTTGATTACCGGAGCTGGCGCGGCCGGTGCCTGCACATAGATAATTTGTGGTTGCTGAGAAGTAGTTGTAGGAAGAATCGGCTGATAGCCGGCCATTGGATGTACCTGTCCCGGAATCACTCTCGCAGTTGGCACCTGTGGCTGAAAATCGTAAGGCTGTAGCTCATACGGCTGAATGTATTGTGAAGGAGTATTTGTCTCGCCCGGAGCGATCAATCCGCTCGGATGTGCGTAATGCGACGCGGGAGGTAGAACATCCGTGGAAAGCTGTCTGGTCGGCAGCGACTGTATCGGAGCGGGTGGTTCAAATTGGCCGGTTGCCTTTCCGCGTGCAAGAACAAGTGCGATATTTTCCCACGGTCCGTCCGGTGTTTGCGAAACATCCGCCATGACAGGAATTTTATTGGCACCAAGCAACTGCTTGAACTGAGCGGCCGAGAACGGCCCGCTGACTTTCATTCCAATCCGGCAATAGATGACCTCTGCCATGCCCGCCCTTTGATGAGGATTGCTTGAAAATGGATACAGCGATTAGATCGTCGTATTATAGTCTCCGCGTGGCCACTTACAATCAACAAAAATGCGACTGTTTTATAGGCTGTTTATCGCCCCGGCATGATCTTCGTGCCGTTTCCGCTCACTGCGAAATCGAGCAATCCCGTCAGGGGATATGCCATCATAGTCGCTCCGCGTCTCAGATAATCCGTTGCAAAAGCGCATTATCCCTCAAACCTCAACAGCGCATACTTCTTCTTCCCACTCCGCAGCACCATGACCGTTTCGCTGGCCAGATGCTCGGCGGTCAGTTTGGTATCGATCGAATCGACACGGCGGTTGTTGACATAAGCACCCCCTTGTTCGACCGTGCGGCGTGCTTCGCTTTTGTTCTTGGCCAAGCCTGACTCAACCAGCGCATCGATGATCCCCAGGCTACCGTCTGCCAGGCGAGACTTGGGAAGTGTGCTACTCGATACGTCGGCAAAGATCTCGGCCAGTTGTCGATCGTCCAGTTCGCTGATTTCTGCGCCAAAGAAAATCTCCGTCGCACGCAGCGCGCTCTTCAATCCGCCGCTGCCGTGGACCAGCGCTGTCAGTTCCTCTGCCAGACGACGTTGACTCTCGCGCTTCGCCGGATCGGTTGCCCGCGCCGTATCAAGTGACTCGATCTCCTCGTGCGATAGTTCCGTCAAAAAGCGCAAGCACTTGCCCACGTCAGCATCGTCCACATTGATCCAGTACTGATAGAACTGGTAAGGACTGGTCCGTGCTGCCGAGAGCCAGATGGTGCCGCTTTCGGTTTTCCCCATCTTGGCACCGTCGCTCTTCAGCAACAACGGGCAGGTCATGCCGTACAACTGTGCCCCACGCATCCGACGGCCTAGGTCCAGCCCGGCGGTGACATTGCCCCATTGATCGCTGCCACCGATTTGCAGTTCGCAACCGTAGTGTTCATTCAGGTACACAAAGTCGTATGCTTGCAGCAGCATGTAGCTGAACTCGGTGTACGACAGGCCGACATCGGTACGCTCCAGTCGGTTCTTCACGCTCTCCTTGGCCAACATGACATTGACCGGAAAGTTCTTGCCGATATCGCGCAAGAAGCTGAGGTAGCTGAAATTCGTCATCCAGTCATAGTTGTTGGCCAGCACAGCCGAAGCAGACCCACCGCTGAAATCCAGAAACGATCGCATCTGTGCTTCAATCCCTGCCACATTCGCCCGCAATGAATCGACATCCAGCAGCTTGCGTTCTTCGCTCTTGCCGCTTGGGTCGCCGATCATGCCTGTCGCACCGCCGATTAGCGCGATCGGTTTGTGCCCGGCACGTTGAAAGCGGCGCAGCAATAGCAGCGGCAACAGGCTGCCCACGTGCAGACTATCGGCCGTCGGATCGAAACCGGCGTAGACCGTACGCGACTGCGCTTGCAGCCAAGGCCCCAGCCCGGCTTCGTCGGTCGTTTGGTGGACTAGCCCACGCCATTTCAGGTCGGCCAGGATATCGGTGGTCGCTACGCTGGATGCCATAGTGAGAGTGATCGTTGAAGTGAATCAATGAATGTAGATTGGATTATATGAAATGAACGTATCCCGGCTACCGCCACATGTCATCGCCAGAAAATGGATTCATCGCGTTGTCGAGATTCGGTTTTGGCACGGCACGCAGCGCATGTTCTGCCAGCCGCAGGTCGTCACGGGTCGTGATCTTCAGGTTGATCGGCGAACTAGGCACGATATGCACACTCACGCCGATCCGTTCGACCAGTTGTGCTTCATCGGTAGCAGCAAAACCATCGCGCTTGGCAAAGGCCTCCATCAGTAGCGTACGGCGAAACACCTGCGGGGTTTGTGCCTCCCACAGTGCAGTTCGGTCAACCGACTCGGCAATAATTTGCTTGCCATTGCTATCGGTGGTGACACGTTTTAATGTGCCAGAGACCGGTATGGCCAGGATTGCCGCGTCATGTTTTTCCGCCGCGTTAAAAACCGACGTAATCCAAGCATCGGCCACGCAGGGGCGTGCCGCGTCATGAATCGCCACAAAATCGATATCCGGGCGGACTCGTGCCAAGGCGTTCTGCACGCTGGTGGCACGGTCGGCTCCCCCGTCAACGACCTCGACACCGAGAATCGCCGCGTTGCCGGCGAACTTGAAGTCAAAGTATTCGCGGTCCTCGGGCGAAATCGCCAGAATCGTCTGCTTCACGTCCGGGCGGTTGATGAACCGCTCGACCACATGCAGCCAGACCGGGCGATTAGCCAACGGGGCAAACGGCTTTTTATAATTCTTGTCCTTGAAACGGCTGCTTTGGCCAGCAGCCGGCAAGATCACAGCAAAATTAGACACGGTCGGGCCTGCCTGGTTCGCGAGGAACTCAAATGAAACGCACGGTGAAACACCTTTGCGTTGATTTTGACCGTTTTGGGAGATTGGTCAAGGTGCGCGAGACGCATGCATACAACAATCGCGGGGAAAAACCGCCCCCATTATTATCCTGTTAATCTTGTCTATCCTTGTTCACTCCTTCTCAATACCCCATCAAAATCTCCGCCGTATCGATTCCGGCGATGGATTTGAAGCCGCCCGCTTCGATCTGCTCGCCGAGTTTTGTAATGCTGCGAAAATAGTGATCACTCGGGGCACGTTCGGCTAGTTTATTTTGCAGGCCCTGGCAGAGGCACTCGGCAGCGGACTGCACCAGCGGGTCGCTTTGTTTGGCCGCGTACAGAGTGGTACACAGAATAACTACCGCTTCTTGAATCTGCGTCGATAGATACGACATGCGACACTGACGATCAGCCAGCGAGAGCTGATGCTTGCGCATCACACTGTCGATCATCCGTGGTGAGCGTTGCAAGAAACTGATTGCAAAGTCGGCGTGCGGACGCAGCGCATCTGGCATTTGCGGCAGACCGCTTTGTGTCTTCCTTGCGAGTCGTTGCCCCACGAGCCACTTCATGTACGGCATCACCACCCCGCGCAGTGCCCAGGCGTGTGCCGGGTTCAGCGGGTTCGGTTTCTTGATTCCTGCGGCAGCCAGCGCCTTGCCGATTGGTTCAAAATAGCGCGTGCCATGCTGCTTGACCAATGACTTGAAGAACGCCATCCCGAGCATTTCTCCTTCACCTTCATAGATGCAAGGAGCCAGATACTCATGCACATTGTCACCGAACAGATGACCATGCAGGAACGACCGCCCCCCGTGCGTTTTCATAAATAGCTCGATGGCTGCTTCTTTCAACGCTTCGCTGCCAAAAATCTTGGCGATGATGCACTCCATCTCGCCGCGGTACCCTTCATCCAGCAGGCTGGCGCACCACTCGACCAGCGCGTCGCAGGCGACAATCAGCCCGGCCATGCGACCGATGCGCCTGCGGACGAGTTCGCGTGTGCCAATAGCTGCCCCGTAGGTCTCGCGAAAACCAGACCACGGAAGCATATTGGCCAGCAGCATGCGCATGGTGCCGGCGGCATTGGCACAGAGAGCGACACGGCCCAAGTTAAGCCCATGATAGGCGATGGTCAGTCCATCGCCACGCGGGGGCACCAGCAGATTTTCCGCCGGCACCACAAAGTCCTTAAAGATCACACCCTGGTTATAGGTATGTTTTAGCGCGTACAGGCCATAGCGGCGGAGTTGAAATGTTTCGTTCTCTTCTGCCGGCAGATCGACAATCAACACTGCCGGTCGATTTTCTAACAGACAAACCAGCCCGATGGTGCGGCCCTCTTGCAAGTTGGTGATGAACAGTTTTTCGCCGGTGACCAGAAAGTGATCGCCGTTTCGCACGGCGCGCGTTTTTAGCGCGGTCAGGTCCGAGCCGGCACCCGGTTCCGTCAGCGCAAAAGCCGAAAGCCGCTGACCACTGGCCAGACTCGGCAGAAACCGCTGCTTCTGTTCGGCATTGCCAAAGGCACTGACCGGATCGACCGCACCGATGCACCCATGCACACTGGCGAGTCCTGAAACAGTGGGATCGATCGTCGCCATTCGGGTTAGAAACGGCGCAAAGCTACTAAACGGCGCGCCGCTGCCGCCATATTCCTTGGGAACTAGCAGTCCCCAGTACCCGGCGTGGCCTAGTTCGCTCAGCACGGTTGGTGAGATCTTGTGGTGCTCGTCTAGCAGCGTATTTTCGCGGCGATGATTGCGAACCACGGCCAGCGAGTCCTCCATCACTTTGGCGACAGCTAACGGGACCGCCGGTGCAGTGCCGACAAACAGATCAACCGGCAGGTTGCGTTCCCACACCGCGCGATGCACGGGGCTGTGTGCCGTCTGAAACTTTTCGGCAAACAGCGTCTCGACCTGGTCGTCCGCCTTGTCAATCGCACCGGTGCGACGTGCTTCGTCGTCGCTTTTGCCGCCGAGCTTCAGCGCTGTCTCGGCAAAGGAGGCAGAGGTGTCGGCATCGTGGACCGCTGGTCCCACTGGGCGAGGATCGTCGGAGGCTGTTTTCATAGCGAGATGCTTTCGAGAACGGAGGAATCGAGCCGTGAACTAGCTATTGGTATTATAGGCCAGCGGGGTCATCGCGGCACTTGCGCCGCAGCACGATTGTCCAACGCGTGTGAGCGTCGAATTCGTAGGTATCAACTTGCCATGCTCTGGTGAATCGAAGCCGCAAAAAACCATGGGCTAGCGCCCTGTGGCTGATGTCGTCGAAAGACCAATATCAGCCGAAACGCGCTAGCGTCCGGTTTCCTTCAAGTCGGGTGAGGGTGCTTTCAATGCTCGCCAGTTCACGGGAGGACTTTGCGAAGCAGAACCGGAAAGTACCCGATCACCACGCCAGCGATCAGGCCCGCCGCATGGGCTGCATTCGCCACGTTCGAGATAATCCCGAACAAGCAGAGGAAGAACCAGATCATCAGTAGCACGACCAGATTTTGCGGAATCATAATTCCAGCCGCCGGGTCAAATCGGCTTTTCATCCAGGCAAACCCAAACAGCCCGTAGAGAACGCCGGACATTCCGCCAAATCTGCCAAGTATAACCTCGTAGTCATTCCACATCGCTTGTCCGCAATTGGAGATGACTGCCAGTACCAGCACCAGCACGACGTACTTCCAACTGCCGATGCGTGTTTCGACCAAGGCTCCAAAATCGCGAAGCATGAACATGTTGAACGCGAGGTGGAAGATACCGAAGTGCAGAAAGATCGGCGTGATGACTCTCCACCACTCTCCCTGGCGAATAGAGGCGCAATTCATCCAGTCGGTGTCGACCGGTTGACCAAATTTCACCACCGGTTCGTGATTATTGAAATACAGATTCGACTGGATCGTGTAGGACCGACCGTCATCAGGCGACCTAGCGTCACCGAATCTTGTTGCCAAAGCCACCAGTACGGAGATCGCCAGCAATGCGATTGTCACCGGTGCCATCCGCAGCGCGACCGGTCGCCAGCGCTGACGCATGTCGATGACGTTCCGACTGGCACGCTGCTGCTGTTTCTCAAGCACCTGGCGCTTTTCGCGCGCCGTCGTGGTGGCCGAGCGATAGACCGGATTATCGGGATCGGCCAAGAACTTTGTCAGTTCAGCTTTCGCCTCGTCGACATGCTCTTCATCACGGATCCAAACAGCAAAGCGATCTCCTTCCGGTTCCACCTTGGTAATGATTCCCTTAGTGAACAGATAATCTGCCAGACGGAAAGCTTGTGTCTGATCCGCAATAGTGCCTGCTTGTCGCATACTGTTTGGTTGATTATTTGAAAATGGATCGAAAGGCCGGATATGCTGCTCTCAGGTTGGCACGTTTC
Organism: Planctomycetota bacterium; assembly: GCA_034440595.1. GTDB lineage: Bacteria > Planctomycetota > Planctomycetia > Pirellulales > JALHPA01 > JAWXCH01. The sequence goes on along the minus strand of JAWXCH010000029.1, from coordinate 27,916 downwards.
TGCTGGCAAGACAAGGGCATCCGGTGGAGTGGAGCCTTCAACAGAGCAAACCGGGCAGCCGAATTATACGCCGCAGCACCAGCGAATTTTCGCTACAATTGAGGTCTGAAGGGAAAACTTCCAATCCAGCCGCGAATTTCGCGAAATAGAATTGAGCAACGGAGATGCCTACAAAGTCTAGCGAGTCTTGCAGTCGCCGATGGCCACGCCGATGAGTTTATTGACTGAACTATTATCAACAGATGTGTTAGTGTTCGCTGAATTTACACTCAGCATGGGCTTAGTGGTGACAACGCTGGGTGCATCGCTACTGGCGATGGTCGCCGGCATTGTCGTTTTGCCGATCGTCGCCGTCCGCCTCCCGGCTGATTATTTTGTGCGGCCGCACCAGTCCATCACCGCCGCGCCAGAGGGCAACGGGTATCTGCGCTGGTGCTTGAAGATTTTAAAAAACCTGCTCGGAGCCACACTGCTAATCGCCGGGGTGATCATGATCGTGACACCCGGACCTGGCATGGTGGCCCTATTGGTCGGGCTATCGCTAGTCGACTTTCCCGGCAAACGAGCACTGGAAATCAAACTGATCAGCACTCCCAACTTGCACCAGTCGATCAATAAGCTGCGGAAACGATACGGACGCCCACCGCTGATTTTGCCGGGCGACCCACCAGAGAATGCCGAAGCGAACTAAGCCACCTCCGACCCTGCATCCGATGCCGGTCTAGGGAAGATCAATCGCAGGAATGTCAATTTCGACCGGCGGTGCGTCCTTCGGTACATCGGTCGTTTTCGGCTGCACCTTGTTGGGATCGAATTTGAGCTTTTCTAGTTCTTTAGGGTCGACCTGCACGAGATGCATCAGGCTTTGCTGCGTGCCATCAGGCAAGGTCACTTGCAGCGAGTTGATTGCCCAGTCTCCGTCAACCCTGCGTGCCGACGTTATGACGTAACCTTTTCCCTTCGGGCCGGCAACTTCGTAGTTCAAATTTGCCGTCGGGTTTGCTGCTGCTTCGTCAGGAAGCATACCAGACGGATTCCACGAGGCATCCACGACCGGTTCGCCTAGTTGTGTAATCACCTCGGGGCTTTTTTGCACGATCTCCAGCGTCATCCGATACGGCTTGCTGGACTTCAGATTGCTTGCGCGAATCAGCACAAATCCATACACACCGGCCGCTCCGAGAACCAGCGGCCCTAGCAGGATGGCCGGCACGAACCATTTCCAGTTGCGCTTAAACCAGCCTCGTCGAGGAGTTCCAGGCGCTTGGGTGCTAGCATGATCCGGCATGGTGTGCCTCGCGTTAAAGTTCAAACGGCATTTTGCAATCAAACTGCCTATGAACTGTTTTTCGGAATAGTGCGGTGTCTCTCACCAAGGTTTTCGCTGCCAGACAGGTTTAACAGGGGAACCAGCCTAGGCCTTATCGTGCTCGCGGCACCAGGCGATCTTCTCAGCAGTGGTGGTTGGCAGCGGTCCAGAAGCACCTTTCTTGGCCACCTTGGCCTGTGCAGCGGGCTTCGCCTTGGCGACCGGTGTTTCGATCTCAGACGCTGTTTCATCTGCCTCTTCGGTGCTGCTAGCAGCAGGTGCCACACTGGCTGCAGCTCCCTTGTTGGCTCGCGCGGCGGCCATAATCTCAGCCACGCTCGGGCGGCCCGCCTTGCCAGCAGCGGCCGGTTTGGCAGGTGCCGTGCCCGCGTCTTTTGCCTTGGCCGCCGGTTTAGCAGCCTTTGCTGCCGGAGCCTTAGCCTCGGGCTTTTCCCGCTTGGGCTGCGGTTGGTCGACGACTTTCAAAAAATCCAGCTCAATGTCATACCACCCAATATTCGCATACTGGTCAAATTCGACCAACGCGCGGCCGTTCATGTTCACGGTTCGCACGACCCCGGTCGCGTCGCGAAAGCGCGCCAGCTCGGGCCGCGAATCGTCCACAATCACCAGTTTGTCGGTGTATTGTTGCTTCAGTTTTTCGATATTCTCGAAGACCATGGCATGCGGCGAGGGTAAGGGAAACGCGGACGGCCCACAGAGGCCGAGAATCGACCGGTTCTGCTACCGCCTTGGTTGCCCGTTATTTTGCCGCAAACAGGGAGCAAAAGCAAGCGAAGGGGAGAACCCTTAAATGCCAGTCGGTCTCAGCTCAGCCGCCCCTGCTTAATGAACCTCAGCCGGCACGCCAACACCCACCGGGCTGGTGAAATCAGCAGTAGACCTGGTAATTGGCGGTGTGGTCGCTGGTGAAGCGACCTTCGGTGCAGCAATCGCCGGGAAATTGGTTAGCGGAAAAGGCCGGATCGGGGTGATCGGCTCGCTGGCAGTTTTCGAGGCATCCGTATTTCGCCATTCGTCCGCCAGCCAGACAATGGCGGTGCCATCGCGGCTGCCAGTCAGAACATATCGCCCATCGGTTGAAAAAGAGACGCTGGTGACCTCTTGCGTATGCCCCTTGAGGGTCAGGATTTCTTTACAAGTTTCTGAGTCCCATAGCTTGGCCGTGTTGTCCTGGCTGCCAGTCAGCACGCGCGATCCGTCGGGCGAAAAACAGACCGATGTGATGCTGGCCGTATGCCCTCCCAGATCCACACCAAACTGTTTATACGTGGCGGCGTCCCAGATCTTGGCTGTGTTGTCGTCGCTGCTGGTCACGACCTGCGTCCCAGCTTGATTGAACGATGCACAGATCACGGGCCACTTGTGACCGCTCAGCACGCCTAATAGTTTTCCATCCACGTTCCAGATGCGAGCCGACTTGTCACTGGAAGCGGTAACAATCTGCTGGCCATTGGCCGAGAACTCCGCGTTGCGCACGCGATCGGTGTGTCCTGCAAGGGTACGAATCGCTTCGCCCGTTTCAGCGTTCCACAGGCGTGCGGTTTTGTCGTCGCTGGCGGTCAGAATCGTTTTTCCGTCGGGCGAGAACACCGCGCTATTCACAAAGCCGGTGTGTTGCACAGCCAGCTTGAGCATCGCTCGCCCGGTGCTAGCGTTCCAAATCTTGGCCGAGTTGTCCCAACTGCCGGTGACAATCCGCTTTCCATCCGGCGAAAAACTAGCGGAGGCTAACGCGCCGTGCGGGGCAAAGCTCATCAGGCTTTCGGTCCCACCAATCTTCCACAACCGTGCGCCATTGCCACCGACGAGCAGAACCTGGCCTTCGTCCGGAGCAAAGATCGCCGACCAAACCAGGCCCGTGGTGATGCGTGTGGCGGCATTTTCGCTCCAGTCACTCACATTCCAGAACTGCACCGCCGAACGTTGTCCGCGCGATTGTTGTGACTCTCCGGTTGCAAACGGCAGCGACGATACGGTGAGCAATTGCTGCCCATCGGGTGAAATAGCCACGCTGCTGACTGAGCCAAGCGTGCCTTGCAAGGTGCGAATCAGTTCTGCCGAGCCGGTCTCAAAAACGCGGACTTGTTTGTCCGCGCAACTGGTCACTGCGTATTGCCCATCTGGAGTAACGGCTAGCGCCAGCACGCCCGCAGGGTGTTTCAACGACAGGCGTAGTTCTTCCTTGCCGGTGGCAGCGTCAAATTGTGCGACGGCGTTGTCATTGCTGGCGGTCAATACACGCGAGCCATTTGGTAAAAACGCGACCGCGTTGATGGCGTCGGTATGAGCGTCGGATTCCCACAGTTGTTCGCCGGTGCTAGTATCCCAGGCAAGACTTCTACCAACGATATCGCAAGTGACGCACATTTTGTCGTCGGGTGAAAAAGCCACGGCAGATACATCACGATGTCCCTTTAGATCATGTAGTACCTGCCCGGTCGTGGCATCCCACAATTTTGCATCGTGATCGGTCCCGCCGGTCAAAATCCAGCGGCGATTGTGCGACAGCGCTAGCGCCGCCGTTCGTCCTGTCCCTTCCAGACATTTGGATTCGGTCCCCGTGGTCAGATCCCAGAACCGGACGGTACTATCCATGGCGCTGGTCAAGAAATGTCGGCCATCACCCAAAAACGCAGCGCTAGAAACCAGGAACTCATGTCCCTCGACAAAGGTTCGCAGTTCGTGGCCAGTCTTGAAGTCCCAGGTCTTGGCCGTGCGGTCGCGACTGGCGGTGACTATTTCCTGACCAGAACGTGAGAATGCGGCGGCCAGAATTGCGTCAGAATGTCCCTCTAGCACGCGACCTTGTAGCACGCGGATTTCTTCGTATCCTTCCAAGTTCCAAAGCTTCGCCTGCCAATCAAAACTTCCCGACAACACGCGTAGCCCATCGGCGGCGACATCGCAACTGCGCACCCAGCCGGCGTGCCCACGCAATGTCTGAATCGTCTCGCGGCTGTCAATGTGCCAGACCTTCAGCGTGTTGTCGTGACTGCCACTTAAGAGCAATCGCTTCGACTCGTTTGGCAGAAAGCGAACGGTTCGTACCGGGGCGCTGTGTCCGCTCAATGTTACGAACTGCGGGGTGGAAACAGTCTTGTTCTCCGCCAAATCACCAAACGGAAATGGTCGCGCTTCGTTCTTGCGCCAAACCAGAATTTGCTTGTCATAGCCGCCGCTGGCAACGTACTCTCCATCGGGTGAGAAAGCCGCTGTATAGACTGGGCCTTGGTGCCCGGTGAACTGAGCGGGGGGCTGTTTGAGTGGATCGGCCGTTGAATCAATATCGCGAACGATGCAAGTTCCATCCTGACTGGCGGTGACGATCTGTTTCTCGTCCGGAGAAAATGCAGCCGACCAGACCCAGGAAGAGTGCCCACCGAAATTACGCAGTTCGGTCCCTTCCGCCACATCCCACAATCGCGCCGTGTTGTCCCAAGATCCGCTGAGCAGCCGGCTGCCATCTTTACTGAAAGCCAGTGAGACAACCGTATCGGTGTGACCCTTCATCGCTTTTTTCAGATCGCCCGTCTCGACATCAAAGATCTTGATGTATCCACCTGCTTGATCATTTCCACCGGCGGCCACCGAGCGACCGTCAGGCGAGTAGGCCACGCTATGAACGTACAGACCGCCATAGGGGATTTCCTTGAGCGGTTTATCTGCCTGCTCAGAGTTCCAAATGCGTACGGTACCATCCCAACCGCCGCTGACAAATCGCTTGCCGTCGGCGCTGAGTGCCACCGCATCAATCGGGCCTGTGGCGGTAAATGATCGCAGAGCGCGGCCGCAGAGATACTTCAGGCGTCCCCATTCCCAATGGCGCAAGTTGACCCCGCACTCATTCAGAAGCGTCTCAACCTCACCAAAAGCGTTCTCGTCGACCTTGGCAGCGGCCAGGCCGATTCGCGCGATGTAGGCCTCGTACTCTTCGGCCAACTTGGCCTTTTCGGCTGCGCGTTGTGCATCTTCAGCTTCGGTCTTGGCTTTCTCGGCGCGTTTTGTTGCGAATAGCGCTTCGTTCCGCTGTACCTTTGCTTCTTCGGTCTGATCTTCCGCGTTTTGCTTTTGCTTGACCGCCTCCTTCTCGGCCGACATGGCCTTTGCACGTTGCTGATTGGCAATCTCGGCCTCGTTGTCGGCGACTCCCTTCAAGTGACTGACCCACAACAATGCCCCGGTGATCAGCACTAGAATCGCAGCCGCCAGCGACAGCATGATACGCTTGGCATTTCGCAAACGCTGTTGTCGCAGATTGCGTTCACGCTGCGCATCGGTTACTTGACGCAGAACAACCGTATGCGCCGGGTCGGCCGAATCGAGCAATGAACCCGCCAGGTCAAAGTCACCCTTGCTAATGGCGGTCTTGGCATAGGCCAGCTTGGTATCCGAAATTCCGCTGACCGCACGTGTGTTTCCATCCCACAATGCGGCCGCTTCCTGAAAACCAAACAGGGCGCGCGAATAGCTCTGATAGTCTTCGCTGCGAGTCGCCTCTTCCAGGTCTTCTTCCGCACGATTCGAGAGTGTAATGCTTTCGCTGTGCGATTGGTACTCGCGAATCGTCATCTGAAATTCGCGCGAGCTGGTATACCGATCGGCCGGGTTGGTCGACATCGCCTTCATGGCGATTTCCAACAACTCGCCAGATTGCGTCGTCGGCTGAATGTCGTTTCGCGCCGCCGCGAATAAACAGTTCATCACATTCTTGCCGGTATGCGGCGGCTGTCCGGTGATGATCTCGTACAGAATCGCACCCAGCAGGTACACGTCAGCAGCGGCCGTTACCAGACCGATCGGGCCGGTCGCCATTTCTGGTGCCATGTACGCGGGCGTGCCACCCATGCTGCCAGACTGCGTGATGCTGCCCGCCTTGCGGAACTCGGCGGTAGACATCGCCAGTCCCCAGTCCATGACCAGCACTTCGCCGAAGTCACCGAGCATGACGTTTTCGGGCTTCAGATCGCGATGGATCACGCCACGCGAATGCGCAAAGCCGACGGCGTCGGCCACCTTCATCAGAATTTCGAGGTTCTCTGGAATCAACTTTTTGTTCAGTACCGAAATCCACGGCGTTCCCTGGACTCGTTTCATCGAATAAAACAGCGCGCCCCCTTCGTTTGTGCCCAGATCGTAGATCGGCACAATGTTCGGGTGGTCCAAGTCGCCGGTGACGACCGCTTCGCTCAGGAATTTTTCTCGTTGCTCGTTGCTGATCGCCCCGCTCGGCTTGAGCATCTTGATCGCGACGGTGCGGTCAATCGACGCCTGACGCGCAGCATAGACCACGCCAACGCCACCTTCGCCAATGACTTCAAGCAATTCGTAATCGGCACCGGTGCGGGTAAATCCATCGGACTGCTGGACGTTGCGCTGCTTGATCACCAGGCGCGAATCGCGGGTACTGGGACCATCTTCGCTCCCCTTAATCGTCATGCGCGGGGTAGTGCTGGGCGAATAGGTCCCCTTCCACATACCGGCAATGCGATCGGTCTCGTTGCGCGTGAACTGTGCCGAGTCCATCGTCGCCGCCAGTCGCCGCTCGTCAAACGTGCCGTGCCCGTCGTCGGCATCGTCTTTTGCGTCCTCGGCGCTATTTGCAGCACCTGGAAACGGACCCGAAACGCTGTCGATGGTAGCCGACAAATCGATGTCGTCTCCGCCTGCTCCAACGGTAGGCGAGCTGCGCGGAGGAACCTGGCTACTGCCAGAATCTGCCGGTGATTGCGGTGCGACGTTCCAGGCATTTGGAATGACTGGCGAAGCACCTCCATCTTGAACAAAGGTCTGCGAATTATCTCCACCAGCCAACGGAGGAGCAGCAGGAGACGCATTCCAGCCCGGCAGATCGGAGACGGGAAAGTCCTTGGCATACACGGTCTGCCCTAAATTGGCCGACTCGCTCCCCGAGGTATAGGGGTCCATCAGCGAGGGAACCGCCTGGGAATCTCCCGGTTCGCTCGTTTCACCGGCGCGGCGTACGATGGCAGCCAACGTCATGCGAAGCTGCGCCACGGAGTCCGTGGTGGCTCGCGTCGGGTCAATCGGTGCAAACGAACTGGAGCCGGTGATCTGCGTGTTTTGGTTCGCACTACCAGAAGTTGACCCTTCTTGCCACTCCAGCAGGCTGCTGCACGACGGACAACGACCATCGCGCAATCCATTGCGAGTCAGATCGGTTTCACAGAATGGACATTTCGACATAACGAATCCCTTCAGATCCGGGACGAATCAGCAGTTGGGTGATTCGGCCCGATCAAAATTTCAGCTAAGTATTAAAAGACTCTTACTGGGTACGTTTGGTACGAATTCGGCGACCGGCACGGGCCAGTTTGCCAAAGTTCGAACGATCATCTTGCGCTAGCCAGTCTTGAACTTTGTCACTCCAAGAACCGGCCTGACTAGCCGCTACTCCGGCCAGCATGGCACCGGTTAGCAGCGTGCGCGACCAGCGCTCTTGATTCGTTTCTGGATTGTCGGCGGTTGCTGCCAGATTGAACTCTTCGGCATCGAAGCGGTGCAGCAGTGCAGCTTGTGCTGGGACTTCATTCAGCCATTGCTGATCGGCAGATACTGGGAACTGCAAATCACCGCCATCGGGCCGTGCTGCGCGCGGCTGAGTTGAGTCTGGTTGGTCGTCAGGTGCAGTCGCGTCCGGCACCGTCCCCTCCGGCCCTGCTCCCTCTGGGGATTGCGAATCGGCCGGCGGAACGGTGCTGTTTTCTTCAGTCGTGGACTGCGACGTCTCCGACGGAGGTCGGTCGATCGCGGCGTCCGAGTTATCGCCCGGATCGATTAAACGGCCACTCCGCAGAAAAGTATCAATGACCAATCGGTCGGTGCCACCTTGGATCAGATAGACGCGATAATGACCGTCGGGAAGTTTTTTTGCCTTGAAGAATCCAGGCAAGTCCTCAAGCGCTTCATCAGGCAGAACGTAGTCTTCGCTTTCGATCCCTGAGGAGGAAACAACTCGCAGCACCAACTTTCGTGCATCGGCTTCAATGACCTGTTCGCCGCTGGAACCGATATCGACCACCTGCAATACGGGCTGCGGAACCGAAATGACCTGAGGGCGATTGTCGACAATCGCCGAGGCTATAATGCTGAACTGCCGAACTTCGGTTTCAGGTATCGTGCTGGCCGAAGGGAGGCCACGCCCGGTGACTTCGATTGTTACCGGAAAGACCGTGATCGAACTACCATCGTTCACCGTAACTAGCACGGTGATCGGAGCCAACGGCTGGGCCGGATTCGGTGCCACGTCGTAGCGATGGACGATCGGAGCGAAAATACGATCCCCCGGCGGTGGCGAGTAGGGAATACTACCGACGTAATCCGACGAGATATCACGCCAATCGATGGAAATGGTGATGTGATCTGCCCCTGGATCGTAGACAGTTATCTGAAATGTGGTCGTTCGCAACGGATCGACATCAGTCGCATTAACGACGATGGTCGGGACAACATTCGCAACTGTGATCACGTCATTCAAGACACTCACGCCCCCGTCGCCGTCGTTGACGGTCAATGCGACGATGTAGCTGCCGTCATTCGACGGATCAAAAAAGATGGCATTGGTATTGCCATTGGCAATCTGGTTGCCGCCATAGGTGACGGTCCAACTATACGTTAATGCATCGAAGTCTGTCGCTGAAGCAACCGTCGCAACGGGAGAGCCTTCTTGGGGATTGACCGCCGGCGTGATTTGCAGATTTTGCGGGGCTACATTCTCGACCGTGATGTCCATCTCATGGACAACCGGCGGAGCGATACCGTCGTTGACGGTGATCCGCAGTGTCACAGGGCCGTTGTCTGCGGCAGTAAAATAACTGCCCACCAAAGCCTGATTCAAATCGGCTAGCGTGCCAGTCGCCTGGATAGTAAAACCGAAGACGTTGAACACCAATGAACCTAAATTAGGCCCGAAAGCAAACGAAGCGCCATTCGGATTGACCAACTCAATCGTCATCACGAGATTCGTCGCACCGGCGTCGACATCTTCCAGCGTTATCGCCCCGGCGTTTCCACCAAAGGTGAGCGTCGCTCCTTCGTTCACGGTATTGTCGTCATCGGCATTGATGACCGGGGCGTCGTTGATCGCGTTGACGGTGATTGCGACGTCGGCTTGCGTCACGCCACCTTCCAGGTCGTCAGCCGTAATATCCAGTACATCTGCACCGTGATAATCCTGATCTGGCGTATAAGTGACAGACAACAGCGCTGCGGCAATTTCCAACCGAGTTCCCTGGAAAATCAACGTGGCATCGCCGTTTTCAGTACCCCCCTGGAAATCTAATCCAAGCGTAGAAACTAGTGTCAAAGTTCCGTGCGTCACCGACATAGTGACTTCCAGCAGATCGGTATCCACATCGTTGATGGTGATGGCATTGGCGTTCAGCAATGCAAACACCAGATCGTTATCTTCATTGACTGCCTGAGCAACGGGCACGACGACGATCGGCGGGTCGTTGAGACCAATGATGGTCAGGTCGACATCTTTGCTATCGCTCAAAGGCCCCGGTGTGCCGGTGATCCCCAGATCGTTGACCGTGACGCTCAGCGTATCGCTGCCATGGTAATTGGCATCAGGATGGTACACCGCGGTCGCCAATGCACTGTTCAACTCGCTAAGTGTCCCCCGCATGATGACATTACCGCTGTTGTTCCCACCTCCTGAAAAATCAATTCCAGTTGCATCCGTGATTGAGATTGTGCCGTGATCGACAGTCAGCGTGACTTCAAGCTCGTCGGTGAGTCCCGCATCGTCATCCGCAATGGAGATCTCTCCATTAAAGGGGATGCCAGCCGGGGCATCCTCATTGATCGCGGGAAAGTCATCTGGCGCAGTCAATACCGGTGCATCATTGAGTGCATTGACCGTGATGGCCACTGCGACGTTTGAAGCCTGCGACTGATCGTCCGTCACCGTGATCGAAAGGCTATCCGGCCCGTTGTAGTTGGGATCTGGCTGATAAGTCAGCGTGGCCAGCGCATCATTGATCGCAGCCAGAGTCCCAGTGAATTCGACGATCGATTGACCATTCTCAAAACCAAATGTAAACGACAGACCATTTGTAGTGCCCACGCTTAAAGTTCCATTCGCAACACTTAGCAGCACAGTCTGATTACCCGCTGCGTCCGGATCGCTGATAGAAATCTGATTGCCGTTCCCCGCCGAGAATACCAATGGGTCATCTTCGTCCACACTCTGCGCACCCGGCACACTAATGTCCGGCGCATCGTTCACCGCCGTAATCAAAATGTCAAACGAATCACTATCGGTCAATGCACCACCGGTGCCGGTGTTCCCCTGATCGTCGACAAATACAGTGAATGTTTCTGTGCCGTTGTAATCCTGGTCGGGCGAGTACGTCACCGTCGCCAGTGCGGCATTGATGTTCGCCAGCGTGCCCGTGAATTCAAGTACGTCCTGACCGTTGCCAGTGCTGTTGATAAAGGTCAATCCCGCTACTGAGCCTAAAATGATGCTGCCATTCGTAACCGACAGCTCCACCAGCAATTCACCGCTGCCAGAATCAATGTCTGCGATGCTGATCTGAGTTGGCCCCGTGAGAATCAATCCGCCTGGTTGATCTTCGTTGATATTCTGAGCACCGGGCACCGTGATCGTCGGCGCGTCGTTGACTGCCGCGACGGTAATCGCAACCGCTGCAGTATCGATTTGGGGACCACCACCCCCTGCATCGCGATCATCAACTGCGATGTCCAGCGTCACAGCACTGGCAAAGTTGACATTCGCCGGAGTGAATACCAAGGTTGCCAGCGCTGCATTCAGATCCGCAATAAGCCCCTCGAATACCAACGTACCCTGACCGTTGGCCGTTCCACTGATGAACGCGATGTTCGTCGTGCTTCCCAAAAACAGCGTGCCGCTGGTCACCTGCAATGTGACTTGCATGACCAGCCCGGGGTCGTCAGCGTCGGTAAAGCTGATCGTATCCAGCCCATCGAAGCTGAACGTACCCCCTTCGTCAAACTCAACAGTTGCAGGTGCAATGATGACCGGAGCATAGTTGATGTCGACCACCGTAATCGCGACCGAAGCCGTATCGCTTTGTGCTCCCCCCGAACCCGTATTACTCTGGTCGTCAATCTCAATCGCCAGTGTATCAGCACCGGCATATCCCGGTGTTGGTTCGTAAGTCAGCGTCGCTAGTGCGGCGTTGATGTTTGCTAAAGTTCCAGTGAAACGAAGTTCAGCCTCGCCATTCTCGAATCCAGTGTCAAAGACCAGGCCCGTATCTGTCCCCAAGGTCAGCGTGCCATGGTCCACCTTCAACGTCACAAACAAGTCGCCACTCGCCGCATCGACATCAACAAAGCTGATCAAGTTCGGCCCCGTGAAGGCAAGGCTACCATCCTCCGCGACGCCTACCGAAACAGGAGACGTAATCACCGGGGCATCGTTGACGGCATCGAAGGTGATACTCGCGTTGGCTACCGGTCCGCTCAGTCCTGCATCGTTCGCGTTGGTCGAAGTCTGCACATCAAAGCTCCCGACGCCAACAAAATTCTGGTTTGGGGGTCGGAACTCTAATCCTTGCGCTTCTGCCTCTGTCAAAAACTGTCCGTTCGTCACGGCGGTCATATTCCCGCCGTCGTCGTAGAACAGCGTGCCGTTGGTCACATTCGTGATTTTGAAATGCGTCATCGACGCACCATCGGCCGGATCAAAATCCAGATTCAATCCGGTCGCATCTTGCCCTTCATTTACATTCACATTCGGAACAATCGGTGGTTCGGCGACCGGATCGACCGTGATATCCGCCTGCACAGTCGCTCCCCCCAGCCCACTGTCATTCGCGCTGGTCGACGACTTTACGTCAAAACTGCCGACGCCAAAGAAATCCGGATCCGGGGTGAACTTCAGCCCCGCCGCCCCTTCGGCCAGCGTAATAAAGTCACCGTCGTTGATCGCCGTAGTACCGTTGTTCTTAAACAACGAGCCATTCGTGATCCCGGTAATTTTGAAGTGCGTAGCGTTGTTGTCGGTCGCGTTGGGGGTAATAACCAGGCCGGTGGTCGTCTGCTGATCTTCGTCAGTGGTTGCATTGGTCACGCCAGGAGTATCAGCCGCACCAACCACCTCGACCGTGGCGTCCAAAATGTTGCTGGCCACGCCATCATTCAAAGTAAACGAAATCGTGCGGTCATTCAGATTAGGACTGTTACTTGTGTTTGAAAAAGTGATCGAGCGGAGTGCATCTTGATACTGTGCTGCGGTCGCGACACCGACCAGCGTTAAGGTGCCGTTCAAGTACACGCCCGTGATCTGTGCGGTATTGGTGAAGTGCAACTGATCGGCACCCGCCTGATAGTTGGCGCTAATCACCACCGTGCCGCCAGCAATGCTATCCTCTGCGTCTGTCACTTCAATATTGGGATCGACCTGTACCGCCGCCGCGTCCTCAGTAAAGACCGCCGGGTTGACCGATGTCGTATCCAGCACCGGCGCAGCCAATACGCGCCGCTCTTCTAGACGCCGAACCAACAGCGTCTCGTTTTGATTGCGAGCACTGCGCGCAAGACCAGCCGGTTGATAATCGACCAGGGTCTTGAGCAGGCGAGTTAACTTCATAACAGAGGACTCCGGCCAAAAAAGCTCGCAAAGAAATCGCCAACCTGCGCAATACCTTGCGGAAAATTTCGGTCTGCTTGGATTTGGTCGGCTATTTTCATAGCGCCGAATCAGGTTCAAACGAACAAAGAGCTGTAATCAACACTCAAGACGCCGACCACCTCGCCGCTTGGCTTGGCGATAGCCCCTGAGTCGCTGTCTACAAAGCACCTGCAAAATCACCACCGACGACCGCCGGCATGAGCCATTCACTGCTCAATTATGCTATTCCACCCGACCGAGCGTCAAACTTTGCGGGCTGTGCCAATTATAACCTCCCGCCGGCCTCTTCCGTGCAACCGGTGCGGCGAATTGCCAGTAATCCTCTGAAGGATGAGTCTTGTACGTAGACCGCCGCCAATCGCTCCCGCAAAGTCACCGTAAATCTCCAAAATCCCCCCGGAACGGCCTCGAATTATCGTTCCTGCCCGAAGTCCCACTGGTGCGCTATCGACCGAATGACCCAGGTGGAATCATTCCGGTATCACCAGGCCACTCCTCCCCGATGCCAGCGCCGGCCCCCACTGTGTTACTCCGAACCGCTCACTCCCTTGAATCCACGTCGACTTTTCCGGCTGTAACGATTCTCCGGCTGGTTCGCCCCCCTGGGCACGGAACTACACGTCAAAGCTGCACTGGAAAGCCGAATAATCCGGTCGCAACGAGTCGACGATAGAGTTGCCGTACGGCGATTGCGCGGATTTTTCCGCACCCTGCCGGGCCAGAGGTCCTTCCATGAAGCTGCCAGTACCACCTGTCGTACTCCTCACGCTGTACCGCGCTAGCATCCAACTGCGCCAGTTGCTGGCACGCTGCCGCCGAGTAAAGGTCCGCCGCTCAACCAAGGCCGCCGTTCTGGCAGTACTCTGTGGGCTAGCCGCCGCCAGCCTGCTAGTCATGTATTTCGCCCCTGAAGCATCTCCGTTGCCGGACCATAAAAACGGCCTGGCGGGGGGCGATCCATCGCAGTATTCGACCGAAGTCCAAACTGCCGGCGGCGACAGCAACTGGGACAACGAATTCGTCGACATGGTCAACCTGCCAGAAGTCGACGACCACTTGGCCCACCAAACCGTCGCACATCTGGCCAACGGCCCCTATACCCGGATCTCCATTCCGACCGGTAAGTCGTCGAGCGCGACCATTCGCCCCGCCAGCGGTTCCGGGACTGCAGACCAGACGCGCCGACGAAATTCCGCACCGGTCGTCAAGAGCGCAGTGGTCAGCAAAACACAGGCATCCGCATCCAATCGCACATCCACCAGCAATGCCACGCCCGCACAGCTCCGTGGGCCAATGAATCCTGAGGCAGCCATTTCGCGCAGAGATACATCTGTTCCAAAAACAATATCACCTGCTCGAGCATCCGCTCCGACCGTCCGCGCGGCCAAGGCTCCTCCAGCAAGACCGCAATCGGTCGCGCCCGACGTAGCAGTGACTCCTTCAACGACGGAGTTCGCACCGACGACGAACCCCACCGTGTCACCCGCCATTGCCGCGACTGGCAACATTCAACAGTCCGCGATCCCCGCACACCAACAGCCCGCGCCTGTCGCGCAACGGTTTGCGCAGGTGCAGCCCCGGGCTGAGCGTGCCGCCAGCCCTGCCGCTCCCTGGCCAGCAACGCGAACAAGCGCCGCCAGAAAACCAGTCGCCAGCAAGCCGTTGACCGCGCCAAGTAACGCCTTTGAGTTTGAACAGCACGAGCGCGCTCGCCTGCCGAATACACGCGGCATGACCCCGCTCCAACTGGAAGCCCAGGCCGCAGAGATCGATGCAGCGATGCGCGCTTTGACCGCTGCACCACCAGTCGCCGAATCGCAGACTCCCCAGCCAGTCAACACTCTGCCAGTTCAAAATCAACCATCCAGCAATTCGGTTGCCGCCCCCCCTGGTGCATCGGTAACGCCGGCAGTGACACCAACGCCTGTTGCCGCACATCCTGCCGCATCACCAGCCCCTTCAGTTCCATCGGTGATGATCACGCGATCAACTGCCGCGCCTGTTGAAGCTGCGCCAGCAACAGCGATTCCTGTTGCACCAATCGCTGCCACGACTGCGACACCGGTTTCACTGCCGCTGGCATCATCGAATTCCACCGAGCGCCAGGCACTCGTCATACGGTCCATCGAATCGCAACCACCAAAGCCAGCACCGACCGCTACCACGCGCATGCCGCTGCAAGCCGATCCTGCTCAGCAACCACGGCCAATCACCGCGCAAATTGCAGCGCCAATCACTGGCCCAGTCGATCAGCCGCGCCACGAAACGGTGGCCCAAGCCCCGCGCACACAACCGTTGTACGTAGCCTCCAATCGGCCACTGCCTCAGCAAACACTGCCGCAGCAAACACTGCCGAAGCAAGTATCGCCGCAGCATGCAATCCAAAACCGGCCCATTCCACGTCAGGTACTTCCTGATCGATACATTGCCCAAGGAACTCGTGCGCCGGGCGCACCGGCACCTGCCCCTCGAATGCCTGAAACTCCACCACTGCAAGAGCACAACGTCGATCCGATCAAGCCGCTAGCGCAGCTCGGCACCAATATCGCCCCGCCCGGCGAAGGAGAGTTGCCCGCGAATCGTGCCGCCGGGTTCTTTGATAACCAGGGGGTAATCCTCGCCGCACAGTCTCCGAATCGTGACTGGATCGAATACACGTACTACTGGCAGGCCACCGCGTTCTGCCATCAGCCGCTTTACTTTGAAGAGATCAACCTCGAACGTTACGGGCACACCGCCTGCCCACTCTTGCAACCGGTGTTGTCCGGTGCACACTTCTTTGGCACAGTCGCCATCCTGCCATACAAGATGGGTCTGGATCACCCGAGCGAATGCATCTACACGCTGGGCGAGTACCGACCGGGCGACAACGTCCCGTGGCAACGCTGCCCAATGCGTGTAACCCCCGACGCCATCTTTGCAGAAGGTGCGGTGATCACAGGGTTGATTCTGTTGATACCGTAAGTGGCATCGCAAAAGCGATTCAATCGCTCGCAAGTTCGAGTAAGACAAGAGCAGTAAGGAGTCAATTGTGGATGGAACGACCTTGCGTGACGGTATTTTCGCGTTAAACACAAGGCGATTCGGGTCCGTTGCCGAAGTGATGGTGCAACTTTTAATTAATGCAAAGAGGGCGAGGAATTTGTTTCACGACCTCTACGATGATGCCAAAAACCATCGAATTGAGGTAAAATTCTCCCGTGTCCAAAAGAAATCTGAAATTTTGGTCAGCCAATCAACGGTACTTCAGTGCATTGCAGAGGCGACAGCCGCCAATCGCCTCATCTGCTTTGATAAATGGAGCGAGCACAAGTTCGACTGCAACATCCAGCAAATCAAGCGATCAGAGTTTGAAATACTCTACTACGGGCTATTCTTCTCTGACTGTATAAAGATCTTCCGAATCCACAGTGGCGAGATTGATTCACACATCTACTATTCGGACAAGCAACACAAAGGCAACATCGGCGAAGGGCAATTTCACGTGAATCATGAAACAATCCAGATTCATCTGAGCAAATACCTTTACAAAACGCTCCCCTACGACCAGCTCTTCCAGTTGCTTTCTGCTCCGCTTGTTTCTCCGAATGAACAAATTGAGCCAAGTTTCGTCGAAGATGACTGAAGGTCAAGGCAACTACACAGGAAACAGCATTGGCGCTTCCGGATGCAATTCTCCAACTAATCGCTGTAGCTCCTTGCAGGACCTATGCTCCAATTCAAAAGGATGACTATTCTGCCACCCGAGCTTTCCCGTATTCCGGTAATGCTCAAGCCGCCGAATACAAATTTCAGCAAACACCGGATCGCAATCAATCGTATAGCATTTTCTACCGGCGATTTCGGACGCCATCAAGGTAGCACCTGAATGAGCAAAGAAATCGATAACGATTTCTCCGGGTTTTGAGCTGGCGCGCACAATGCGATCGATGCACTTGAGCGGCTTCTGTGCGTAGCAGCCATTCACATTCTCTTCCATTCGATAAAACACTTGCTGGATGTCCACCCAAACATTCCCCGCACGAATGCAGTCCGACTTGCTGCGCTGGAAGTTCTCGGTTCGTTCTCCTCCGACATCTTTGTAGTAGCCGCGAAGAATCTTCGGAATGTCAGTGTATTCCGCATCGACATTGAAAACTGGCTTGCCTTTAGTGTAGTAAAGCAACTCCTGTCGAACCGCCATCCAATTCTTTTGCGTTCCATAGCCTCGTTGATTCCGCATGGTTAAAAAAGAACGGGAATTGAATCCGGTTCCACGCATCATCAACATGAAATCTGGCAACGGCTGGAACCCGTCGTTTTGATCGGCGCCCAACCATACGTAAAGCGAGGCATCTTCTTTCAATACCGCGTCGGAATTACCAATCCACTCCTGGCACCATTCAATGAACTCCCCCACACTGCGCGTCTCAAATGCGACAAGGTTGTAAGGCGGATCATGTATTGCCAACTCGGCACGATCCTCCCGCATCAGTTGCGACACATGTTCTGTGCAAGCCGCATCCAGACAGCCGACTCGATGAAGCCCTTCCGGGTCTTCCCAGACCTCACCTGGCTGCAAACGGCAATAGTGCAATAGTGCCGACCAAATCTCCGTATCAATGTCTAGTCTTGGTAGCGGCAAATTCTTCATTGGAGCTTCCTATGCTGCTTCTGTGGGACAGGCACGCGAGAAAACGATATCCCGATGGTGTGTCGCGAGCATCAAGATTTTACCCGACTGTCGAGCCAGAAGATATGCCTCCGTGTGCTTTGAAATGGAATCTCAAGTTGTCGTGAATTTGCAAGCGATCGGAAGGAGTAGTCGACAACAGCGGAATAGGCAGGAACTGATTCATGGTCGGCTCAGTGGTTAGAACTTCTACACAGAACGACTACTTCTCCTGCGCCGCGACCAACTCACGAAATTTCTTAACCAACCGCTGCTGGTTGGTCGGGTTATGACTTAAATCGCTGCCGGTCCAGTCCTCGTAAAATGTGTAGTTCACTCCGCCTTCTGACACACCGTTCGCACCTAATCCCGGTCGTCCTACCAGATCAAACCATGTGGTTTCCGAATTCCACGGGGCAATTTGCAACGGCTTTCGTCGCAAGCCCGCAATGACAGATTCTCGCTCGATTTGACCTAGCACCTTATGGTTGGCAATGGTCTTCTCCAGCAGAAACAGCACGTTCAACTGAAATCGATTGTCCGGCGTATAGTTGCCGCGAATGACGTGAATCAGAATCGGTTCATGTGCCTTCTCGTTCTTTTTAATCCGCTCTTCGATCTTCTCAGTGGATTTGTCGAGCTGATCAAATTGCTCCAGCAACAACTGCCTGTCGCCACTTTCGGCCGTTGCAAACATCACGGCGCAGATCGCTCCTTGCGAGCCGAGCATGGATTGATTGTTGACAGGCGCAGTCGGGTCGTCTGCATGCCTCAGCACGGTGTGTATCGCCGTGGATTGAATTTCAAGATACTTTGCAAACAGCTCGCGCAGCTTTTTCCGTCGCTCATCCTGCTCCATGTCTCTTAAGTGCTCGATCACTTTTACGCAGCGGCGATTGCTGAGCATGGTCTCTAAGCAAATTTGTGGAAATTTCGGTGCCGTATGAAACCCCGGATTGGAAAATAGTTCATCGGTTGCCAGGTTCTTGACTGAATCGTCAAAGCTTTCTGCTGAAAGCGTAGCCAGAATCTTATTGATTCGCTCTCGATGGACTGTTGGATTTTGGCCCCAGCCAATCACCGAGAAGATAGCCACCGCTATCAACACCATGATTAGCAAAGAGATGCCGCGATTGAACGTAGGCGTCTGCATGTGGCTCCCGAAATTGGTTGTGAAAATGAAGTGTATCAGCGAGAATGATGCAAATCAGGCAATGCCATTCAGACTATCAGAAACAAACTCAATTGACACCCACATTGTAGCGGCTGGGCATGACCACTTTCCACTCTGCCACCTACGAACTACTTGGTAGCCAGCCAAAAACGTCTGACACCGCGCGTGCGGACATCTGCATTATCGCGTGCCTTCGCGGGATGAAAACAGCATCTATGTAACGAGTTTGTAACAACTCGAACCTGCCAGACCCGGCGAGGTCGACCGCCGCGAATCGCTTCGATTCTCTGCCGATAGCAAATTTGCATCCCTTGACTAAATCGAACTACAATGGCGATTCATTCGACTCGCGCAAGGGGAAATCCCAGCAGTACAATTGGTCCACATCAAATGAAGATTTTCATATGGATCGTCGGCATATTTGTTGGCCTGTTCTTACTATTGTGGATGAACACGATTCGTGGTTCATTTGCGGTAAATCGACGACTCAATAGAATGATCGCCCCTGTCATCTCGGCGCTGATGGATAATTCATCTAATGCGACTGAACTGGTAAGCGAATGCGCAAGTAATCCTGCGACTCGAAATCGGTTGCATACTTGGCTGACGTACTTGGGAAAAGTCGAGGCTTTTCCAAAAGAGTATCGAACGATGGACATGATTGCTGAATCCGATTTCGTGCACTGGCTCATGCATCCAAATGAATTGAAGTCCGCGCCAGATGAAATCGAGTTGGTCCACAGCGTTGAAGTCATTGATGGAGAAAGACAGGGTTGGTACTTTCTATACCGATTCCGCGTAGATCCGCCCCATTGGGCGAGTGACCGAAGTTGGATGGCAGGCATCGCCGGGCCATTTTGGGAAGACGATAGCGAACGCGACTCGGGACGTGACACATTTAGTGAATTCAAATCGTACGAGTCTCACACCGACAGCGAACACATTGAAATCTTAAAGGCTGCCGTCAGAAAACGTGGGCTGACCATGCCGAGCTAAGCAATGCCGGGGCGCCCTCTGCCTTGTCGCACAACGCAGCGATTGAAATAAAGCCAACACTTCCGGTAGGATCGAATCTCAGAGCGGCCAATTTATCTCCGTATGGAGTAGGTAGGATGGGAGCCAAATTGGAATATGTATGCCAGGATTGTGGCTACACAGCCGAGGTCAGCGGCAGTTACGATGCCGGCTTTGAGGTCACCACCCAAACCATGTATTGCCGCCGTTGCCGCGAACTGTGCGACGTTCTCATGGGCTATCGCCGCCGCGACGAAAACGGAGAATATCGCACGATACCGCTATCGAATGACACACGCGCTGGCGGCTGCCCAGATTGCCGTGGGTCCGATTTGGTTCTGTGGAACAACGGGGATCCCTGCCCTAGATGCAGCGGTACGATCAACCAAGAAGGTTGCGTTATGCTTTGGGACTGAGATCTGCTCGAATTGCCCGGTACTTTGGAAGGAGACAATGAATCCCGTTTTTATCATTCCTTTAGCCGCAATCGTTTCGTTCTTGGCGACGATTGCATGCCTTGCATTCGGCAAGTCGGCAAAGCAAGTGCGCACCGGCTTCAGTGGTACGGCTCTGTTCTTTGCGTCAGGCAGTGCCACCGCAATCATCCTTCATGCAAATCACGTTGGCCTGAAGCGTGACCCGGCCGATTCACCACTAACTACCGGCTTGGTGATCGTGGCACTCATTTCAGTAATCTTGATCGGCTGCACGATTTTCCGCTATCGGCAGCTGAGGGATCGTTGATCGCTCGATTCATCACTTCATGATCCATTAATAAAAAACACCGGCCGGCGCTCGCCAAGATGGCGCGCCGACAGGTGCAATTGAAATTTGCGGGATCGAACGAACAGCACTGCTGGACAAATCAGCAGTGGCACGCAGCGACGTCAACACCAAAACCAAGCCAACTTTTCCTCTTCTCTCCACTTTCAACTTTCTACTCTCTCGCGCAGCGCGGCGCTTGAAAAAAAGCCAGCACCTCTGCTAGGCTGAATTCACGATTCGCGCGCTTAAAAACGCGCAAATCCCAGCACCGCGATAAAGGGTGGACTGCACCGCGTTACGCGAGAGAGTAGAGCAGGTGAACAGGAGAGGAACTGGATTCCCGCGTTCGCGGGAATGACGAGGGCACTATTTCGGCGGAGCGAAATGCGACGGAGGGCACCCTCACCCGGCTGATACCGCGACCTCTCTCGAAAGCGGGAGAGGTGAAGATTTGTGCCTGCAACATTTGTTTAACGGCACGGGGACCGTGCCTACTACATTACTTTAGAACTCGCGGCGGGTATTGATGCCCGGCTGCGGCACGGGGTACTTGCCATTCTTCATCGCCAGCAGCGGGGCCGGGGAATCGGAGGTCAGCGTGTCCAGGTTCGGTGCCAGTTCATGCTCGTGGTTCAGCATTTCGTCATACGTGACGATCTGGCCCGTGTGGCAGGCCGTGCGTCCCATGGCGGTGACGAGGCTGGACTTGGCGCCACGTTCGACCTCGTTGTACGGCTTGTCGTTGATGATGGCCGCGATCAGGTCGTTCCATTCCATTTGGTAAGGGTTTGGCTCTGGTTTATCCCACTGCCAGACGATGTTTTCCTTTTTGAAACTTTGGTTTTTGTAGATGCGGCACTTGGAAGGCATATGGCCCGACGCAGAAACGACTGCCGAGCCTTTGGTGCCGTGTACATAGGTGGCGAACTCGTTGTAGCAACCAATCATGCAGCGGCCTTCGAGCATCATCTTGGAGCCGTCTGCAAAGGTGTACTCGGTCGAGTAGACGTCGAAGTTTTGATCGACGCTGTCGCCGCGATAATGTCGCCCGCCAAAGCCCTTGGCTTCAATCGGCCAGGCATCCTTCATCCAGCAACATTCATCAATATTATGAATCAAGAAGTCGCTGTAGGCTCCGCCGCTGAGCCAAAGAAAACCGTGGAAGTTGCGAATCTGGTAATCCAGTTCGTTTTCATCGTCGCGGCGCGGGCCGACGAACGCGCTGCCGGTTGGGCCGGCTGCACGGTAGGCACGCATCAGAACGATATCGCCGATTTCGCCATTGCGAATGCGATCGGACAGCTCACCACGTGCGCGGCAGTGACGACACATCAGACCAACGCCGACCTTCAGATTCTTCTTGACGGAGTCTTCGCCGAGCTTCAACATTTTGCGAGTGCTAGGGCCGTCGACGGCGATCGGCTTCTCCATGAAGACGTTCAGACCTTTATCGATGGCATAGCCAAAATGAACCCAGCGAAAAGCGGGCGGGGTGGCCAGAATCACCACGTCCCCTGGACGGAGGCAATCCATTGCTTTTTTGTAGGCATCTAGCCCGACGTAGCGATTGTCCTCGGGCACATCGACCTTATCGTTGTGTGCGTTTTTCAGGCCTTGATAGGACTGGCTGAGTCGATTTTCAAACACGTCGGCCATGGCGACCAGTTTGACAGGCCCGCTGGAGTTGTTCATTGCATCGCCAGCGGCACCGGTTCCGCGACCGCCCGCACCGACGAGGGCGATGCGGATTTCGCTGCTGTCGGCGGCGTGTACTTTAGGAACTGCCAGAGTTGCCAATGCCGAAACGGCCGCTGCGGTGCCGGATGTCTTGAGCAGGTCGCGACGCGACATGCCGTTGGGTCCAAATGGATTCATCAGTGAGAATTCCTCAGTACGGATGTGAAACTAATGCGAAACTTTGATCGCCCCCCGACTACTCCCCTCTACCTGTACGTGGCCGGCTGAAAAACTGACTGCCGGCACGATAAAAAAGTTGCCCGGCGAACATGCGGCGAACAGCGAGATGGTGGTTACGCAGGCCGCGATGGCTGCAAATCAGGTGGGATGGATCAAGCAGCTATGTCTCTAATGTAATGAATGAGCGGGCAAATGGCAAAAAAATAGCCGGGGGGGGTAGCCCAGGCGGGGACTTTGGGCGGCGGACCGGCCGGTCACCGGGTTTCAGAAACCGGGCCGCGGAGCGACCATATATATACTGTCAACGGGGCGGTTTTGGTGGTGCGATGAATGGGGGCGGATGGCGAGCGGCAGGCTCAGGAGGCGAACCCGCGTGGTGCTGCGGTGTCGTAATTGCAAATTATGCTGGAGTTGCGAGTTATGGCGAATCGGCAGGGCCGATTTGAGCGGGATGGCGGGTTGATTTCCGGGTGTCGCCGCTTGTCGAAGTTTCGCCAGCCGATTAAAATGTGGATCTGTACCCGTGTGGGACCACCTGAGAGGGTGTCCTTTCTGAGAAGGAAGCTTTGAGGAGTAACTGCCGGTTCGGTTGGTGCTCTGGATGGGTACAGAGTTTTTATTCCCCGATAGCTCAGTTGGTAGAGCGAGCGGCTGTTAACCGCTAGGTCCAAGGTTCGAGTCCTTGTCGGGGAGGTGTTTTGAGCCTGATGTGCATAAGGTTACTTCGTCGATCCATCAGTGGGCGTGCGCGCCACAGTGGTCCGTTTGCCTTACACCTCCGGCGGCTGCCGCCAGGGGCGTATCGGCCCCGGTCAAGTGTTCATGCTCAAAAGTGCGGAAGTGATGCTCCTTTGCTTGATTCGAGCAGATAACGGTGATGTGATCCTTGTCGAAGCCGGCCCTTAACAAACCAGCAACCGCTTGGTTGGCCTGAGTAACATTTGTAAAGATGCCGACGCAAAAAAGTTTTCTCTCCGTACTCGTCTGATTACTTGCCATGTCTGAACCGTCTTTCTTACTGACGATTTTTTCCACCAAAGCGAGTTTAACAATTCGCATGATGGCGATCAACAGAATCGTCACGAGAACAGTAGAGTCTTCGACACCGTGGAGCGAATGAGGCTCTTCACCGGAGAGGTAAAGCAGTTGGCCTGCCGCCAGATCTTGCTTCGTTCTGCCTGACCCGAAGGCCACGCGACCCTCTAGGTATAGTTCGGCATGATCTCCTCCCATCGTTCCTTCGGTTCGGGGCAATCGCCTGAAGCTCTCCCCGCGGCGGCATGATTCGGTCCATCGTCAACGCTCCAATCCCCTTAGGCACTTCCCGCGGCCTCGCGCAGTGCCTGCGATCCTGGGAAGAGAATGGTCAAGAGCAACGACGAATCCTCGATTGCAACCAGTGAATGTGGTTCGCCACCGAGCAGGAACAGCCAGCGGCCAGGCTTCAGTTCGTGAGTCTGATCGCGCGCGGTGAAAGTCAGCCGACCTTCGATGCAATAGATCGTGATCGGTCCCTCGGTCTGGTGCTGCTTCAGTTCGTGGCCTTTGTGGATCACCATTCGGATCGCTTCAAACGCGGTTTCTTTCACGAGCGGAAATGTCTTTGCGGCAGCGAGCGACTCGCCCTCGGGTTGCAAATCGACCGGAATGCCTGGATAGGCGTGTTGCGGTGGGTGGGAACTCGCCACGTGCGTTCTCCTTTTCGTTATGAGTGCCAGATCGAACCGGGAAGAATTCCTTGCGCCGTTCCGCTTACATAAATCAACCGCATTGTAGAGTAAGCCGTATGAGGTTGCCACGAGGAATGCCCGACTCTGCCACTTCGACTAGTTTATACACTACGCCAAAGGTCGCTCCTGCGATCGGAAGTTTCAACTCACAATTCATGTGTCGCGGGGGGCTGGGATCGCCAGTGTTTGTTCAAAATCAACCGGGCGCCCCGCGAATAGGTGAGATACGACCAGGCCCATTGCAGCACGACCAGCAAGCGGTTCTTAAAGCCGGTCAGGTAATAAATGTGAATAACGAGCCACAGCAGCCAGGCCGGGAAACCCACCACTTTCCAGCGTCCTACCTCGACAATCGCGCGGCTACGGCCGATGGTCGCCAATTGTCCTTTGTTGGCGAAGTGGAACGGCTCGCGTGGCTGGCCTTGCAAATCGCAACGAATCGTTCGCGCCAGAAAGCGACCTTGCTGTATGGCGACCGGGGCGGTGCCGGGGAGCGGCTGGCCGGTTTGGTGCGTGAAGCAGGCTAGGTCGCCGGCGACGAAAACATTGCGGTGACAGGGTACGCTGAGGTCTGGCTCGACCAGCACTCTGCCGTGACGATCGACCACCAGCCCCGCCAAGCGCCCCAGCGGCGAGGCTTTCACCCCCGCGGCCCAGAGGACCGTGGCGGCGGGAATCGACTTGTCGCCGCAACCGACGCCGTCGTCATCGATCCTTGTGACGGGCGTGTTCGTGCGGACTTGCACGCCGAGGTGCTCCAGATCGCGCGTTATGGTGGGACGAGGGAACTTTGCAGGATGTTACTGCGTGGTTGCAGTTCAGATACCAACAGCAACGCAAGTCTTCGAATAATCCTTCCAACGATCACTTCGTCTGCTCTCTCCAACGAGCCACGTTCGGCACACCGCTCAATCGCCACGTCGTGCGTCGTAGATTTCTAACCGCTTGCAAACCGCTCGGATTAGAACGACTCCGCACACTCACCATCCATCACGGTCGGCACACGTTCATCAGTCATGCACTCGCCGGTGGCAGGACGTTAGCGGAAGTGAAAGCGGCGGCAGGGCACGGGAGTCTGATGACGACGAGTTTATATCTGCATGTGGCGGTGGAGGAAGAGAGAGGGGTTGGGAGGTTGTTTG
This sequence comes from Planctomycetota bacterium, assembly GCA_034440595.1. Taxonomy (GTDB): domain Bacteria; phylum Planctomycetota; class Planctomycetia; order Pirellulales; family JALHPA01; genus JAWXCH01. Next base: position 2,546 of record JAWXCH010000029.1, on the reverse strand, counting down.
AGATGGGTGGGGTGGAGTAGTTTTCGCTACGCGTGCGCGGCGATTATCGATGTCTAGCACTACTTCGCACAACGAACTCGACGTCGCATTGCGAGTAGTGTAATTCCCGCTATGCCCATCAATAGAAAGGTAGCTGGCTCTGGAACAGGCGTAACAGGGGGAGGCGTGCCCTGCCCCCAGGCGCTGAGTACCACATTCAGATCGTCCTGGCCCACGAATCCACTGCCATCGGCATCGGCTAGAGGATTGCCCGGCGGGACGTCTTGTCCCCAATTGCTGAGAATGAGATTGAGATCGTCCTGGCCCACGAAGCCGTCGTTGTTGAGGTCGCCAGCCAGCTCAGTTACGAACACCTCCAGCCGCGGGCGCAGGCTGAGTGTACCGTATTCGCTACTGCGAATGTCCACGCCATCGGTACCGTTGAGAACGGGTTCAAACAGCCAACCGTAATTGGTGGCCGTTCCGTCGATATAGGCTTGCACAATCGCGGTGACGTCGATTTCGATCGTCCCAATTGTGACATTGGTGAACGTCGCCAATATCGTGGAGGAGGCCTCGTTGTTATCGAGCTGCACGCCGTTCGCCATGCTGTTCCAGGTGCTGGACTCCGACCAATTCGCGAGCATCTGATGGACCTGAAATCCATGACCCGCATCAAAAGCCTCGATAAACAGTTTGGCGCTGTCGATGTTGGTGCCCGGTGCAATCTGCCCTGAACCCACACCAACGATACTATCAAATCGAATCAGGCTTTGGTTCGGCTTGGCTCCCGGTGAGCCATCGTCGGCATCCACACTCAAAAAGTCGAGCGTCCCAAAACTCATTCCTCGCGCGTCACCACTGCCGGACTGTCCGGAAGTGGTACCTGTTTCGTTGCTGCTGATAAACGTGTCTTGCGTTCCGCTGTATCCGTTCAGGCCGTTTTGAAAAACGAAATCTGGCCCCGGTGGTGGCTCGATCTCCAAAGGCACAAGACGATTAGCAAAATCCAACGGTATGCTAAATCGACTATTGGCGTCGATCTGAAACGTCCCTTGGGAAATGTCGGGTAATCCAGCAGGCATGTCATAGGGGACTAGCTCGGCGCGTTGGAATCGCGACAGCCCCGCACCGACGGTGTTCGTAGCGCCGGTTTTGGGGGACATGGTAGTCATATGAATTTGACCACCCGCCTCATCGAAAGTGTACATACGCAAGTAACCATCACCACCATTGGGATAGCCCTGGTAGTCGGTGAGGAACTGGTAAACGGGCCGGCCAGAGTCGTTGTTGTTGACGGCCATTTCGTACCGTTCACCATCATCGCCATCCACACCGCGATGAAAGTGACCATTGACCGTCATAAAAACCTGATCATTGTAATTGACCAGATTGTTCCAAATGGCTTGCCCCGTATTGGTACGGCCATCAATGTCCGTGAAATCATCTATGATGTACTCATGTGTGGTAAGAATGGTAGGAAGTGTCGGGTTCGCATCCAGAATCGACTGCGCCCATTGGAATGCATCATTACCGCCAATCACATTCTCAGGCTGCCATTCGACGGCCAAGTGCAGATACTCTCGGCCGTTTGCGGTGAAGTATTGGTAGTGGTTTTGTTGGTTGGGGCTGGAGCCGCCGTACCAACTCCGGTCGGCATAACGCGCTGCACCGAAGTAATTCACATAGTTCGTAGCGCCGGTGCTCTTGTTGCTGGTCGAGGCGTAGTCGTGGTTGCCGGGGACCGCCGCATAGGGGAGTTGCGGCACGGTGTCGAGGATGTCCATTGCCTGATCGGCACGCGTCCACTCGGCAGCCACCGAGCCGTTTTGAACGATGTCACCCAGGTGTGAAACAAACTGGATATTCTGCGAAACGCGGTTATCGACGATCCACTGTGTCTGTTGCGTAAATTGCGCGAACCGGGTTCCGCCCACGTTTTCTGAATAGAACTGCGTGTCGGGTAGAACGACGAAGTTCCACGGTGCTTGGGCGTGGGCTGAAAGGGAGGCTGTAAACACCAGGCACAGAGCCGCCACTATAACGTGAAGAGCCCTTACAACAGTCGACATGATTCACTCCCCGAGATGTAGACCCCCTGATCATTAGCATTGTATGAGTACTTTACAAACCTGACAACATCTCGCCGTTGTTTTGTGCTTTTTTTTGAACTTGATCTGCCACTATAGTGGTGGCATATGCGACGTCTGAGGTGCTATCTGGCGTGTGTTCTCGCAGTGGTTTCCAGGTAACCTGAAACCTTCTCCGCCTCGATTAAATGCGCGCTGCCCGCCTGTCGGGATGGAGAAAGACAGTGGGATTTGGGGGTTGTTTGAGGTGGGTGGCGTGGCGTAGTTTTCTCTACGCGTGCGCGACGGCGATTATCGACGTAGGCCACTACTTCGCACTTCGCAATCGCCGCTGCATTGCAACTAAACCGCCTCCAGCCAAGCTCATAAGTACAAAGGGGGACCACGTCAGCTTTTGCATGGGTTGTATTTGGTTCTGAAAGGTCAATAGGAGAATTAGGCAATTGTCTGTTAAACTGCGGTTTCTGTAGTGAACTG
>JAWXCH010000028.1:0-5624 GCA_034440595.1 Planctomycetota bacterium | reverse complement strand
TACGTTTCGTTTCGAGTCTGTTTCGTCCATCGTTCGGACCTCCTTGGGGAACCATTATCCGCTCCCCGCCCACTGTCCGAAAGTCCTGGGCTAACGCACTCCACGCTCACTTTGCCGGAAAACCAACGCCCTCATTACTCGCCGGGGTGTGAACGGTTACCTTTCCGATAGCCAAAAACCGTTTTTCAATTAAATTCCAACTGATCACGGCGGCAGTAAATATTAGTGAAGTGCAAATGACATAATAAATAAATTGGCCAGGCAGTTGCGAACCACCAATCGTCAAAAATCGTTTGGGACCGTACACTGTGTCCCGAATAAGAGCGGCAAGCGGAAGATTGATAAGATAGATAGCATAACTATATTTTCCAAAAGCGATGAGGAATCGATTCACGAATAATCGATATAAAAGGGAATCGGTTTTGGCATACAGTAATTCGACAATTAAACTTCCGAATAAAAGAGCATTACAAGTGTAACCATAGCGTATGACAATCGAAGACTCCCAACTTCTTTTTCCAAGCCCCGCCGTCAAGAAGAGTAAGCTTATCGAGGCGACAACCAAGACAACTCTCCGGTAGTCAATTAACCATCGCTCCCATTTCGCGATTCGCACGGCTACGGCGATCAATGCTCCACATGCTAAACCGTCCATGCGAGTCAGTGTAGAAACATAGATTGCCACCGGAGAAATGTCGCAATTGTAGTCAATCAAAATTCGCAGAACCAACACTCCAATAATCAATGCTATGCAAATGAGTAAAACCTTCTCAGGTCGAAAAAATGCAACGATCATTGGCCAGATAATATAGAACTGTTCCTCAATTGCTAAAGACCAAGTTACATCTAAGATTCCATGTCGAAATTGTCCATGCCAAGCAATGACATAATTCTGCAGGAAGAAAAAATACCATATTTCGTCCCCGGCGATTCGGCCAAACAATTGCGATTTGGGATGAGGGATATAGGGTAGTATGAAAACACACACACAAAGAATTAAGTAATATAAGGGAAAAATTCGCAGCACACGTCGCGTATAAAAGTGTTTGAAATACTGAGGCGAGTTTTTTGAATCGAGCAGGATTCCCGTAATTAAAAATCCCGACAAGACGAAAAACAAATCAACACCACACCAACCGTATGCGGCCACTCCTCTCATAAAGCTTGACAGAGGACCGGTATTGGCAAGAAGCGTTTGATGATGAATTAAAACCAGAATAATTGCCAATCCACGCACACCATCCAAAGCAGGGTATCGAGGTCGATTTACATTTGTTTCGGGCATGCAAAATCCTGCATCTTAGGGCGATGTAAAGTGTTTTTTCTGAGAGCGTTGATGGTTTTATCTATGCCATTTTAATCAGGTTTTTTATCAAGCATAGGATATAGTCAGCGTTAAATTGCCAAGCCATTCAAGCGGTTCGACTTGCCTGAACAAAAGAATCCGGTTATTGGGATTGAAATGTTTCACCCACAGTGGCACAGAATGGTCATTGGTTAACAGGCGCTGGTTTTACTTCCAAGGGAGCCTTCACTAAACTCGAGTCGACTAAGAACCCGTGACCAATCCAACAGATCCGCGCCCCGTAGCTTTGCCAGGAATAAGTGATGAATCTATTGCCAGATGCCTTTCTCGATCCACCCGGCAATGCGGCGATTGCAGGTCTTGTAGGAAACACCGAAGGCCTCACTGGGCAAGTCCTTCCACCCGATGTTCGTCCTCAACACAAACAGCACTGCTGTCAGCACCTGCGGTGCCTGCTTGGGCGGCCGTCCCCCGTCGGGAGATGGCTGATATACGGGAAATAGCTGCTCGATCTCGTTCCAAAATGCATCCGGTAGTAATTTGCTAGACATGTTCGTTCCTCCGTGAAGCGATCTTGCCGTCCACAACCAAAAACGTCATCTTGACCTATAACAACATCAAACGCCAATACCACTTTGTCCCGAGGTTCTAAGGCTGCGAGGCATAAAGCCGCTGGGCCTCGGCGGGGTCATAGCCTTCTTGCACCAGTAGCTGGACCTGGTTCGCGGCGAAGGTTGGCCATTGATTTTCTTCTATGAACTCGTGTCCAGTGCCGACGTACCAGACCTCACGACCGAGTGGAGCCGACATGCGGCCCAGAAAATGACAGTGATCGCCCCCCGGCGTTGGAAGTTTGTCGAACAACAGAACGAGTCTCGGGTTGCTCTTCTGGGTAAGGCCCTGGATATACACCCGACCGCACTCCGCTTCAGTCAGTTGACGACCGGTTCGCTTCGCCTCAAGCAGCGGGGTCTCATCGTAGCCGGGGCCGGTGAGAGTAGAGAAACAGTTTTCATCCATGAGCAACAGCGCGTTTGGGTATCCCCGCGGATGAGACGGGAATTGCCCGTTGTGTTGTTCGGCGTACCCTTCCAATTCCAGCCCGGCGATTTTGATGCAATGGGCGTGGTGCCAAAACGATTCATTGAAGACCAACGGGTTGGCGCGAACGTAGGCCCATCCCGCGAGGATTGGGAGCGTAAGGAGAAGAAAAACCAGCAGCCATTTCCATCGTCGCTTCATTGTGGCATCCAATACGCTCTGTCCGAACGCACCCTGCATGTCAGTTAATGCCTCCGACAATTGAAGTAGTACCCATATGGCGATTCTATTTCGATTCTTTAGTTGGCACGAACCGTATGGCACGAATGAGTTGCGGTTCCTGAACAGATTCAATCACCCCTTCGGACGACACGTTCACAACTCTTAATTCACCATGTTGAACGTTCACCAGAATAGGGGGAAGCATTCTGTGCAAAACGTCCGATGCGTAATCGCCCAACTTATTCAAGTCGGCGGCCGGGAGCGGAAAATTTTCGATTTTCATTGCCTCGCCTTCGTCTCGAATATCAAAATACAGCAACGTTTTACCATAGTAAGCCAATTCATTTTGCACCCCCTTGTCAGCGACCTTGCCTGCTCTTTTTGCTGCATATAACGTAAGCACATCATCGCTAATTTCAATCGACGACGCGACCATATCAGGGTCGCCATTCATTTTTACAAAGTTCCCCACGTTTGCGCTTTGTGGTGCTTCGTTGCACCCGAATTGGCAAACAATACATAAAATGGTCGCAGTTAGTCCCGAGAACCGAATCGATTTCATGTTTCGTGTAGCGTAAAGTGGACCCGAAGAACTGGACCAGCGGGTAAGGTGTACGATACCTTGATCTGGAATTCAGTTTATGACGGGAGAGATCGGAAGTCGAATCGCTGCCCCAAATTCCTGTTAACCCTTGCAAAACACTGCGGTTTCTTGAAACTGTGTAGTCGGCATATGCTGCCGGGGCCTTTTTCTCCCCCTAATTGTCCGCTGTATGGCTGTTGATAAGTCCGAAACACGTGTGCGGCGGATGTTTGGCGAGATCGCTCCGCGCTACGACTTTTTGAATCACCTGTTGTCGCTCGGTACGGATCACTACTGGCGCTGGAGAACCGTGCGTAAGGTGCCGCTGACGGGGGATGGGCCGATGCTGGATTTGTGTACCGGAACCGGCGACCTGGCACTGGCTTATGCCAAGCGGTCCACCGCCCCGGTGATGGCGGCTGACTTTTGCCATGAGATGTTGGCCATTGGCATTCAGAAAGGAGATAAGAGGGGCTTTCAAGATCGGCTGACATTTGTAGAGGCGGATGCACAACGGCTGCCGTTTCCAGAGAACACTTTTCAGATCGTGACTGTGGCCTTTGGACTGCGGAATGTCACCGACACTGACCGCGGCCTGCGTGAAATGACGCGCGTCTGCCGTGCGGGTGGCAAGGTGGCTGTGCTGGAGTTTTCGTCCCCCACGATCTGGCCTTTTAGCAGCCTTTATCGCTGGTACTTTCGCCATGTCTTGCCGCGGATTGGGCAGGCACTGTCGCGCAATGCATCCAGCGCTTACAATTATTTACCACAGAGCGTGGGAGAATTTCCCTGCGGTCCCGCCTTGGTGGAGCGGATGGTGCAGGCCGGTCTGACCAAAGTCAGCTACACGCCGCTCACCTTTGGCGTGGCGACGCTCTATGTCGGAACTAAACCATGACCACGCCTCAACTCCCCATCGTGCTTGCCATCACCGGTGCCAGCGGTGCGATCTATGCCGTTCGGCTGCTGGAGACGCTGTTGGCCGCCGGGCGTGATGTGTACGTCACCGTCAGTTCGTCTGGTGTAGCAGTCATCGAGCAAGAGTTGGGGGTGCGCATCGCCCTGAAGAATCTCCTGGTCGATACAGCATTGAATGAATCTGCGTTAATCGAGGCCTCTCCCCAGGTGCGGCAGTTGCTGCTGCGACCAAACCAGCCAGCCGAGGTCCACGACTACAGCAGCGGCCAGTTGCAGCGGGGCCGGGCCTATTATTGCCACTATCAAGACATGATGTCTTCGATCGCCAGCGGCTCATTCTTGACCGGCGGGATGGTCGTTGCCCCATGCTCCGGCAGCACACTGGCCGCGATTGCCTGCTCGCTGGGGAGCAACTTGATCCATCGCGCCGCCGAAGTTCACCTGAAGGAACGCCGCAAGCTGATACTGGTGCCGCGCGAAACACCGCTCTCGCTGCCGCAGATCGAGAACATGCGCCGCGCCACTGAGGCGGGTGCCGTGATACTGCCTGCCTCGCCCGGCTTTTACCACGGGGCAGAGTCCGTTGCCGATCTCGTCGACTTTGTCGTGGGACGCAATTGCGATCAACTGCAAGTCGGTAATGCGCTGATCCACCGTTGGGGGACCGAGTAGCCGGTATGCAAACGGTTCGCCATCTGCTGGAAATGATTCGCTTTAGCCACACGGTGTTTGCACTGCCGTTTGCGCTATTGGCGGCGACCATGGCCTGGACGCACAGCGAACCGCCGACTCCATTTCACTGGCAGGATCTGCTGGGGATTCTGCTTTGCATGGTCACCGCCCGCAGCGCGGCGATGGCGTTCAACCGGATTGCCGACCGCCGGATCGATGCGCTCAACCCACGCACGGCCACGCGGCATATCCCGGCCGGAATACTGGGACTCGGACAGGTTTGGATCTTTGCACTGGTCTGCTCGGTTGCGTTTGTCGCGGCCACGCTGATTTTCTTGCCCAACTGGTTGCCATTTTATCTTTCTGTGCCCGTGCTGCTGTTCTTGATTGGTTACAGCTACACCAAGCGTTTCACGGCGCTGGCTCATTTTTGGCTGGGCGCGGCGCTGATGCTCGCTCCGATCTGTGCCTGGATCGCAATTCGCGGGCAGGAGGTACTGGTGAACCCGGCCGACCTGCTGCCGGCAATGGTGCTGGGTGCCGCGGTCATGCTCTGGGTGGCCGGTTTTGATATCATTTATGCCTGTCAGGACGCAAGTTTTGACCAACAGACCGGGCTGCATAGCGTGCCGGCAGCGGTTGGTGTTCCGGTGGCCCTCCGTATCGCAGCGGCCTGCCATCTTGGCACGATCCTCCTGCTCAGCCTGCTGCCATTTGTTTATGATGGGTTCGGTTGGATTTACTGGTCGGGTGTGGTGGTCGTGGCAGTGCTGCTGATTTATGAGCATCTGCTGGTCCGGCCCGATGACCTGAGCCGCGTGAATCTGGCCTTTTTTAACATGAACGCAGTTATCGGCATCGGCCTGTTTGCGGTTGGAACTG
>JAWXCH010000027.1:0-13559 GCA_034440595.1 Planctomycetota bacterium | reverse complement strand
GACTAGCGAGGAATAGATGTCCAAAAACTGCTGCCAGGCGTCGGTATCGTGGGTATCTCGAATACGGACGAGCAGGCTGGCTCTGGTAGGCGGTGCCTGAACCAAGGTCGGCTCCGGGGGAAAGGCCGAAAAAGTGGATAACGGTGCGTTATTCTAGCAGATTGGTCAAGTTGGCAAGGGGGGCGGGGAGCGTGTGCAGTACCGCCGGAGCAGGACACTTTGCGCGGTCGCTAGACTGAGAACGTTTCGAGAATCTACAAAAAAACCGAGGCAACTCGCATTGAGCTGTCTCGGTTTTATGAGCCTCCCGACTCAGCAAACGGTTATTGCTGCATATCTATTGGTCTCCATGTCTGGTGTTTGTTGGTAACTCACCCCATTTGCCCGGCTGGGGGGAGCGGTTGCCGCGAATGTGTAAATCTAGAAGCTGGGGGAGCGTTTACCCCGACCCATCCGTGGCACGCTCCCGATGTCAGTCGACAAGTATCTACCCAGGGCGAATCGGCACGGGCACAACTGTGTCTGGCACCATCTCCACGCCATCGCCTGAACGATCAGGACGGTAAGGAAGCGTCGAAGGCTCCTGACTGTTGTGGCCGCCGTTGTCGGCCGATGGTCCCCAGGCGAATCCGAACAGGCTTTCCATATCCGCCGTGTTTTGAAATGATCGATACATGGTGCGAATCCTTGTTTTTTGCAGAGAGAAGGTTTTGGTGAGCGGTGTGCTCATCACTACCTAGCTAAGCGTGAACGGGGCGGAAGTGTTACGGGGGGAGCAATTAGATTTCGCTAACCGGTCGTAAAATTGCGTAATGGCGGCGAAAGATGCCTGGCAAACCGGTCGATATCGCGAAAGAAGGCTGGCTTACTTTCGCAGCTTTCTGCCCTGTGACAATTTCGATAAGATAGACAGTCTGAACGAGTGTCCACCTATTCCGTGCTTTAGCAGACGCGTCGACCGCGGTACCGATGTCAGTTGCAACCAAACCACTGACCGACTTTGCCTCTGAGCAGCAACGGCGGTTCGACGCGCTGGTTCCAGCGGAGCAGCGGAAGGTCACGGGGCACTTTGGCACCCCGGCGGTCATTGCCGAGTTTATGGCGGGCATGTTCTCGCAACCTTTAGAGTGCCATCTTCGCATTCTTGATGCAGGGGCAGGAGTCGGAACCCTTTCCGTTGCAGTCTGCCAGCGGTTGCTGGAACACGATTCACCGCTGAAACTGCATTTTGAGTTGTGGGAGAACGACCAGAGCCTGGTTCCACTGCTGCGTCAATCGCTGACACATTGTCAGCAGGCGCTTTGCACCGCCGGGCACAAGCTGACTTTTGCGATACGCGACGAAGACTTCATCCTGTCGAACGGCGAGGAATCTCTGTTCGACAATGCCATCGAGCCGAGCTTTCACTGGGCCATTCTGAATCCACCCTATTTCAAATTGCGCAAGGATTCGGCGCAAGCCCGTGCGATGGCGCATGTCGTTCATGGCCAGCCAAATATCTATGCTCTGTTCATGGCACGCGCGGCGGAGTTACTGCTTCCTGGTGGAGAAATGGTAGCGATCACGCCGCGGAGCTACTTCAACGGCCCTTACTTCAAGCGATTTCGTAAATGGTATTTTGACCGCATGAGCGTCCGTCAGGTACATGTTTTTGAATCGCGCACGGAGGCGTTTAAGAGCGATGCGGTGCTGCAAGAGAATGTAATTCTTCACGCTGAAAAGGGAGCAACCCCTCGGGACATTTTACTGACGAGCAGTACCGGCCGGGATCTCATGGAGGTGCAACAGCGTCGCGCCATGTACGACACAATCATCGACAACAGCAACGGCGATCATGTCGTCAGAGTGACAAGCAACCGAATGGAGCATGAGATCGTTGCAGCGATGGACAAGCTTCCGTGCCGATTTCGTGATCTCGGTTTTGAAATTTCAACCGGACCGGTCGTAGGTTTTCGTGCCGTTGAGTTTTTGCGTGATGTGCAGAGCGCAACCACCGCTCCGCTCTTGTGGATGCACAATGTGCGCCCGTTCGTGACTCCGTTCCCCCGGAAGAACGGCAAGCAAACACACATCGAAGTCAGTAATGCGTCAAAACGCTTGCTGGTTCCGGCCAGGAATTACGTTCTGCTAAAACGATTCACATCCAAGGAAGAAAAACGCCGACTGGTCGCAGGTGTTTTCACACCGCAAGATTCATACTCCGAGTGGGTCGGGCTGGAAAACCATCTGAACTACGTCTACCGCGCCGGTTCAGAGTTATCGCAGTTGGAAGTGTTCGGTCTGGCCGCTTTTTTTAACTCAGCCTTTGTAGATCAATATTTCCGTGCCATCAGTGGCAATACTCAGGTCAATGCGACGGAAATCAGGTCGATGCCGTTTCCAGATCAAGCGACGATTGAATCCATCGGGCAGCAAATCTTGCAACTTAGCGATAAAAATCCATCCGTGGTGGAACGGATTGTTGGCGCTACATTGGCACTACCTGGAACACTCGTGAACGAATTGATTGAGACGACAGCATGAGTAAGCAAGAAGAGGCCTTGGCGATATTAAAGAGCCTAGGTATGCCTAAGGCTCAGCAAAACGAACGATCTTGCCTGACGCTGTTGGCACTGGCGGGACTGAAAGAGAAGGATCCCTGGAAGAAAGCCTCGCGGCCTTTGCTCCGGACAGTGGATATCATGGAGTGGATGCGCAAACACTACGGCAAAGACTACAAGCCCAACTCGCGTGAGACAATCCGCCGTCAGACGATTCATCAGTTTGAACAGGCTCGCATCGTTGATCGCAACCCAGACAATCCCTCTCGACCGACAAACAGTGGTGATACTGTCTATCAATTGACCGCTGAAGCGACGGAGGTCATCAAGCAGTTCAAATCGAAAGACTTTGCACAGAAGTGCGAATCTTTTATCCAGCAACACGGAAGCCTGTCGGTTGCTTACACTCGTGCCCGCCAATTGCTAAAGGTGCCTGTGAAGCTGGCGGATGGCTCGGCAATTGAACTGTCTGCGGGTATCCATAATGAGCTGCAGCGACTGATTATTGAGGAGTTCGCGCCGCGGTTTGCGCCTGACTCGGTGCTGGTTTACCTGGGGGATACGGCTGAAAAACATCTCATCATCGAAAAGCAGTTGCTCAGCAAGCTGAACGTCCCAGCAATCAATCACGACAAGTTACCGGATATAGTTCTATTTGATGAACGACGTAACTGGCTATTTTTGATCGAAGCGGTGACCTCGCACGGCCCAGTATCTCCCAAGCGATTTGCCGAACTGGAATCAGCGTTTAAGAATTGCGTCGCAGCACGAGTCTATGTGACTGCATTCATGGACTTCAAGACCCTTAAACAGTACGTCTCTGAGATTGTCTGGGAATCCGAAGTCTGGGTGGCCGAATTCCCCGACCATATGATCCACTTCAATGGGGATAAATTTCTTGGACCGTACGGCTCTGGCGGTTCGCCCACTTGAAACTGAGGTTCGCGGCAATCTCCAACCGGCATAATCTGCGCATCGATCGGCAATTATCGCACTGAGTTGCCGATGGCGCTGGTGCTGGCATCGGTACCTGCAATTCGCTGCTAAATTCTCGCAATGCACGGTTTTGCAATGACTTAGGGTGCAATCTGCAAATCTCTTTTAGGCGTTCTCAGGCTTTGGCACTGCGGTTGCTAAAGGGACGCACCGGGCAGGCAGACTCCGTTTGCCATGCTCCACTTTTCCTACAGACATTCGTCTTTAGTTTTTTGCCGCGGTGATAGCAGTCATTCGACCGCCAAGCCGCACAACGTGATCGCACGATGCCATACGGACTATACATCTCCGCCGAAGGTGCCTATTCGCAAAGCAAGCGAATGGAAGTCCTGTCGAACAATCTGGCCAATGTCGATACGCCCGCGTTCAAGCGTGATCTGGCGGTCTTTCAGGCACGATTCGCCGAAGAGACCTCGCGCGGTCAGGATCGGCCTGGTTCCGGCAGCATCAACGATGTCGGCGGTGGCGTGTGGATGAGCGGAACGATCACCGACTTTTCACAAGGCACCTTGAAGACGACCAATCATCCCACCGACGTGGCGATTAACGGCGATGGGTTCTTTGTCATCGATCAACATGGCAAACCGTATCTGACTCGTGCCGGAAATTTTATGGTCAACGACCTGGGAGAACTGATCACGCAAAGTGGTGACCACGTCATGAGTGAAGAAGACACCCCGTTGGTGATCAATCCGGATACGCCGTGGCGCATTTCGCCCGATGGTGCATTGGAACAAGACGGCGACAAAACGTTTCTCAAAATGGTTCAGCCACGGCATCTGAGCGACATGGTCAAGCAAGGCGAGAACATGTACCGCTCGCTAGGGCCGGTGGAACCGCTGGAAGAAGAGGCCCGGCATGTGGTGAGTGGGCACCTTGAGATGTCGGGCGTCCGGCCCACTTTGGAAATGCTGGACCTGATCGAGACATCGCGCGTTTTTGAAGCCAATATCACCATGATCCGCAATCACGATTCGATGCTCAATTCACTGGTCAATCGCGTACTGCGACAATCGTAGCACAGGAGCGCGTGGTGGGGCTTCGCCCAGAGAGTGAAGAACAGAAGTAGGAAGCACTGGCAGAGCCAGTGGCACACATATCTATTTAGGGAAGATCCGATGAGCGTACAAACACTGTATACCGCAGCGACCGGCATGGATTCGCTGCAAACTAAGCTGGACGTGATCGCCAATAATCTGGCGAACGTCAACACCACCGCGTTCAAACGCGATCGTGCGAATTTTGAAGACCTGTTCTATCGGCATGAAATGTTGCCCGGTGCGATGGACAGTGTCGGGCAGCTTACACCAACCGGCATTGAGATCGGCCTTGGCGTGCGCGTGGAAAGCACTCAAGCCGATTTCCAGCAAGGTGCGTTTCAGTTGACGAACCGCCCGCTGGACGTTGCCATCGAAGGGCAAGGTTTCTTGCAAGTGGTCGATCCACCAACCGGTCAGATCATGTTCACCCGCGCGGGGAACATGATGGTCAACGCCACCGGTCAGTTGGTGGTCGGCTCGGCATTCACCGGTCGATTGGTGGACCCTGTGATTCAGATTCCGCAGGACGCCACCGGAATTGTCATCAGTGCCGAAGGGATCGTTTCGGTTCAACAGCCGGGTACACCACAGTTGCAGCAAGTCGGCCAGATGCAGCTTGCGACGTTTATCAACCCGCAAGGTTTGATGAAGCTGGGCGAGAACCTCTTCTCGCAGACCGACGCATCGGGTGCTCCGCTGCAAGGAAACCCGGGCACAAACGGCATTGGCGTGATTCGACAGAATACGCTGGAAGCCTCGAACGTGGAGCCGGTTGCCGAGTTGATCGATCTGATCACCACGCAACGTGCGTTTGAGTTAAACTCACAAGCCATCCAGGCGGGTGACCAGATCCTGCAATTGATCAGTAACCTGCGAAGGTTCTAAACCGATTTGCAGACGGTGCCTTCTTCTCTTATCAATACTCGCACAGCAAAATCCATGTTCCATCCCAAATACATTCTGTCACTGCTCATCGTCAGCTTGGTTTCTCAGGCGGATGCTGCGGAAATTCGCTTGCGCAAGGAAGCACGCCCGGAGGGGCGCGTGCTGTTGCTTTCGGACGTGGCCGAAATTCACAACGGGACCAGCAGTGAAGTGGCCGCACTATCGGCTATGGAATTGGGACCAATTCTGCCGAACAGTGGCAAGCAGCAAATCAAACTACGCGACATTCAGGACCGGCTATTCGTTCAGGGATTGAAGCTAACGCAGCATGAATTTTCCGGAGCGTCACAGGTCAGTGTCTTGCCCGCCACCGAGACGGTTGCTGCGACGACCGTGCGTCCCCTGTCGAAGTCGGCGATGCACCTATCGCAGACAATGGTGGCCGATGCAATCACGCAGTTTCTCAGCACGACCGTGAATGCCGAAGAGCCTTGGCAGGTGGCCGTCGAGCTGACCGATGAACAAGCCCGACAGATCAGCAATCGACAAATCAGTATTGAAGGGGGCCAACGCCCGTTCGTTGGTAATCAGCGGTTTACGGTTGTTGTCAACAACGGCCAGACGCCAACTTCACTTGAAGTCATCGCCAAGGTATCGCTCCCTCCCAGCGTGATCGTGGCTGTTCGCCCGATTGTCAAAGGAGATCGCATTCAGGCCTCGGACCTGCAAGTTCAGCGTTTGAAACCAGGTTCGCAAAATCGCGATGGCTTTCAACTGGCCGAAGAGGTGATTGGACTGGAAGCGGTTCGCAACATCACCGTCGGGCAGACCTTGGACCGGCAGTACGTGCGAGCACCGCTGATGGTACGGCGTGGCGATGTGGTGGAACTGTACTCGCGTTCCGGGGGCATTCAGGTCCGTACGCGGGCAAGAGCACGCGAAGAAGGAAGCCAGGGCGATCTGATAACGGTGGAGCTTCTGACGGATCGCAAAGCCTTATTGGCACGAGTTTGTGGCTTGCAAGAGGTGGAGATCCTGGCCGGGGCACCGCCGGTGCGGTGATCTTGATTCATTGCTGTATGTGACTTGTGACTGATTAACATCTTCGAGAATTATTACCATGTTCGACCAAACGGTACGAATGAAACTAGTAGCAACGGGCATCGCCATTGGCAGTCTGGCACTGGCGATTGGCTGGCAGTCGCCAGCTTGGGCGCAAAGCTCCAGCTTGTATCAAAGAGACCAGCAGGGGCATATCTCGCTCCCCAGCAGCTCGCTGACCTATCGCGAGACGGCTCCTCCACGCGAAATCAAACTAAATGATCTGGTCTCGGTCATTGTCATCGAATCGTCGCAGTTGATCAGCGAAGGTGAATTCACCGGTCGTAAGAACCTGAACCTGATTGCGTCGCTACGGGAATGGTTTGAATTTGACGGGCTGAATGTCACCACCGCCCCTCTGGCCAATGGCGAGCCGACGGCAGCAGGGATCTATAACTCACAATTCCGAGCCAATGGCGAGTTGGAAACACGCGACGCATTGAAATTCAATCTGACGGCCCGCGTCGTGGATATTCGCCCGAACGGAAACCTGGTGATTGAGGCACGCAAGCGAATTCAACTGGATGATGAGGTTTGGGAAAACTCGCTGACTGGTATCGTTCGTCGTGAAGATGTCGATCCGCGCAACCGTGTAACCAGCGACAACATTGCCGAACTGAGCATCAACCGCCGCACAGTTGGCCATGTTCGCGACTCGTATCGTCGCGGCTGGTTCAATGGGTTCTACGACAAGTGGTCGCCGTTCTAATCGCACGCTTTGAAAGTACCGCGCTATTCTCTTCTCGCTCTGAATAACTTTTCCACGGTCGCAACTGGCTATGACTCGCAAATATACCATCACGATTCTGACCGTTCTGGCACTGTTAATAGCGCTACCTCGCAATGGCGAAGCACGAACGCTGCTCAAGAGCATTTGCCGGCTCAAAGGTCAGGAGGAGGCCACCATTCAAGGGATGGGACTGGTTGTCGGTCTACAAGGAACCGGTGACGGTGGCAATTTTTTGCCGACGATTCGCGCCGTGGCCACCATGCTGCAAAAAATGCACAACCCGATCGGCGAACGCGGTCCGTTGGAATTGAAGGACGCCAAGAACGTGGCTCTGGTGATGGTCTCGGCCACGATTCCAGCCGCTGGTGCCCGGCAAGGTGATGTGCTGGAATGCACGGTCAGTTCGATCGGCAGTGCCAAGAGCATTGAAAAAGGCATTCTAATCACCACACCGCTGATGGGCCCGCAACTGGGCGATCCCAGAGTGTATGCCTTGGCTCAGGGGCCGATCCAGTTAGACAATCCCAAGATTAAGACCGCCGCCAAGATCTACCGTGGTGCCCGACTGGAAGAGGACTTTAACAACCCGTTTGTCAAAGACGGCAAGATCACGCTGGTACTCAATAAGAATCACGCCGACTTTCAAGTCGCGCAAGATGTGGCCGAATTGATCGACAGCCAGCTTAGCTTTTACAGCAAGAATGGGCAGTTAGCCCGAGCATTGGATCAAGTAAATATCGAGGTCCAAGTACCACCACAGTACTACGACGATGTGGTGAAATTCGTTGCCGAAGTGATGAGCCTGCCGATGCTGGAACCACAGACCGGTTCGCGCGTGGTCATCAACGAACGTGCCGGCAGCATTGTCATCAGCGGCGATGTTGAAATCGGTGCTGTCGCGGTCACTCATAAGAACATGGTCATTGAGATGGCTGGCGAACCGCCTGTCGGCAATCGCTTTGTGCCGGTCGATACGGCCACCACTCCTTCGGCCAAGCTGAAAAACCTGGTCGAGGCACTCAATGGGCTGAAAGTGCCAGCCGACGACATCATCGTGATCATCAAGGGAATCGAACGAGACGGCAAATTGCACGCCACATTGATCGTCGAATAGAACTGAACACTGAGCCAGTCACCGAACCCTGCGACATACCAGACAGCACGAGACGATTTTATGAACATCCAGCCAGTCAATCAGTCACTGCTCAATACGCTGACCAGCAGCAGCCCTCTGCCGAATGTCGAGCAACCGACTACCGGCAACAGCTTGAACGCCGGGGGGGACGAACTGTCAACACGCGAAGCGTTCGACAAGTTTGTCGGGGGGACGTTTTACAACCAGTTACTCGGCTCGATGCAAAAAACCGTCGGCAAAGCGCCTTACTTTCATGGAGGCCAGGCCGAGGATATGTTTCGCTCGCAACTGAACCAGATCCTGGCCGACAAGATGGCCGAGAGCAGTTCAGAACGCTTGACCGGCCCAATGTTCGAGCTGTTCTCGCTCAACCGTCAGTAGTGGGTGGTTGTGTGCCACTGGCTTTGCCAGTGTGAATCGGCTTAGTGCGCGGTGTTCGCTCAGCACTGGCGGAGCCAGTGGCCCACACAGATACAAGTTGGCGTCTGTTTTTGGACTCATCTCAAATCAGCGAAACTGCTCATGTCGAATACTACCGAAGTCGTCGCTTGGGAATCGGAATTTGCCGCGGTGCTCGAAGAGCTATCGGGCGTGCAGACCGATCTGCTGGCCACGTTAGCCGAAAAACGACACCTGCTAATCGCGGCCGATGGTGCAGGGATGGAGGCCATCGCCGCACAAGAGCAATCTCTGCTTGCGCGATTGCAGCATTGTCAGGACCGGCGGCTGCAATTGCTATCGACCGCACGCGAAGAAGGGCACTCCGCTGACAATCTCCGCGAGCTTGCCCAAGCTTTGCCAGCCAGCCAACATCGCCAGCTTGCCCCACAATTGGACTTGGCATCGCGTCGTGCTCGCGAGTTACGGCACCATAGCCTGACAAACTGGGTGCTAGCACAGCAAACGCTGCTCCATCTTTCGCAATTGCTGGAGATTATTGCCACTGCTGGCCGCCCAAAGCCGACATATGGAGAGAGGGGAACAGAGGTTGCGGGTGGTGCGCTGCTCAACCAGGTCGGGTAAATTTCGCGATGTCACTTTTTGGTTCTATTCAACTGGCCAACAATTCGCTGCGAGCCAATCAAATTGGTTTGCAAGTGACCGGGCAGAATATTGCCAACGCTAATACGCCCGGCTATATCCGCGAAGAGGTGATTTTCTCGGCCGCACCAACTCAGCGGCAAGGTGGCTTGCTGCTGGGCATGGGGGTCGAAGTCCAGGCAATCGTCCAAAAGGTGGACAAATTCTTGGAGGAGCGGCTCCGCGGAGCGACCAGCGATCGATCGGGCAGCGAGGTCGAAGAACAGATCTTCACGCAACTGGAAAGCATGTACGGCGAGCTGGGAGACACCGACCTCAGCTCGGCACTCAATAATTTCTTCTCCAGCATCTCTGAGATCCTCAATCAGCCCGAGAGTGCCGCGACGCGAAACCTGGCAGTACTTCGCGCAAAGACGCTGACCGACGATATCAACCGCATGGCCGGGCGTGCAGGACAGATCCGTCAGGATCTGGACGACCGTGTGGCTGGCGGTGTGCAAGACGCCAATCGGTTGATCGAGGAGATCCGAGTTCTGAACATCCGCATCGCCGAAGCCGAGGGTGGCTCGGTCTCGGCCAGCGACGCCGTTGGCCTGCGCGATCAGCGGAACAACGCACTGACGAGTCTGGCACAGTTAATGGACATCACCACCGTGGAACAATCCAACGGGACCGCATCGGTCTTTGTCGGTGGAGAATACCTGGTCCTGGACGGCTACTCGCGCGAGCTGAAAGCCAGTTCACGGAGCGATCGCGGCTTGGCCGTCTCGGAAGTTCGACTGGCCGAAACCGATGAGCTGATCGACCTGACCTCGGGTGAGCTGGCCGGCTTGATTAACGGCCGCGACAATACGGTTGGAGAATTCTTGGATTCGCTCAATCAGTTTGCCGGTACGTTGGCGTTTGAGTTCAATAAGATTTTTTCGTCGGGCCAGGGAATCAATGGCTATCAGTCATTGACGAGCCAGGTAGGGGTGGATTCCGTGACGGCACCGCTCGACGAGGCGGGTCTGGCGTTCACGCCGACCAACGGCTCGTTCCAGATTCAGGTCTACAACAAGCAGACGCAGCTCACGCAAACCAGCGATGTGATTGTCGACCTCAATGGACTGGACCAGGATACTAGTTTGACATCGCTGGCCGAAAGCCTGAACGCAATAGATGGCATCAGCGCGACCATCGACAGCACTCGGCGGCTGGTTATCACCAGCGATTCGACCGATCTGGAGTTTAGTTTTGCCAACGATACGAGCGGGCTGTTGGCCGCGCTGGGCGTGAACACCTTGTTTGTCGGTTCCGACGCCAGCAGTCTGGGAATCAATTCCATCATCAGCAAGGATCCCTTGAAGTTCGCCACCAGTCGCGGCGGCATGGGGGAAGATACGCAAACCGCCGTGGATCTGGCCGGATTTATGGGCCGTCCCCTGGCATCGAATAATGATTCCAGCCTGACGGTGTTGTACGACCGAATGACCGCCACCATCACGCAAGGCTCCACGGTTTCCAAAGCGGTGGCCGAAGGGGCACGCGTGTTTGAAGAACAGTTGCGCGGTCAAAGCATGGCAGTCAGCGGCGTCAGTATTGATGAAGAAGTTATGAAGATGATTCGCTACCAGCGATCGTTTCAGGCTTCGGCAAAGTATATCTCGACGTTGGACGAGATGCTGGAAATGTTGGTGAGTTTATAAAGGGTCGGCGCACATCACTTGTAGGGTGTGTGAAATGCACCGATATGACCGCCTAACGGTTGAAGCGAACTCTGCTCGGTCAACAATGAAACTGCATAAATCGCAAACTTGCACGGTGCATGGAACACACCAGAACCGCGCGGCCAAGCTATAAGAACTGATTAACTTGGAATAGTTAGCACTGGCAGAGCCAGTGGCACACTTTTACGATCAAACGACCTGGTATGGCTCGAATTTCACCAATTCCGACGACGCGCGTCAGCGATCAGCTCGCCTACCAGCGATCGATGTCGCAATTGCAGTCTGATCAGGTTGATCTGTTGCGGTTGCAACAGCAGATCTCAACCGGTCGCCGTGTGATGCTGCCGAGCGACGACGCCCCTGCTGCGCTGCGTGCTGTGGCTTTGCAACGCCTGCTGGAACAAAAGACGCAAGTCCAGGGCAATATCTCGACCAACGCATCCTACCTGAACGCGACCGACTCCGCGCTGGCCAACGCCTCAAACCTGTTATCTGAAGCCAAGGGTACGGCACTTTCTGTCACCGGCACCGTCGCCACCGACCTGCAACGTGCCGCGGCCGCCGAAGAGATCGACCGCTCGATCCAGCAACTGCTTGACAGTGCCAATCAGCAATTTCGCGATCGGTATCTGTTTGCCGGATCGCGGACCACCCAACAGCCTTTTGAGCAGGTCGGTAGCTACGTTCGCTTCAATGGCAATGAGAAGCAACTGCAAAGCTACTCGGATATCGACATTCTCTTTCAGACCAATGCGCTGGGAAGTGAAGTTTTTGGCGGGCTATCACTCCCCAAAGTTCAAAGCACTGATCTGAATCCGCTGGCTACATCCAATACGAAACTCTCGACACTGAATGGCGGTCGTGGTGTGCAACCGGGTAGTATTCTGATCTCGGATGGTACCGAACACCAGGTGATTGACCTGAGTGGCGCACATACGTTGCAGGACGTGGCCGATATTATCGAACGCAATCCACCGTTCGGGCGGCAATTGACGGTCGATGTCACAGCCACCGGCCTGACCGTTTCGATCGACTCCGCCGGCGGCGGCAATTTGCGAATCACCGAGGTAGGGGGCGGTACTACGGCCAGTGAGCTGGGAATCCTGGCACCCAATACAACGGGTCTTGGCCCGATTGTTGGTACCGATCTGGATCCACAATTGCAACTGACGACGCAACTGCGCGACCTGCTGGGAACGCGGGCTGTTGCTCGACTGGATCCAGGGGGAAGCAACAACGCGCTCTTGATCGAGGCCAAAACCGCCGGGGCGGCGTTCAACGGCGTCACGATCAACTATGCGAATGACGCGACCTCTGGTACCGAATCGGTCAGTTACGACAGCGGCACCGCGACCTTCACCGTTCACATTGCCGAAGGTTCCACCACCGCCGCACAAGCACGCGATCTGCTGAATGCAAATCCAAATTTTAACGCGAATTATACCGCCGGCCTGGATACCATTCGTGACCTGGCCAACAACGGTACCGGCTTTGTCCTGACCTCGGCCAGCGCGACCACCGCACTCGGTAGCGGAGTGCAGTTTGACCAGAACGCCGGCCTGCAAATACTAAACGGCAACCAGACCCATGTGATCGACTTCAGTGGCGCGGTCACCGTCGAGGATATGTTGAATATCCTGAACAAGTCCGATGCCGATGTGCTGGCTTCGATGAATGCCGACGGTCGGTCGATCAGCATTCGCTCACGATTGAGCGGTGCCGATTTTGCGATTGGTGAGAATGGCGGAAACACCGCCGCGCAGCTCGGTGTGCGCACATCGACTACCAGCACAAAACTGGCCGACCTGAACCACGGGCTAGGGGTTCACAGCAACGAAACCGGCGACGACTTTATCATCCGCCGCAAAGATGGCACAGAAATGCGATTTGATGTCGGGTCCGCTGTCACGATTGGCGACGTGATCGATCAGATCAATAATCATCCTGCCAATGCTGATCCCGCGCGGCGTGTCGTGGCACGGCTAGCCACCAATGGCAACGGTATCGAACTGATTGATAACGGTTTGGCCGGCAACGGTCAGTTGACTGTCCAACGGGTTGCCAATAGTCAGGCGGCAACGGACCTGGGGCTGATTCCAGCCGGTCAGGATACGATCAGTAGTTCCGGAGTTTCGACGGTTGCTGGTACTACGGTCTCTCCAATTGGACTCAATAACAATCTGACGATCACTGCCACCCATTCCGGCCCGCTACGGAATGGGGTGCAGGTGATCTTTAACGACGTGTCGCTGGGCACCGATAGCGCCACGGCCGTTTTTGACGTGGTGGGCGGAACGCTGACAATCGACTACGACAGTACGCTGACGACGGCCAGCACGGTGCTGAATGCCATCAATACACAAAGCGGTGGTGCTTTTTCGG
>JAWXCH010000026.1:0-2690 GCA_034440595.1 Planctomycetota bacterium | reverse complement strand
GTCTCAAGCGATTGTTACTCGGCAGCGTTGCCGACAAGGTGATACGCGGCGCCACCACGCCGGTATTGATCTGTCCACCGGTTACAGGCCCGGTTGGTGGCGAATGATAGGAATCCGTTATCGGCTAACCGTACAACTTTGGCTGCCTGGCGTTCACTAACATTTGTCTCGGAGTATCAAACTGCTCCAGACGGAGTGGGTGACGGACGCCATTTCCGGCGCCGAGTTCGGTCGCTTTCATCCCTACTTATCGAAGTATGTCGCATGGTTGGCTTCAGCCCGTCGGTCGTCTTCTCAGGGCGACAGGCTGCGGCCCTCTGTAGCATTCGCAAGTGTCCTCGTTCGCTATCGATGACATCTGCGATGAGTTCGTACCCTTTCGCATCGAACTTCAGAGCGTCGGCCGCGTCTTCGGCTAGTTGAATGATTTGTTTCGCATCCGCGATTACCAAAGGTAACAAGTATTGAAGCGACAGATCATTCAACCCTGTAAAATCGGCTGGAAACGCTCGCGACGTGACGCGCGCGTGACGGTTCACGATCATTTTGCCGAGACGCTCGACATGGGTGCGGTGACTCTCTGCGGCAAGGCGAATCGTTTCCCCGACCTTCGCAGCATCTCCGATCCATGGACGGGCGAATTGCAAATAGCACACCAGCGAGTTTTTCAGTGCGTTCATCACGCGTGTGGTCGGCTCAGTTGCAGTACACATCGTCATTCTGATCCTCACTTTCTCCATCTTGCCGTTCAACTTCGATCGCGGCAACACTCCACATTCACAAGTCGCAAAAAGCGTGCCAGGGCAAGCCGTCAGCGAACGGGCATGTAACGCGGCCTCGCATATCGCTGGGAGTATTGCAAACAAATCACCTGGCCTGGATGAAATACTAGTGAAGTTCACAAGCACGACCACAAACGGTGACAGTGTCAACTATGGGAGCCACATTTTGCCTCGTGATACTATCGCCGATCGTGTGGGCCGCGGTTGCCGAGCAACTCCCATCTTGTGGCAGAAGGCACTGTTTTCCGCCCCTTTGCAAAAAATCAATGGAATCCTCGCTGGCCGGTGTTTGGCCTGACATTTGCATTACTCAGTCTTTGTCGGCAGTGGGCGCTAAGAGGCTTGCCGAATCGCCGGGCAGCTTAACCAATAATGGACTGACCAAACAATGCGTGGTGATTGATGCGTTGTCAGCAGGAGAAAGAACATGCTAATTCAGGTCTTTACCGACAAACACACTAAGGGCAGTACAGAACAGTCTCGTCAGATCGAAGCCGTGATGGAAAACGCTTTAGTTCATTTCGGCGATCGCATTACCCGCGTTGCCGTCTATCTCAGTGACGAGAACAGCAGTCAGAAATTTGGTGAGAACGATAAGCGTTGCGTCGTGGAGGCTCGCCTCGCCGGCCTGCAACCGATTACCGTGAGTCATCGAGGCGCTCTTCTGGAGCAAGCCATCGATGGCGCGGCAGCCAAGTTGAGGAAGACGCTGAAGCGAAGCGTACGGCGCATCGATTCGGTTTCTAAGCGGAGAACCCGTGAGCGGGCTGAACTACGCGCCGCGGAACCACTCCTCAAGCACGATGTGGAAATAGGAAACCGGAAAGAGTTCATCGAGGTGCTGCGTCCTTTGCTACTGTGCATGGGCAGTCATGCCTGGCGCGAGCTGCGAATCAGGGAAGCCAGCGGGACGTTGCCTCCGGACACGGTGACTCTGGCGGGTTTGCTAGATGAGGTGGTGACTCGCGCTTGGCGCCAATTCGCCGATCGTCCGGAGTGGATGTCGCTCGATCTGTGGCTCACGAAACTGGTGGACAGAGCACTCGAAGAATGGATCAGGCCAGTACAAACCGTCCAGGCCACGGCGCGTGATCGCGGCGACGAGATTCTGCTGCACGGTGCTCCGCGGGTGGACGACCAGGAGTGGTCGATCTGTCTGCTCAGCGGAGATCTGTCGATGAACGAGGAAGATGGCCTACCTAGTCCCCAAAGCGGCTTGGCCGAAGCGCATCTTGAGGCAGAGGTGATCATGGACAGTATCCACCGACTGCTTGGCAATTTTCCCAAGGCGCAGCGGCACGCGTATGTGCTGAATGTACTGGAAGCCTATGCCCCGGCCGATATTGCCATGCTTCAGGGGCGGCCAGAACGGGAGGTGCGATCCGACATCAATGGGGCGCGCGACCGGCTGCGCGTGCAAATGCTTGACGGTGCCGGTTCGTCCACGCCTCCCGGCATACTTGCGGCTGCTTCTGCCTACGAGCGCTGAAGAAAAAATAGAAACGTCACCGCGGCAGAGCGGATGTCAACCACATCGGGATTGGCCGCCACTTATCGTTTTAGCGATTCCTAGTTTCACCAACAATCGAGCGAACCCAATTAAAGGAGCTTTACTATGTCTCTCCGATGGTATCGAATGCCGCGAATGGTCGTACTCAAGCCGCGCAATTCCGCTCTTGAAGCCGCCCGAGCCATCGAAAATAACAACATCGGCTCCGTGGTCGTACAAGACGAACGATGTGTCGTGGGAATGGTGACGGATCGGGATCTCACGATCCGCGTGCTGGGACAAGGACTCGATCCCCGGACGACGACGCTCGCCGACGTGATGACGTCTCCCGTGGCGACGCTCTCCCCCACGGATAGCCAAGGACGATGCGATTCGGCTGATGCGGCAACGCAATATCC
>JAWXCH010000025.1:0-10930 GCA_034440595.1 Planctomycetota bacterium | reverse complement strand
GTCCATTCCTGTATTAAACGCACGTGTTCAAGCGAGGGCGAAGGTGGCTCAACGTCACGCGGATTGCACGACGTCAATAGAACTGTGGCGCAAGTTACGAGCAAGCCCAAGCCAAGCCGTTTATGTATTTGAGGAAAAGTCATGGGGTCCTCCTATGTAGGAAAAACGGTCGCTTCGTTGAATGCGACCCACAATCACTGCCATTGTTGCAGCGATGCCCACCAATATCAACATGGCACCCCAGCTTTGCGCCGGGGAAAGTTCGCGAATCCCTCTTACCATGAGCCTTCCTAGCCCTTGACTTGCGGCGCCAAACTCGGCAATTACTGCGCCCAAAACAGCGAGATTGATCGCGCCTTTTACACCCAATAGAGCGTATGGAAATCCGGCTGGTAGGAGAATATGACGCGTATAGGTAATACGCGAAGGCCGGTACGATGCCGCTAGAAGTGATACATCAAGGGGAAGCGCCATACGTCCCTGCTCCCAGCCCAGATAAACAGGGAAAAAGCAGATAAGTGCGGTGACAATCGAGGCGCTCCAGAGATTGTATCCAAACGCTAAGCCAAGTAGTGGGGATAGGAGTGGCACAGGCATGGTTTGCGACCATAAGGTAACTCGTGTCAAGACCGGGCGTATCGAAGGAAACCACACCCCAGCCAGCGAGAGCGCCGTGGCCACAATGAGACCGAGCACTAGGCCGGCGAGTATTTTCGTGCAAGTATAGATGGAGGCGATGAAGAACTGTGCGGGGTTGTTCAAAAAAAACCGCAAGAGTGTAACTGGACGAGGTAGGAACAGGTCGTAGGTTCGGAATTGTGTTGCAACGCACTCTGAGGCGACGCAGATCGCAATGACTACCGCAGAATACCCAATTATTTTTTTATATCCCGATGCTTTCATGCAGCCTCCTGAAGAGATTAGGAAAGTCAGTATTCGCGATCAGGTCGTTGAAAGAGAATAGACTCGTGGTCTGCTTAAGAGGGTTGTTCAAAACAATCGGTTGGACTGATTTGGTTCTTGGCTCAATAACGTAGATAGCGTCTGCAAGACATAGTGCTTCCAGTAAATCGTGGGTGACTAGAACGACTGTACATGTTGATTGAGATTGAGCGCGCAGAAGAAATGTGTAGAGCTGCTCCTTCCAGCTGACATCGAGGGAGGAAAACGGCTCATCCAGAAGAACTACATCCGGGGCGGTGACGAAGGCGCGTGCGAGTGCGACCCTCGCTTGCATCCCAACCGAAAGTTGATAGGGGTAACTGTCGCGATAGTCGCTGAGGCCGAACTGGTCCAGGAGAGCTATGATAGTCGTGGCTTCGATAGCTTTACCCTGTAACTGAAAGGGAAGAGCAATGTTGTAATACACCGTTGCCCAAGGCAAACAAGCAGGTTTTTGGAAACACAACGACAATCGGCCTTGTTTGGCCATTTCACTCGGAGAAAGTCTGTCGGTGCCATAGAAGATGCATTGGTTGTCAGAACTGTCCTGGCCGGCGAGTCCTGCTAAGAGTTTGAGGAGGGTTGATTTTCCGCTTCCTGACTTTCCAACGACAGCCGAAATAAGACCACTTGAAAAGATAGCGGTCGTGGACTTGAAGACACAGTTCGATTCTGGGTTTGAGTAGACGAAAGAGAGGTCGTTGACGGAAATCTCCATGTGGCTCAGCCACTCGCTATGTCTGTATAACAGCGCATAGCGTTTTCATGTCACCACTCGCATTTCATCGAGGAACTTATGCAGAATTTC
The DNA here is from genome assembly GCA_034440595.1 of Planctomycetota bacterium. Lineage (GTDB taxonomy): Bacteria > Planctomycetota > Planctomycetia > Pirellulales > JALHPA01 > JAWXCH01. The sequence continues at coordinate 9,180 of JAWXCH010000025.1, read as the reverse complement.
CTCGATGGATCCAAGCGGCGGATACTTTGTAAGATGCTCTGCGATATCCCGAATGATTCGTTCGGTAGGGCGCGCATCTTTTTGGTTAGGATCGCGGTGCGCCCAATCGCGGCCGTGATGTAGCGTATCCCAGGGGGAGCGAAGATTGGCCCGCGTGGCGGGGTCATCACCGTGCTTTCCGAAGCCATAACAGATTCCAACTTCGCTGTTCCAGATTGGTTTGAAGAGATGGATTAAATAGTCTTCAGCGGAGGCTTGCCATCCGGTCTGCACGACTAAGGCGCGATACTCGAAGTCTTCGAGTCGCAATGTTGCAGTAGCCTTGGCGATATTCTTTCGGTGTTCGTTTAACCGGCCGGACAGTCTGTCTCCCTGCTCCATGGCGGTCTTGCTCGTTTGGTCTGCGGGATCGGCCTTACCCACATAGATCGGGTGCTCTTGATTAGAAATCGCAGCGTATGCTGGAAAATTTCCCTTATAATAGATCGCGTACACGCCGGAGCCATAGAAGCGCGCCACGTTTGCGAGCGGTTTTCTGGTTTGGGCGATCATCGTAATGCCGACAATGCGGCCGACAACGTTTGGATTCGATGGATCGAATACAAAGCCGGGATGCTTGATGGGATCAAGGTTGTCGACTACTTTACGAAGTTTCTCATAGGCTTCACTAATTGTCTTACGAAGGCGTTTGGCGCGTGCTGGGGGAAGTTGTGAAGCTTCCTCTCCTGCCATCGCGTCTGAAAGCTCTTTTAACTGAGCCGCCAACTGTTCGAGCTTTTCTGGCGTAGGTGGCACAGGCTAGCGGTGCCCATTTGTGGAGATAAGCGTTCTAGCTATCGAGCGCGCAACCGCTTCCGCAAGGTGCACGGGGACGGCATTACCCAGCTGACGCATAGCCTCAGTCCATGGTCCGCAGAACACATAATCATCCGGAAATGTCTGCAATCGTGCAGCCTCCCGGACGGTGAAATACCGTACAGAGCCGTTATAACGTGCAAGCATGTTCTCTCCACCCGGAACGCCATGGTCGCCGGCTTTGAGAGTTTTTGCAGGCTCGTCAAGAGGACTCCCAGTATGTCCCGCATAACTTCGCGCTCCCGGATTGAAGATATGGTTGGTGATCCCGCTACGCGGATATTTTTCGGGGTCTGGTAAATCGCTGATAGCGTCGCGCACTGTTCGCCATGGCAATTTCGAATCAAGTCTATTGAGACGACGGAGCCTTTCTACACGTGCGGTCTGGCGCCCGATGATTGGAGGCCGTCGTCGTTTGGCAATCTCGTGTCGGTCCCAATAGTCCCCCGAGATCCATTGCGAGACCAGGAGGGCATCCTCCGAATAGCACGTCTCTGGAAAACTCCATTCAATTCCAAGATCGGAGCGGAACCCCACAAGAAAGACGCGCTCGCGCCGTTGTGGTACACCGTAATCAGCGGCATTTAACAGGCGGAAAACGACGTTATATTCGGGTCGTGTTTTTCTTGATGTGTGGTACTTTTCAAGCCTTGCTCTGTGTTCTCTCCTGGTCTCATTCTGTCGCCGAGTAAGATTGGGATGCGTTAGTTGAAGCAGTACGTACTCGAAATAATCAGCGAAGGAACGACGCAAAAGTCCTTTCACGTTCTCAAATATGAATGCCTTTGGCCGAAGTTCACGGACGGCGCGTACCGCCTCTGGGAACATATCCCGTTCATCCAATGATCCGCGATGCTTGCCGCCCAAAGAGAACGGCTGGCAGGGTGGTCCTCCAGAAACAAGGACGATGTTTTCAAGTGCCCCATAGTCAAATGTACGTACATCGCGCTCACGGAGGGGCCAACGCTTCACGGACTGCAAGTGATGACGTTGATTCTCGCGGAATGTTTCGCACGCGTTGTGGTTCCACTCAATAACTGCGGCGTGGTGAAAGCCAGCGTTCGACATCCCAATTGCCAAACCGCCTGCCCCGGCGAAGAGTTCAACACTTCGCATGAAAGAATCTCCTAATTCGCTCGCGCAAGCTTCGCTCATCCTTGGTTTCGCACTCCCAGACGGTCAAGACATCCCACCCCTCTTCAGTGAGCTTACGGAGAGTCTGTCGGTCTCTTTTTTTGTTCGATTCGAGCTTTGGCCCCCAGAAATCCAGACGCGATTTCGGAAGCCGCGCGAGGGCGCAAGAGCGATGGCGGTGCCAAAAGCAGCCGTGAACGAAGATAATTTTGCGATGTTTTTTGAACACAAGATCCGGCTGTCCCGGCAAACCCCTGACGTGGAGTCTATACCTGTAACCGAGCGCGAAGACAAGGCTACGGACGAACAATTCCGGTCGTGAATTCTTCGAGCGAACACGAGACATGATTTTTGAGCGTTCGGCTGGTGATACGCTGTCCACACGCGTGAATCTTCCTTTGGGCCACTACGAGAGGCCATCTATCGGCAAATTTTTGGGCCGCTTCACTCACCAGCCCCACGAACTCCTCGTATTACATCACAATGGTCCGCACAAAAAAAAGGGCCCTGTAGCTACTCGAACGGCATCCTTGTTGAACTAATAAAAAAGCGGCGTCTGTGTAGTGAACGCCGCTCCCTATGCCGGTCTGGGTATGTCTACCGCTGGGAAGTGGTTCTTTAGGAGCGCTAGGCACGTTTGAACCATTGCGTCGTACGGTAGGTTTTGCGTTTTACAGAACTCAGAGACGAGACCCTCCCGCTCAATCCTCCTAGAGGATAACCGCTCGATTATGAACAGTTCGCAGCCTGGGCTGCCTGCAAATGCAACAATATCTTCTGTGAACACTGCCTCCGAAAGTGGCTGCTCGAGAGATATACACGCGCTCTTACAGGCGTCGGCGAATCTCGCAAACGTGGGGGCATCTAACTCGCGCGGCCGCCGCCAGTATCGTGTAAAACCCATTTTGTCCTCCCTTCCTTCATTTTGACACAAAGCCCGCTTCACATTCAGTAGTCTTCTGGCAAAAGAACCGTGGTGTACGACTCGTCGCATTCCGTGATGATGTAGAACTTCGTGCCGTTGCGGTCGTGGTAAACCGAGAAGAGCCTTCCTCCGTGAGTGAGCGCACGTTCGTTGGCCTGACGGTCTTCCTCGCAGAGGTCGCCCCAATCGCCGGACTGGTGGCGGCTCATTGCGATGAGCACGTCTTCGGGGTGCAAGGTGTCAAGAGCGTTGCGCGTCGAAACGGTTTGCCCCAAATCGAACTTACCACTCATCGCTTTGTTCCCGCCGCGGCTGGCTGTTGTTGTTTCGGGGTGGTAGTGGCCAGAATCCAACTATGCGCCCGGTCCAGCACTTTGCTTGCGAGGAGCAAATCGTCGCGCCCGAAACTCGACGAGTTCTTCCATGTGTCTTCGTTGTCGTCCTTGTACAGCCGGCAGATGGTGACGTTGTAGCGAACACCTTTCTCGGTCTCGTTGGCCCAGATTGCCGCTTTGATCCGGCCCAAACGAACCTCATAAACCGGTTTCTGTTTTTCAGCTTTTTTCGCCATGACTACTCTCCTTGTTGTGTATGGTGATTCGTAGCCCTGGCAATCAGGGCAATTGATCGGAAATGGAGGTGATGATTTCGCCGGCAGTTACCCGGATGGTCTCGAACCGCTCCAAGAGCACCTTCGGCGTTGCGTCATAGAGCAAGAGATAGTCGGATGTGTCGCACTGCAGGCCGAAATGCCGGCAGACGACAAACGCGGTAGCATCCGCCTCGGTTTCGCGAATGGTTTTGGACTCCTTCGCCTCTTGCCAGTGGAGTTTCTCGTGGGCAAATTCATGAACCATCGTGCGAAACCCGTCGGCAACATCCAAGTCCGCGCGGACAGCAATTCGCCCTCCATACGAAGCGCCACAAGCGCCCGCACTGCCGGGGATGTGCTCGACAAATTCCAGGGTAATGCTGGCTTCGCGAATTGCTTCTTGCACAGCCGGGTAGAGGATAGTGGCGTCACCCGATGTGTGAATGAGCGGCGGTAGCGGTTCTCCTTCCGTCTGCGAAATATCGAAGACGTAGACCGGTTTGAAAAGCGTGAGAACCTGGTCCTCGCCTTCGGCGTCCTTCATCTTCTCGCCTTCGGGCGTCTTTTTATGGACAGTCATCGGCGCGAGAATCATGATTCCTTTCTCGCCCGGCCGGATACGCCGGCCGACTTGATTCCATTGCCTCATGCCGGCGAGACGCGTGATATCCGCGCGTTGGAAAAGAGCAAGAAGGATGTTGCGAAACGAGTACTGGTGGAACTTGGCCGTGAATTCAAGGTACCGGATCAGCGCTTGCGATTTGCCTTGGCGCATCTGTTCGGCAAGCTCGTTGATGTGCTTGTCGATGGTCTGACAGGCGTGTTTGATCTTCTCGACCCGTTTCGATGATTGGCTCGTTTGAAACATGAGCAGGCCCTCCTGGGTTGGGGTGATGATTCGCGGTCCTGGCGTTCAGGGCAGCGAAGACACCCGTCGAGAAGGGCGGTCCCGGAAACAAGTCCAGGACAATTAGCCAGGGCGTTCTGCCGCGGTCGGCGGTAGGAAGATGGGGGCGCGGGCAATGAGCAAGCGGCCGGTTTTTTGATCAACGTAAAGAACCACGTCGCCCTTGTTGAGAGGGGCGTCGGGGATCCTGGCTATGTCGAGGGTAAAGCCATTCTGGAGAAGTTGGTCTGGGGTGGGGGAGCGCCGCATAGGTGTGTGATTTGGCCTCACCTTAGCACACCCGCTTGATTCGTCAAGATGGCCAAGGGTGGTTGACCTTACCTGAACGCCGATCGTTGCTCCTGGGCCATTCCTGGCCGTGTGAATACTGCGAAGTGGGCGTACAACCTCGTTTTCCTTCTTAACGCGTTGTGTCTTCGCTTCGGACTGACCGACGGGAAGTTGGAAGCGTTTCGACGGCCGCTTTCGGTGACGACAGCGGAAGTCACGGTAAGCGGCCTACTCGTAGTCATTGAAATGGGGGCGGGGGAGGCCAGCGCCCGCGAAACGACGGGGATTTCCGAAGCTAAAAGCCACGCGCAACTACGACGAGATGATGAGAGCCGGGTTAGTGATTATAAATTTCCTTTCGGCGAAGGAACGCATCTGGGCCTCCTTCGAGGATATTCAGAACGGACTGTTTGGTTGTTTCGGTGTCAATCGATCCTCTGTCCTTGACCTTGCCACAATCATTTTCCCGGAACATGGGAAGGATTAGCTCCGAGTCTCCCAGCACGGCGATGTTCGCGTTGTGCGTAACTAGAATGACCTGTCGTCGCTCTTTGATTGCTCGTAAGGTAGCGACGATGCTTGAGAAGATGAATGCGTTATCAAGGTCGTCTTCGGGTTGGTCTATTACCAGGGGTACATTCGACTCGGCCAGCATGGCAATAGTGAGGAGGATCGTGTGGCGCTGTCCATCCGACAATTGAATCACCGGGATTTCCTTGGGCGGCGTGGATCTGGTGCGCACCGTGATGATCGGCTTCGGTTGCTTTGCAAGCGCCTGAAGCTCAAACAGAGTATTCCAATAGCAAAGCTGATTAACGATTTTTTCAGCCCATTCGTTGGAAACCTTTCCTGTCGTTGCAATCTTCTGCCAGTTACGGTCTAACACCAAGTCGGCAAGCTCTGACGGTGTGATGCGGCAGCAGACCTTCTCGATCACGTTGTCCTGAAGGTAGGTTCCTTGCATTTTGGTCTGCATGAAAGCCTCGAACTCCGCAGTTATTCCTCCGTCATCGTACTTCACGAACACGGTGTAATCCTTGATAATTACACCAAGATTGGCGTTGATCCCCTTGAGCTGCGCCTTACGGCGCTCGGTCATTCTGTCCCGAACTTCCTTTAACTCGACGCGCAACCTTGTCCGTTGCTCCTTGCACTGTTTTCGCTCGTCGGCGCGCTGTTCGACAGTAGTAATTTCCGTTGCGATTGAAGTCTTCTGACGAAGTAACAATTCCAGACCGGGAATATCTGCGGCGAGTCCACGGGCTTTCAAGTCTGCCAGCTTCATCGCCGCCTCGGCACTCATGCGTTGATGGCAGACTTTCAACTCTCCGGCAAGTTTCGTAAGCTCCTTCGCGCAAGATTTGAGTAGGGTGTTTAGTTCCAGTTCCTTTTGCTTCATCGCCGCGTTATTCGCAACGAGGGCGGCCCTCATCGCTTCCATCGTTGTCTTGGACGCTTGATCATCTGTGCAGATGCCAGCCGTTGTTAGAATGTTGTCGAAGTCGCGTTGGATTCCCGACAGCGAAAACCCCCTTGTGTATTCAGTCGAAATCACCTCAATGGCTTCGCGGACGGCCTTTTCGGAAGCGAGCTTGCTCTGCGTTCCAACGACTTCGCGCAGCTTGCCATCCTCAGCCACTTTCAGCTTTGTCTCGATTTCCTTGAGCGACTTTTTCTTTTCGGTCAACTGCGCAAAAGCAACTTCGAGCGGGTTCAGTCGCCCCGCATTCTCTTGCAGGCTCGTCACAAGCGATTTCTCGGTTTGAACGAGGTCGCGTAGATTCGTGTGACGGTCCAAGAACTCCTGGAATAGCTGCGGGTTCTTAAGCGGATCCTCAGCAACTTTGGCAAGCTCACCCTGGCCAAAGTACTCAATGCGGAACGCGTCGATTGGCATATCGCTACGCGATTTACCTTCCTTCGCCTTTACTTCAATTTCACCGTCGCGTGTGCGAACGTAGCGGTACAGGATGCCATTGGCGTCTTCACAGAAAACTGTCACCGAATCCGGACAGTTATCGTAATCCCCGAATTCGTCATTCAAACCAAACGCGTAGGCAATCGCCCGGATCGCTGTAGACTTACCAGTTCCGCGTCCACCGATTAAGCAATTGAGATTATTGCTGAAGTGAATTATTTCCTCGTGCAAAAAACCACCAGTAATTGCGACGCCGCGAACGCGGGGAATGCCGTGCGGTAAAGAAACGCGAGCACGTACCCGAGCAGTAGGATCAACTAGCGCAACGCGCAAAGCATTGAAAGTGAGTTGAGCGAGCTTGATACGAGTCCACGGTTTAGTCGGGTCTTGGTGTTCAAACTGCTTCATCGAATGTGAGTCGGAACCCTGAACGTGGGCGAAATGGTGGCGTGCGGAAAGCCCGTGTACCAGCTGTCTGGCCTTAAGTAGCTTCTTACGCTCAATTCCCGCTGATCCGGCTTCGTCGTGTTCAGAATACCAAACCAGAGCATCTGCCGAATCACATTCCAGGCCATAAAGACCGGGGCTAGTGATAATGTCCTTCTTCCAGTTCTGAAAACCGGGAGCGAACATGTCGAAGCCCGTCTTTTCCCGGTCGATGTGAGCCGCGATGCAAAGGCCGCCAAGCTTTTCCGCTTCGGCTATCGCATCGGCCATTGACTTGGCGGTACGGGTGTTCTCGTTACCCAAATCCCCGACTAGGTCGAGTCTTGATAAGAACTTTGCGAAATCGGCGATACGTTCGGGAGCAAAGTAAGCGAGAAGGTGACCGTGCGCCGTGGTGACTTCAACCCCCGGTACAACGAGAATTTGTCCGGCGTAATGGGCTTGGGCGTGGCTAATTGCCCTGTCAACATTTTTGTTCGAGTTGTGGTCCGTGATCGAAATGACACTCAAGCCCTGCTTCATTGCTGAGTCAACGATGGCCTCGGGGGTCATCGTGGTGTCTGTCACGTCGTGCGAACCGCCGTAGGAGTGAATATGCAGATCCACATTGTGGAATTGCGCTCCGTTATCGAGTACGCGGATATCGTTAAAGAGAGCCATTGCTCGACCTCATGTATTTGCGGCGGTCAGTACAGGAGTCACTCGTCGTCGTCATCGTCGTTTCTGTCCAGCGGTACTCAATGGCTACGTCGTTATCGGGAGGAATCCATTCATTGTCGGCTCCATACCCCTGATGCTTTCCAACTCCCTGAACTTCCGAAGAAGTGTAGCACTCTAAGAAAAGATTTGAATAGTGTGCGGGCGGGGGAGGCCGGCGCCCGCGAAACGGTGGGGGACTTTTCGAGCCTAATTAAAGCCCCCGCCGTGTAGGCGGGGGCTTCGGTCGCTACGCCGATTTGGCCTGACCTGGACGGGCTTTCCGTCTGCCTGCTTCGATACCGTTCTTCCAGCTTTCAAGCGCGGTTTGCTTGAGTGTCTGGTAGATGACTTCGATGGCTTGGTTGCTGTCGTTGAGGTCACAGAATTCCTCATACAGCTTGCCGGCGCGGGACTTCAGAGTAGCCTGATAGTCCGGGCGGCCGGCAACGTTGAGCGAACGGGTTAGGCGAAGGAAAGGGGGTGGAAACCGCGTACTCGCACGCAATACATCATGGATGTATGGCGCTATCGCCAACGTGGCATGTATCGGCGGACGCGCGCAGCTCCCGCAACCCACGCGGGGGTTCTGATAGTGCTTGTCTTCTCCGCTAAGACCTGGGCCTAACCGCCTGACACTTACAATTAGCTCGGTTTGCTGCTCGCAAAGGATTACGCGACCGATCCGAGCCTCAACGTCAAAGTCTAGGCACCTCTGCATCCATCCTATCTCTACAAAAATTCGCGCGGTCCGGTTTCTAGGCCGTCACATGTATCGTCGCGGTGTGAGTGTTAGAGTCCGTACTCTCCACCACAATATAGAACTGAGGGGCCGGGTTCACACGAGCCACTGTCGACGAAGGACCTAATGCCGCAAGTGGAAATTCTGGGTTTACGCCAATTTTAACCTTGAGATTTGCCGATCCATCTCCATTAACCGATGACAACCTGATGGATATTGCGCCAACTACCGTTCCCTGATTTTCCCTTTGCGTCACTGGTAGATTATTCAAAGTCTGAGTCGTCATGAATCCTCCCTCCTTTAGCTAATGTTCAATCCCCTAATCTTACCCAACAGACAGAACCAAAGACTTGTTTCAGCAGTGTACAGCCATGGCCGTTGAGGAGCAAGCTGGCAAAATACAGGTGAATCACTCCTTGACGATCATACCGCAACACGGCTCGTGGTCCGTCGTGATGGATGCGATTATAGCAAGTAATCTAAGCGGCCTTGACAATCCTTCCAATTGGGTGTTGGGTGGAAGTATCCCCAACCCAAAACAGGAGGACAGAGCTATGGGCGATGGAGCAGATATGGGCGACCTTGACCGCTTCTTGCGGTCCGGGGAAGGCCAAACGTACCTTGAAACCATCCGCGCCGGCCTTGTTGGGCGGCGCATCGACAACGTGAGTTTTGGCAACGACGTGCATCGCGT
>JAWXCH010000024.1:0-25788 GCA_034440595.1 Planctomycetota bacterium | reverse complement strand
TTTCTACTGCGCGGCGAAGTCTTTACCGCGGATGTGATTCATACCTGGATTCGCTATAAACGTGAAAAGGAAGTCGACGCATTGCGGCTGCGACCGCACCCGTACGAGTTCTGCATGTACTACGATATTTAGATTTCTTGCGGGAAGCAGCGAATGCAAATTGCCGGACATACATTTCTAATCACTGGTGGAGCCTCTGGCCTGGGTGCTGGTTGTGTGCGGCGATTTGCGGCGGATGGAGCCAACGTGATCATCGCGGATCTCAACGAGGTCACTGGAACGGCATTGGCCAGCGAATCGTGTCCGTCGGTCCGGTTTGTCAAAACGGACATCACGCAAACGGCTGACATACAACATGCAATTGAACTGGCAGTGCAAGCGTTCGGCAGCCTGCATGGCCTGATCAATTGTGCTGGAGTGCTGCACGCCGCACGGGTGGTTGGTCGCGAAGGGCCATATGATCTAGACCAGTTCCGACGTGTGATTGAAATCAACTTGATCGGCACGTTCAACGCCATGCGGTTATCGGCTTCTGCCATGGCAGGCAATACGCCAAACGAAGAAGGAGAGCGAGGGGTGGTTATCAACACCTCGTCCGTCTCGGCATACGATGGACAGATCGGTCAGGCCTCATACTCCGCCAGTAAAGGTGCCGTTGCGGCTATGACACTGCCGGTGGCACGCGAACTAGCCAAGCTAGGAATTCGCATTGTGGCGATCGCCCCTGGCGTCTTCGATACGGCCATGATGGCGGGCGTCAGTGACGAACAACGGCAGGGGTTGAGTGCTCAGGTGCCATTTCCACCACGATTGGGAAAACCGTCGGAATTTGCTAGTCTGGCGTGCCAAATTGTCGAGAACCCGATGTTAAATGGCAGCGTCATCCGCCTGGATGGGGCGCTGCGGATGGGTGCGAAATAGCGACCTGTCGAGCAAATGTCGCCGCGTTGGCGTACTTTTTGCTTTTCTTTCGATCCCTTCCGGCTTAAACTGGTGCAGGGGATGAAGTTCCAGCCCGACGCTGCTTTCTGTGCGTCGACAAACCTACCTGTTACATACGCGGAGCCTGATGATGAATCGTTTGATATTGTGCCTGGCGGTAATGGTTTCGATGATCTGCGTCGGTTCAGTTAACGCCGCCGAAAAGCTCAAGGCGTTGATCGTCGACGGTCAGAATAACCATGACTGGAAGGCCACCACGCCGGTGATGAAGAAACAACTGGAAGATAGCGAGCTGCTTACGGTCGACGTTGCGACCTCGCCGATAATAAGGCCGAGATGAAAAACTTTCGTCCCAAATTCAGCGAATATGATGTCGTGATCAGCAACTACAACGGCGATTCGTGGTCTGCCGAATCGCAAGAAGACCTTTTGAAATATGTTAAGTCCGGCGGTGGTCTAGTCATCGTCCATGCGGCCAATAATTCGTTCGGCGATTGGAAAGAGTACAACCGCATGATTGGCCTCGGCGGCTGGGGTGGTCGTAATGAAAAGCATGGCCCGTATATTTATTTGCAGGATGACAAAGTGGTTCGCGACGATTCCCCAGGGAGTGGTGGCCACCACGGTGCGCAACATCCGTTTCAGGTGGTGATTCGCGACGATGCCCATCCGGTTACCGCCGGCATGCCAGGAAGCTGGTTGCATGAGAAGGACGAACTTTACGACAAGCTACGCGGGCCGGGCGAGAACATGAAAATCCTGGCCACTTCGTATGCCGATCCAAAATTCGGTGGCAGCGGTCGCCACGAACCGATGATCTTTACCGTCGACTACGGTCAGGGTCGCGTTTTTCACACGCCGATGGGACACAGCGCCGATGCGATGAAGTGTGTCGGGTTTGAAGTCACATTGCAACGCGGAGCCGAATGGGCTGCCACCGGCAAGGTGACGCAGAGGGAACTGCCAAAGGACTTTCCAACGGCAAACAAGGTCAGCACGCGCTGATGGATTTGTGCGCGAGTCGATTCAAGCCGTACTCATTCGGCGGAAGTCGGCCTCGCTGACAATGATCGCCTGCTGCGTGATTTGAAACATCAATTCGGTCGCGGGCCAGCCAAGGCAACGTAGCAGTTGATCAAGCGCTGTCGGCGTGCAGGTTCCCTTCAGATCGACGATCAGTAGCTTGCCATTGCGATCGTACAACACGCCATCGAGCTGCCAGCGGGCTTCCGTGGCACTACTGACCCAGACCAGCGCACCGTCTGGCTCGATAAACATCCGCTCCAGGGCCTCTAGCACAGCGTAGGCCTCTTCAAAACTGACTGGAAACGGGTGTGCCAGCGCCTCGGCCGGAACTGCCAGGGGAGCGACCGAAACCCCGTGGCAATCTAGCGACGGCCCGGCTGCGATATTTGCCGCGCGGGCGTGAATGGTGGTGTGGAATGAAAGCATAGCAGGGAATTTCACCGGCCTTCTCGAACTGAAACAGTCGCCATCTTCAATAGCTCGGGTGCAGCCTAAGTGATCGCCTGCACATTCGGCAAGTGCCTATAAAACCAGCAACCGCTCCCCTTGCTAGTTTTACGGGGATTATTGAGTCGCACCGTGGCACCGGGTATGATCAGGACGCACAGCATTATCCGGCTGGGAACTAAATTCACGATCGCTGTTGTCGCGCCGCCGGCGGCTCCTGGAAGCGATCGCTTTGCATACTTCGGGGGAAGTGAACCATGACACGTAATACCATGACTCGTAAACACGTTTTCGCCATACTGATGACGTCCGTCGTCTTGAGCCAGATGCCGGCCTGTAGTTCGGCTGAACCGCTCGACAAACCTGCCGTCGCATCGACTGAATCCAAGCCTATGAACATTGAACAATCTTCCTTTGGCAAAACGGCCGATGGCCAGCCGATCACGCTGTACACGCTCAAGAACAAAAACGGCCTGATCCTGCGGCTAATCAACTACGGTGCTGCCATTCAATCGCTGGAAACACCGGACAAGAACGGCAAGCTGGCCAACGTCATGCTAAGCTTCGACGACATAACGGGCTACGAAAAACACAAGGCGCACTTTGGTTGCACCATCGGTCGGTTTGGTAACCGCATTGCGCACGGCAAGTTCACGCTGGACGGCAAAGAGTACTCACTTGCCAAGAATAACAACGGCGTGCATCACCTGCATGGCGGGCCGATGGGTTTTGACCGCGTTGTCTGGAAGGGTGAACCGATCGAAGTCCCCGGCGGCAGCGGCGTGCGATTTACCTACCTCAGCAAGGACGGCGAAGAAGGTTATCCCGGCAATATGCAGGTCACGGTTGTGTACTCGCTGAATGACAAGAACGAAGTGACCATCGACTACACAGCAACCACCGACAAGACGACCGTCGCCAATCTGACCAATCATTCGTATTGGACGCTTGGCGGCATCGGCTCAGGTCCGGTGCTCGATCACGAAGTCACACTTAACGCGGAACAGTACTTGGATGTCGATGATGGTTTCATTCCGACGGGCAAGCTGTTGGAAGTGAAGGGCACCAAGATGGATTTCACCAAGCCGAAGAAGATCGGCGCACAGATTGCCGAATTCAAGCCGGGGAACGACAAGGGGGGCTACGACCACTGCTACGTGCTTCGCAAGCTCCGCGGGCAAGAAGTGCCCCAACTGGCGGCACGTGTGAAGGATCCGAATTCTGGCCGCGTGATGGAGATCCTCACCACAGAGCCGGCTATTCAGTTCTACACCGGCAACTTTCTGGATGGGGATCCGATCAACGGCGGATTCAAACAGCACGAAGCGTTCTGTCTGGAGACGCAGCACTATCCAGACTCGCCGAATCAACCCAGCTTCCCGACGACAACCTTGCGGCCGAATGAGACCTATCACACGCAGACCGTGCATCGGTTCAGTGCGGAGAAGTAAACTCCGCCATCTGAGTTCAATTTACGCAACGTTTGACTTGCCAGCACGCTGGCTCTCGGGCCAATCGAGTTGCACCAGGTCGTGAATGTTGCCGCGAACCCAGGAGTTGGTGTAGGGTGACTTTGTGCCCATCAGCAGCATCGGCATGCCGGTCGTTGGACCAAGCATGGTCGAAGTCACCAGCCCGTTGATATTGGCACCGGGAATGACGCTCATTCGCACGCGCTGCCAGACGGTGGCCAGGGTAATGCGAATGGTCATCATGGCCAATGAAGCACCGATGCACATCTTGGGACCGGCTGCAAAGGGCATGAACGCATAGGGCGAAGGTTCAATCGTTTTCCAGCGCTGCGGCATGAATCGATAGGGCTGGTCGAACAGCGATTCCATATGGTGTGTGATGAATTGACTGAAGACGATCATCGATCCGGCCGGCAGATGGAACGGGCCAAGGTCCATCGGTTCTGGATTGGTGCGTTGCGAATAACTGCTTGCCGGCAATACACGCATGCTTTCGTTGATGACGCGATCAAGTAGCGGCAACTGTTCCAACTGCTCCAGCTTGGGCGCTTCTCCATGCAACACGCCGGTCAGTTCGTCAAACAATTCTTGCGCGACCTTGGGGTGCTGGGCCAGCAAGAACAGCGTCCAGGTCAGCGTGTTGGCGGTGGTCAAATGTGCGGCGGCAAACAGAATAGCGGCCTGACCAATCAATTCATTATCAGTTAGTTTTGCCCCGTCGTCGTCGTGAGCGCGGATCAGCAGGCTCAGAACGTCATTGCCTTCGGTGGGCGAGGCGCGACGCAGCGCGATCATCTTCAGAATTTCAGCCTCTAGCGCATCAGCTTGCGTCAGCAGTTGCTCATACTCGGCCGGGTTGCGTGCATTCGGAAGCATGCTTCCCATCCCGAGGTCGTGATTCATGCGGACCCAGCGTTCGGTCTTTTCGCCAATCGAGTAGGCCAGTTCCGTCTGGTCAAAGCCGAATAAAATGCTGCTGGTAACACGCAGCATATAATGAGTCATGTCGCTGAAGATATTGCGGACCTGTCCTGGCCGCCACCCTTCGAGCATCTGCTCGGATAGCCCGGCGAGTGAGCCGCAATAGGTTTCAATTGACCGCTTCTGAAACGGCCCCATGACGATCCGACGGTTGCGCTTGTGGTCTTCTCCGTTCATGCTTAGCAGCCCGCAGGTCAGGCGACGTTGAGCAGAATTCTTTGGCCCACGGATAGCAAAGAACCGCGAGTGAAACGACTTGGGATCGCTCAAGACCTGCTGATTGTATTGCGGGCCAAAGGCAAAATAGAGTCGCGTGCCATCCTGTTCCAGAGCGGCAATGTTTCCGTGCTGATTGTACAGCTCGCGCATGCAAGCGATCGGATCGCGCGGAAAATCCAGCAAGTTGCCGTGCGTGACAGGTAGCGGTCCGCAGTCACTTGGGGAGCAACTTTTTGTCACCGGCGACGCTGGAGTGTTGCCACCTGAAAACGGGCAGCCAGAAGTTGGTGAATTCATAGGTCGACCATCCTTGGTCTTATCTGCAAAAGTGTGGACTGTTCGATGCTCAAAATGGAATTTTCGCATTCTGCCATTCAGGCAGTCGCGAAAGTCCCATATTGGCCCGTGGGAGAGTAGCGAAATTGCCGTTGTTGGCCAATGCCGATTCAATTCGGCGAGATAAAATAGGCAGACGGCGCAGGGAGGCGATTTCTTTAAACTGCGACGACCGTAGGCTTAATGCACTGCTGGACAAGCCAGCAGTGGCACCCAAACTCGTATCCGAGAAAGACCGCTAGTGCGGTGTCGAAATCTCAAACTGCGGGAGATTACCGTCACTGTCCCAGGGGAGATCACGCCTCGGGGTGAGAATCTCCAGATCGGGCCGCTCTTGAAACGCGTCCCAAAAGGCCGCCGAGCATTCAACCTCGGTCAATTCCAGCGTGTTTTTGATCCAGAGAATCTTCGCATTCGGTGGCTCGGTCAGGCCGATGGTCGGCAGCGCTGCCTCCCACAGCTCGCGATCTGTTTCAAAGTCCAGCGGCGTCATCACGCAGGAGATGTGCCCGCTGGTCAGGCCATTCATCCATGTTTTGCGTTTGTCCATCTGCCGCAGAACGGCCGTTCTGCAGAATTCGGCGATTCCGATTCCAGAAGCATTGCCGTGCGTCTCTTCCGTCAACGACCGTACTGCAATCCGGCGAACTTTCGGCCACTCATCGGGTGCCGCTTCGTGATCGTTGTGCTTGCGCCCGATGATGTTGGTATCCATGCCGGTGCCACTCAGATTTTTGCCGATCTGATCGACGACCAGCAGATCGATCTGCCTGGCAGGAAGGCGCGGCAGCCAGGCTGCCGCCAGCTTCAGCAGTTCCTTTTCGCGCGATTCAAACTGTGCCGGTAGCACTCCCTCGAGTAGCGCCGTTTCGTCGTAGCCGTTCTCAAGAATGGCCAGGCCCCCGACGATGTGGCATTCGCTCAAGACGCGATTCGCCACGCTCTGCACAATGTACGAAAAGTTGTGGTCGTGGATGGCGCGGTGGTAAATCTTGGCACCTTCGTGCTTGCCCAGTCCGATCAACAGCATCTTCATCAGGCCACTTTGGATCTCGCCGGTGAAATCGGTATGCGGTTTCACGCGCCCACAGACAAACACGTGATCCGCCTGTGAAGCAAACTTATCAAAGTGAACCGGAAAGCCTTCGGCCGTCTGGCAGACGATGACCGTCTCCATACTGGCGCGGATCGGGCACTCACAGTACTCTTCTGTAATGCCATAGGTGGCCAGAACCTCAAGCTGCCCCTCGGCCGTACCGCCCCCGTGACTTCCCATGGCCGGCACCAAGAATGGCTTTGCGCCAAGTTGCTGAAAATGCTCGACGATGCACTTCAGAATCAGCCGGACGTTGGTAATCCCGCGACTACCGGCAGTGATGGCCACAGACTGGCCCGGTAGGACGTTCTGTGCGAGTTTGAGTTTGTCCAGCTCTGCGTCGACGGTTGCCGCGATATCCAGTACATGAGGCCGATCAAACGTCTGCCGGACACGGAAGAATTGCGGGAATTGCATCGAATGAAACAAAAGGTGCGCGATCGGCAGTATCTACTGTGCTAAAAGCAACCGGCCAGGGGACTCAAGGTAATTGATCACTTCGTTCATGAAGCGCGTCGCCGCCGCACCATCCACCAGCCGGTGGTCATACGACAGACTGAGCGGCATCATCAGTCGTGGCTCAATGCGGTCCCCTTCAAGCACGACCGGCAGCTTTCGCGAGCGGCCAATCAGCAAAATGGCCACCTCGGGCGGGTTCACGATCGGCGTGCTGTAGGTACCCCCTATCGCACCCAGATTGCTGATCGTGAATGAGCCGCCACGCATCTCTTCGATGGTGGTTTGTCCCTTGCGTGCTTTTTCGGCCATGGCCGACAGCGCCGAAGCAATCTGTGGAATGTTCAGGCGGTCGACATCGCGCAGGACCGGTACCACCAGCCCACGATCGGTATCCACGGCAACACCCAGATTGATGTACTGCTTGTAGACGATCTGCCCGTTTTCCATATCGACCGAGGCGTTCAAGGTTTTATGGGCACGTAGCGAAAGCGCCACGGCACGCATCAAAAACGCCATGCTGGTCAGCTTGATATTGGTCTTGGCGTATTCGGTGCTGCTATCCTTACGCAGGCGTTCCAATTCGGTGATGTCGGCATCGTCGAAGTTCGTGAGCTGCGGAATGGTCGTGACCGAGGTGATCATATTCGCGGCAATCGTCTTGCGCATGCGCGAAAGCTGCTCGCGAACGATGCCCCCGTAGTTGTCACGCTCTCCAGCCGGTTCGTTCCGAGTGCCAATTCCGGTACCGCTGACGTTGGCCTGACGGACGGCGGCAATGACATCTTCGCGTGTGATACGCCCCTCGGCGCCAGTACCGGTAACGCGAGAAAGTTCAACCCCTAGCTCACGTGCCAGGCGACGCACTGCCGGACCGGCAGGACCGCTGGCTTCGGCTTCGCTACCTTCATCGGACGAAGCAGGAACTTCTGGCTCCAATTCGACACTGGCCGTGCGGCCGTTACCACTACCACTTTGCGCGGGCAGCGGTGGTGGACTGGCGGCCTTGGCCGGGGCAGACTTAGCGGCTGGCTTTTCTGGAGCCGCCTTGGTTGCAGCAGCAGCTTTGGCAGCTGGCTGTTTGGCTTCTGTCTTCGCGGGTGCAGCCTTGGCGGGTGCGGCGGCGGCGGACTTGGCGGCAGGTTTCGCTGCGCTGTCGGCACCGGCGGCTTCCAAGGTCAGCAGCGTAGAGCCGATCTTGATCGTTTCACCCTGCTTGACATGCACCTTGGTCACTTTGCCAGCCTGAGTCGACGGAACCTCGATCACCGCTTTGTCGGTTTCGATCTCCACGACCCTTTGATTGGCCTTGATAACATCCCCTTCCTTCACCAGGACGTTGACGATATCGCCAGACTCAATATTTTCGCCGAGGTTAGGGAGCTTGAATTCGGTAGCCATGAGCAATGCTATCTAAGGGTCCATGCAAACGAGTTAACAGATCCAAACGAAACAAACATCAGATAATGAAAGGTGCAAATCCAGCGGAGCGATTATGCTCCAAATGGGTCGACCTTTTCTGGATCGATACCAAAGTCCTTGATTGCCTGAGCGACCACGTTGCGATCAATCTTGCCGGTTTCGGCCAGACGATACAAAGTCGCCACGGTAATGCATTCGGCATCGACTTCAAAGTGACGCCGTAGTGGGCCGCGAGTCTCGCTACGCCCGAAACCGTCGGTGCCGAGAACAAATAGTCCCCCTGGTGTCCAAGGATCAAGCTGTTCTGGCACGGCACGAACGTAATCCGATGTCGCAACAAAGACCCCTTCGGCACCGGCGATCGATTTCTCGTAATAGGACTTTTGCGGCGGCTGATCAGGATGCAACATGTTCCAACGACGAGCCGCATGCGCATCTCGGCGGAGCTCCTTGTAGCTGGTCACACTCCAGACACTGGAACTGACGTTGTACCGCTCGGCCAGCAGCTTCTCGGCACGCTGGACTTCTCGCAGGATGGCACCACTACCAAACAACTGTGCCTTCAACGAACCATCGCCCACTTCCAAGTCGCTCAGCTTGTAAATGCCGCGAACGATCCCTTCCTCGACCCCCGGCGGCATGGCCGGCATGGAGTATTCTTCATTGCAGATCGTCAGGTAGTAGATCGCGTCCTCACCTAGCTCATACATCTTGTGCATGCCGTCCAGGATGATCACGGTCGACTCATACACAAAGGCCGGGTCATAGGCGCGAACATTCGGGTAAGCAATCGCAAATAGATGGCTGTTGCCATCCTGATGTTGAAGACCTTCGCCGGCCAGCGTGGTTCGACCGGCGGTCCCGCCAAACATGAACCCGCGAGCACGGGCATCCAGCGCACACCAGATCAGGTCACCGATCCGCTGGAAGCCGAACATCGAGTAGTAAATGAACATCGGAATCATCGGCACGCCGTGCGCCGAGTAGCTCGTGCCGGCGGCAATGAACGAAGCCATCGATCCGGCCTCGGTGATTCCTTCTTCCAGAATCTGACCATCTTTTGCTTCGCGATAGTAAGCGATCTGATCGCTATCGACCGGTTCGTACAACTGGCCAGAGTGTGCGTAGATGCCGACTTCACGGAACAGCGAGTCCATACCAAACGTACGGGATTCATCGGGGACAATCGGCACGATGAACTTGCCGATATTCTTATCTTTCATCAACTCGCGCATCAGGCGCACGACACCCATCGTGGAGGCGTTCTCTTTGCCAGTGAACTTCTCAATGAAGGATCGATATTCATCCAGCTTTGGCGTTTGCAAAGTGGGGAGATTTTCCGGTCGCGACGGTACCGCACCACCCAGTGCCTCGCGGCGCTCGCGCAGGTACTTCATCTCGACCGAATCCTCTGGCGGCTTGTAAAACGGCGTCTGCGCGACATCTTCATCCGAGATCGGAATGCTAAACCGGGTGCGGAATTCGCGCAGTTCTTGTTCGTTGTACTTCTTCTTCTGGTGGGTCATGTTGCGACCTTCACCAGCCTCGCCCAGCCCGTAACCCTTGATGGTCTTGGCCAGGATCACCGTTGGCCGGCCGTTGGATTCCACAGCGGCCTTATAGGCGGCATAAACTTTCTCTGGATCGTGGCCACCGCGATTGAGCTTCTTCAACTTCTCGTCGGAAAGGTGGCTCACCATCTCGTGCAATTCAGGGTATTTGCCAAAGAAGTGCTCGCGGATGTAATCCCCTGGCATGACGACGTACTTTTGATATTCGCCGTCAACGACTTCTGCCATGCGCTTCGCCAGCAGGCCATCGTCGTCCTTCTCGAGCAATGCGTCCCACTGGTCTCCCCAGATCACCTTGATCACGTTCCAGCCGGCACCGCGAAACGCACCTTCCAATTCTTGAATGATCTTGCCGTTGCCGCGAACCGGGCCATCCAGTCGCTGCAAGTTGCAATTGATAACAAAGATGAGGTTGTCCAGACCTTCGCGCGAAGCAAGCGTGATTGCTCCCAGTGTTTCCGGCTCGTCGCATTCGCCGTCGCCGAGGAATGCCCAGACGTGCTGGCCACTGGTGTCCTTAATGCCGCGATCCTGCAGGTACTTATTAAAGCGTGCCTGATAGATCGCCATGATCGGCCCAAGGCCCATCGAGACGGTTGGGTATTCCCAAAAGGTCGGCATCAGCCACGGGTGCGGATAACTGGAAAGTCCGCCCCCTTCGCGCATCTCGCGACGGAAATTGATCAAGTTCCGCTCGCTCAGGCGACCTTCAAGGAATGCACGCGAGTACATGCCCGGTGAGGCGTGACCTTGAAAGTAAATCTGATCGCCAGAGAAATCATCGCCACGACCTCGGAAGAAGTGATTGAATGCCACTTCATATAGTGTGGCCGCACTGGCGAAGGTGGAGATGTGTCCGCCAACACTGCCATCTTCACGATTGGCACGCACGACCATCGCCATCGCATTCCAGCGGATGATGCTCTTAATGCGGCGCTCGATCTCGCGATTGCCCGGGTAGCGCGGCTGCTTATCCGTTGGAATCGAGTTGACATACGGAGTAGTGGCCGAAAACGGAATTTCGACCCCCGCCATGTAGGCCTTCTCCTCCAGCAGCGACAGCAGATACTTCACTCGATCGCGACCTTTGACGCGCAGCACATCCTGCAACGCCTCGAGCCACTCTTCGGTCTCCTCGGGATCGGTGTCTTCGACCATTGCTACCGAGTCATTGGCGGCAGCGGCCGAAACTTCGTCGATCGAGCCTTCACTTTGCTCGTGCATGGCCAGATCCTGCTGCGCTTCGTCGGCAGCTTCCTCGCCGGAGATCTCGACCTGTGCGTCCCCCTGATCCGGGTCAACGGCGTGACCATCTTCGCTACCGTGCTGGCCGTTTGCGCCTTCTGCT
Source organism: Planctomycetota bacterium (assembly GCA_034440595.1). Classification (GTDB taxonomy): domain Bacteria; phylum Planctomycetota; class Planctomycetia; order Pirellulales; family JALHPA01; genus JAWXCH01. The sequence continues at coordinate 14,472 of JAWXCH010000024.1, read as the reverse complement.
ACGTCGCTCAGTTCGGAGTCGTCTTGCACTACGTCATGGGTTTTGCCGCGAGCCATAGGCCGTGTATCCCTTACAAATGTTGTTCTCTATCACCGACAACTCTATATCCGGCATGTCGTTAGGTAGACGACATGGTACTCTGTCTCGAATGAACGCTATACGTGATTGCCCGTCTTACTTCCATCGCTAAACTCAAATGCCAAAACATTTTACACGAACGCTGCCCTACCGCCTGTCTGTGGTTTGGCCTAATTGCGCAAACTCCACCGGGGAAATTCGCAAACTGGCCCAAGCTGTATTATCCCGATCCGTGGACAGAACGTAAAGGGGTAAAGCGGCAGCCGCGGAGTGCCGGAAACGTAATGCTGAAAGGGGTTTGGATAAGCAATTTTGGAATGATCGGCTCCCTCGCGTCATTCCCGCGTACGCGGGAATCCAGTAACCTTTGCTTTCCCCGCGTCGCCGTTCGTTATTCCCGCGAATGCGGGAATCCAGCACGTAACATGAAACAACCCGCTGTCTATATCCTCGCCAGCCAACGCAACGGCACACTTTACATCGGTGTGACGAGCAACCTGGCCGAACGAGTTTGGCAGCACAAGAACGACGCCGTTAAATCATTCACAAAGGAGTACGGTGTTCATATGCTTGTCTTCTACGAGCAACACGAGAGCATGGAGAACGCGATCGTTCGAGAAAAGCAATTGAAGAAATGGAACCGTGCGTGGAAGTTACAACTGATCGAAGGAATGAATCCAAACTGGGATGATCTGTATGAGTCGATTCTATGAGTCAATCCGTCAATTGCAATTCACTGGATTCCCGCGTGCGCGGGAATGACAGGGGTGCGGCGCAGCATCGATCTCATTAACCAAACGAATTCCCCTAGAACCTCTCAGACTCATGACTTCCATTCGCATCCCGATCATGCAAGAAACGCTGCTCAAGCTAGCCAAGTTTGACACGCCAACCATTTGCAACGTGATTGAGCTGTTCAATGTGGTCCCGCGCAATCGTGGGTACATGGACCAGCGGGTTCGCTGCGAGTTTGGCGAGTTTCCGCCAATGGTCGGTTATGCCGCCACGGCAGCATTCCGGAGTGATGCGCCTCCAGTAGGAGGCAATGCTTACGGCAGCCTGGATCGACAACTGGAGCAGTTCGCGGAATTGCCTGGCCCGGCGGTGGTGGTGTTTCAGGATCTGGACAGCCCGAGCATTGCCGCGACCTTTGGCGAAGTGATGTGCAGTACCTACAAGGCATTTGGCTCCGTCGGCCTGATTACCTCAGGAACCGGTCGCGACATCGATCAGGTACGGGCACTGAATTACCCGATCTTTACCGGCGGGACCAACTGTTCACACGCCTATTGTCATATTCTGCATATCGGCCTGCCGGTCCATGTCGGTGGGCTGACCGTGGAGACAGGCGAACTACTGCATGGAGACATCAACGGCGTGACGCGAATTCCGCAGGCGATCGCCGATGAGATCCCCGAAGTCGCCGTGGAGTTTGTGAAAGCGGAGCGAATCGTACTGGACTACGTGCAAGGTAGTGGCACGAAGAGTGTCTCCGAGTTCGCCGCCAGGCGCAAGGAATTTGGCGAAGCGGTGGCGAAGTTAAGTGCAGAGGTCAGCAGGAAGTAGCGGCGCGCGAAACGCGGGTACTGCAAGTCAGACCGATCATAGCGGTTGCGCTAACACATGTAGGGGGCAATGTTGCTTTTCGGCAACGTGTACGCTGCATTAAATCTACATGATGCCAAAACGCATGCTACGTTTAAGCATGGCCGTCAAGTCTTACCAAAGTTACGCAACCCGATGTAGCAGGCACCGTCCCGGTGCCGTAGCAGATGGCGTGTTGACGCGATTGAACAAGGTTGAGTTGTCCTCATAGTGGCTAATTAAATATTTCAGCGTGCTGCAGTGCAGACTGCACTCGAGCGCAGTTTAACGGCACGCCCGACCGTGCCTACTACATTAGACCGTCCCGGTGCCGTAGCAGAAGTAGAGTGCGGATCGAAATACACAAAGATTCAGATGCCAAATATACCAACCCGATGCGCCAGCGAGGCGCAGCACGTTTGACGAAATTCCTCGCTTGCGCGTCGGGTTAGTGTGAGATTCGCACTGGCAGAGCCAGTGGCACACAATACCCTACACACTCATATACTCCCGCTCATGAAACTCCGTCCGAACATCAGCATGATGCTGTTTGTTTACCTGACGGTTTTGTGCTGCGCGGTCGGATGCAGTTCGATACCGCGAATCGATCCCAGCGGGCGAAGCGTTCTGACCTGGGATCAAGCTCCTGCTCAAGCGACTCCTGTGTTAGGTGCGCCAGGCGTTGCTGTGACGGCCGTCGCACAACCTGGCCTGACACTGACACCTGCTCGACTGGTTGCACCGCTTGGTGCCGAAATTCTGGTCGTTGCCGGGGTGCACGGTGACAATCGACCAATGCTCCCTTACGAACGTGTCGAATGGATGCTTTCACCGGGCAGCGTGGGACAGTTCTTGGCTGTCGGAGAAAGCGACCGGCCAGGGTTCCTGCGACCGTTTTCACCTAGCCCACAAAAGATCAGTAATAACTACGCTGTCAGTGAGACGCAGGCAATCGCGCGAGTGATCACGCGCGGAACGATCGATCCGGCGGACGATGTTTCGATCCTGCCGGGGCAGGCTTGGATCACGCTTTCGTCCCCGGTGGAAGGGGACAGTTTCGTAACTGCGTTTGCGCCAGAGATTACAGGCCTGCAAGGAAATCGCCAACAGGGCGTCATCCACTGGGTCGACGCGCGCTGGACATCACCGCTCTCTGGCGTAGCCCCCGTTGGCGGGAGCTATACGCTGACAACGACTGTCATGCGTCAAACGACCGGCGCACCGGTCGCTGGCTATTTGGTTCGGTACGAAGTCGTCTCTGGCCTGGCCGCCGCATTTGGCCCGGCGCGCGAAGGTGGCGCTGAGTTGACGACCGGTCCCGATGGTCAAGCTACAGCGTCTCTGGTACAGGTTGCGCCAGTGGCCGGTATCACCGATGTCCGCGTGCAACTAATTCGACCAGCCGGTCTATTGCCGGGCACAACCGAGCCGCTCGTTCTCGGCAGCGTAATGGTGCAGGTGAACTGGAGCGGGACCGCTGCGGGAGTCGGTGTGGTGCCCAGCCCGGTGCCAATCGGGCCTGCGGCTGGCGCACCGACACTGACCAATCCGCCCATCACGCCAATTCCTGGCACAAATACGCCGCCTCCGACTACACCAAATGCAACCGTTCCACAGGCACCACCGGCTCGGTTAGAAGTGACGTTGACTGGCCCGACCGAGGAGGTTGTTGGATCGGTGGCAAAATTCGTGGTAACTGCCACCAACCGCGGTGGGCAAACTGCGAGCAACCTAATAATTGTCGACCGTTTCGACGCCGGCTTTGACCACAAGGGAGACGATCGGGGGACCAGGGTGATCCGTCGACAGTGGGTGGATATCCCTCCTGGCACATCGCAATCACTGGCCATTCCCTTGACCGTGGTCGCGCCCGGCCGATTGTGTCACACTGTGGAAATTAGCAATGCCGACGGCATTCTGGAAAAGAAGGAAGCCTGTCTGAACGCCACGGCGGCCCCTGTTACGCGAAAAGCACAAGTTACGGTGAAGAAGCTTGGGCCTCAGCAGATGTCGGTCGGCCAGGACGCGGAATTTTCCATCGAGATCGAGAATACGGGCGACGTGACAATCCCCAAGCTCCAAGTCATCGACGATTGCCAAGAAGGCCTAACTCCGATCGCGGCGGCACCCGAGCCAAAGCCACTTAACGCGCGTGCCATCATATGGGAAATCAACGAGCCATTCGCCCCCGGTGCCAGGTTGCAGTTCAGGGTGAAGTACAAGGCCACGGCCGCGACGGAAAAAACCTGTAGCCGCACTTCGGTCAGTGACGGAGCAACGCTTTCCGAGGTCCGCGAGAACTGCTTGAAGGTCGTGCCGGTGAACCCTCTCGAGGCGGCCAGCGGCGTTAAGCTCAGCTTGATTGTGAATAGCCTGCGTAACCCGGTCTCGGTTGGCAATGATTTCAAGTATTTGATTACGGTTCGCAACGACGGAACACAAGCAGACCGACAAGTCGCGATCCGAGTTCAACTGCCGCCGCAAATGCAGCTTCAACCGCAAGGGGTCCGTGCACCGACAAGACACAGCGTTTCGGCGGATGGCAGGACAATTACCTTTGAGCCGATTGCCGAACTGGGGCCAGGCAATTCACTTCCATTTGAACTAACCGTTAAGGCGGTTCAGGCCGGAGCTGCGAATGTAACTGCGTCAGCCAGTAGCCAGAACACAACTCGTCCGTTTGACGCACAAGGGCCGGTGACGATCTATTAAAAATTGCTTTCATGCAGACACGATTGCAATGCAGAAAACTCGCCACCTGACATATCTTCCGGGACGAATACTCTATGCCGCGATTTGTCGTCCTTGAGCATACGGGCACACCAGACTACAAGCCGGGTGTCCATTGGGACTTCATGCTGGAGGATGCGGACTCGCTACGGACTTGGGAATTGGCGGCACCGTTAACCAGCGATACGCCAATTGCAGCAATCGAGTTACCCGCACACCGCCTAGCGTATTTGGAGTACGAAGGGCCGATCTCGCAGAATCGTGGTAACGTACGCCGATTCGATTGTGGAGAGTACGAACTGCTCAGTGCCTCAGAAGCCGAAATAACGCTGCGGCTAATGGGAACTCAGTGCCGAGGGATCGCACGACTAACTCGCTACGCGGATTCGACCAACTGGACATTTGTGCTTAGCGCGGAATAGCCAGGCGGCCCTTGAGGGTGCCAGTGGTCGGTTTACGGGCTTGCTGAATGGCAGGTTCAAACGTCTTGCCGGCGACAAAGACCTCGCCGTTGCGCAGCTCTAATTTTTCTACCCGCATTTCTTTCTCGTCGGGATCGGTTAACGAGGCTAGCGAAAACTCCAACAGCGGATCGTCATCGATTTGCGATTGGCGAACTTTGATTCCTGCTTCGCGCGAGCCTTCTACGATTGAATCGACCACGGAGCTCAGTCCCCAGGGTATATCTCCAAACCGTGCCTTGCGAATCCGCACCGCGATTTCGTTGTTTTTGTTCAACTTCAGATCGAATTCAAGCGAAACGACGGCGTTGACGCCCGATTCCAACCGCGCAGCAATCAGAATGCCATCCTTCTTAATGCACACGCGAGGGTCCACAAACTCTGGCGGCAGTAGGTGAGGGTGGTTCTTGGGAAGGTCGACGGCCAGCCAGCCATTGATCTCGGCGTCGCTGAAAATCGCTTGCCAATCCCCGGACTTGTCCAAGTCGTTTGACAATGTGGCGGCGCGCCGTATCAACTGATCGCTCCCTTGCGTCAGTTCCACCGGCTTCTGAGAAAGTGCCTGACTGTAGAACTCCGGGACATGTCGCACGGCAACAAACAGACAGATCCCTGCCACGCAGAGCAATGTGACCACGCTGATCAAGAGGCCGAGCAAGATTTTTACGCGACGGGACACAGTTCGCCTGCCGCGTTTTCCGCTCGGCAGCCTCTTCACTCGGAGACTTCAACTGGGACGGTTGTGGAATTGCTCAGCCAGAAATCACTCGGAAAGCGATCCGCTGAACAGCGATGCATCGAAAAGTCTTGGACGTTGGAATACTAGAAAGGCATGCCGCTGGTGTCAATTGAACTGAAAGCGACTAGCGGTTCATTAGTAAAAAGCACCGTTTTTGTGGAATTGAAGTGATTTGAGCGACCTGGACAATTGAGCCGACACGTGATTTCGCGCCTTTGGTAAGACCCACAAAAGAGTTCACACTTAATACGGGGCAATGCGTAGAATAGGTAGGGCTTGCTGTTTGGGCGAACTTTGCTCAAATTGCATGGTAATCGCTGTTGCCACTCTGGCCGGGCATGGGTACGATTCTGGCGAAATTGTTAGATCATGCCGCTTTTCAGCCATACAGCGAAGCGGTTTTCGCAGATGACTCCAGTAACATAACTGCCTACTGAATATCATCTTGCGGAAACAAAAAGACTTTGACAGAGATGGTCAGGGCCAAGAATTGGCTGGCGGCTGACACCAATAAGGTCCAGAATGTGCAGCTATCAGTCTCTTGGCAAGAGAAACTTGCCAGGACCTACAGGAACAGACCAGATGAAGTATTCTCGCCTGAAATGTGAATCGCTACGAGCGGACCACGGTGGCTCGAAATCGGCCCAATGCCTGGCAGCGATTGCTTTGGCCATTGTTGTATTCGCCGTTGATTGCTTCTCGGTAAGCGTCAGCGTGGCGGCAGATCCGGCTCCGGTCGCCTTGCAGCCCGCATCACCAGGAGCGAGCACCGATAAATCGACCGCCACCATTGCTCAGGCCCCAGCGATTTCGGCAATTGGCGGTGCGCCGGCTGTGCTTGCGACGCCGACTGATATACCAGCGATTCCAGCGGCATCGAGCCAGGTCGACATTCCCGCTGCCGGGGTATTTCCGATCGACGCTGAGGAGATGGCCAAGTCGGTTGTCATCTATCGCGATTCTTACGGGGTGCCACATATCGACGCTCCGACCGATGCGGCAGTGCTATTTGGATTTGCTTATGCACAGGCCGAGGATTTTTTCTGGCAGGTGGAAGACACCTACATCCTGGCATTAGGACGGTATAGCGAAGTTCACGGTCCCAAGGGTTTGAATTCGGACCTGTTGAATCGTTCGTTCGAGATTGTATCCCGATCGCAGCGTGACTATGCCAAACTGGACGCCAGTGAAAAACAGTTGTACGAAGCTTTCGTCGCCGGCCTGAACTACTACCTGGAAAAGAACCCGCAGGTCAAACCGCGCTTGATCAAGCGATTTGAGCCGTGGCACGTCATGGCCTTCGCGCGCCATGTGATGCTGGAGCTTTGCTTTCGTTACACGCGACTGCACAACAACTATCTGCCACGGTCCAACCAGCATATCTGGACCACTGCCGGCTCCAACGCCTGGGCCATCGGCCCGAGCCGAACGAAGTCCGGCAACGCGATGCTGTTTATCAATCCTCACCAGCCGTGGTTTGGCTTTGGCCAGATGTACGAAGTTCATTTGCGCAGTAAGGAAGGGATCAACTTCTCAGGCGCAACATTTTTTGGCAATCCGCTGCCAACGCTCGGGCACAACGAGCATCTCGGCTGGGCCATGACGACCAACGAACCAGACATCGCCGATGTCTGGCGCGAGAAGTTTGATGATCCTGCACGACCGCTGGCCTATCGATATGGAGACGGCTATCGGATGGCGGAGCAGTGGACTGAAACGATCGGCGTGAAGAGTGGCAAAACTATCGAAATGCGCTCGTTCAAGTTCCGGAAGACGCATCATGGGCCGATTGTCGGAAAACAGGACGAACAGCACTATTTGTCGGCACAGCTTGCAAATTTGGCAGAATTGTCGCTGCTGCGGCAGGCGCTGAAAACCGTCAAGGCGACCAATATCGACGAGTACCGCGCAGCGATGGCAATCAACCAGTTTCCGTTTATGAACTCGGTTTATGCCGACCGCCAGAAGAACATTTATTATCTGTATAACGGTGCGGTGCCCAAGCGCGACCCGTCCTTTAATTGGAGCAAGCCGGTTGACGGCAGCAATCCGAAAACGGAATGGCAGGGGATGCATGCCTTGGCTGAGTTGCCACAGGTGCTGAATCCTCGCTCGGGGTATGTGCAGAATTGCAATTCCAGCCCATTCACCACTACGGATGGCGACAATCCGGATCCGGCCAATTATCCAAACTACATGGTGGAAGATGCGCAAGACGACAAACGCCGCGCAAAAATGTCACGGCAAATGCTGGGCGCGATGCACGACATCACGCTGGATGACCTTAAGGTTGCCGCCTACGACACCAAACTCTACTGGGCCGAACACGAACTGCCCAAGTATGCCGCAAAACTCAAGCAACTGAAGGTCGACCAACCAGCACTGGCCAGTCAAGTCGAACCGCTCTTGAGCCACTTGCTGGAATGGGATTGCCGCGTGACCGCCGAATCGACTCAGGCGACGCTCTGCACCGCCTGGTACGAGATGATGCACGAAAGCGAGTACCCTAGCGAGCGGATGAAAACTTCGTATGCGGCCAGTATCGATGAACAATTTCGCGGCTTAGTTGCTGCTGCGGCGCAACTGCAATCTCAGCACGGCGACTGGAAAGTAGCCTGGGGATCGTTCTATCGTGCACAGCGCAGCCCCCAGACTGCGGATCTAATGGATCTCCCATTCAATGACAATCTGCCTAGTTTGCCGTGCCTTGGCGCGCCGGGACAGTTAGGTATTATTCTGACGCAGTACTACTCGCCACCGGTCAATATTCCATTCTTCAAGAGTCTGAAGAACCATTACGGGCTGGTGGGGGCTACCTACATGGGCGTGTTCGAGTTCGGCGACCGCGTCGAAGGCGCCACCGTACTGCATTTTGGTCAATCAGGAGATCCTCGCTCGCCGCATTACTTTGACCAGGCGAAGTTGCTATCCACTAGCCAGTTCAAGAAAGAGCTGTTTCACTGGGATGATGTGGTTGCCGGTTCGGTGCGTGTTTACCACCCAGGTGGAGACGCGATTCGCCTGGTTCGGACAATCAAAGACCCTGCCGCAAAGTAAAAAACAGCATCGCTGCTGTCTCCCGCCTGCCTTGCGCAGTCTGCGCAGGCTCTTTTCGGCTTGCCGTCTGCAATTCGCCTCCTGAGGATGGGGCAAACCTCATTGATTTTGCAGTGCTGAATTAAAAATCTGGCGGGAGAGCTGACTCCCAGTCTACCCATTCTTCCTGCCTATGCGAATAATTTATCGTATTGTAGCGATTTTGCACCAAATGCCGTACTGGATTAAAAAGCCAAAGATGCACGGTTTTCCTGGGTAGGAAGAATGTTTGGACCGGATAAACTCCGCTGGCCGAAAACTACTATGTGTACTCAGGCAAATAGCGCAACAGTGGTTGACATATCCTATTTATCCACATAGAGTTGCGCCAGTTCAGTTGCAATTCCTGTAGCTTGGACTGTGGAGCAAAAGGCATAAAAACTGCGATAGCTTGCCTGCATTTGGTATCGAGGTTTCCAGCGGCCATTGTAGTTGTTCCTGCGGAGTACTTTCGTGCGTAGCTACCTACTGCCGATCACGATTCTGGCATTCTTCTTGTCGACCCCGGCGACAGCACAGGAATGGGCCAAAAAGATGTTCACCACGACATCGCACGATTTTGGCACCGTTGCGCGCGGCAGTAAGAGCGAGTTCCGCTTTCAGTTCAAGAACATCTACAACGAAGATGTACATGTTGCCTCCGTCCGATCGAGTTGCGGATGCACCACACCAACGGTGGAAAAACGCGACCTGAAAACTTACGAAACATCCGACATTATCGCGAAGTTCAACACGGACACCTTTACCGGTTATCGATCTGCCACGGTGACAGTCACATTTGACAAGCCGTACTACGCCGAAGTGCAACTGCACGTGCAGGGAAATATTCGCAGCGACATCTTGGTTCAGCCACCGTCGGTCGAGATTGGCAATGTCCAGCAAGGCAAGGAAGTCGAAAAGAAGATCACCGTCATACGCAACAGTCGCTCCGACTGGAAAATCACCGACGTTCGCTGTGCGAATGAGCAATATGAAGTGGAAGTTGTGGAACGGAGTCGCAACGGCTCACAGGTTATCTATGACTTGAACGTGCGGCTTTTGGCAACCGCGCCACCTGGTTATTTGAACGACCAGTTGCTGCTGGAGACGAACGATCCAAACGCACGACTGTTTCCGATTGCCGTGGAAGGCCGCGTTGAACCGGACATCTCGATCTCGCGGCTCTTGAATTTTGGCACGATCACAGCCGGCGAATCGAAAGTTCAGACGTTGGCGATATCGAGCAAGAATCCTTTTAAGATTACTCGCATTTACTGCGAAGATCCACGGTTCAGTTTCAAGGTGCCGTTGGCAGATGCAGCGCCCAAGTCCCGCTATTTTGTCCCAGTGACCTTTGTTGCCGATCAGTCGACTGGTCGAGTGCAAGGGAAGATCATAGTTGAGACTGATCGCGGCAGTAAGCTTCCGGCAGTTCCTGTTCAGGCCACCATTCAGCCAACCGAAGAAGAATCCGCTCCGGACGATACGAAGATCACTCAGCCAGAACTTGGCGAGCCGAGAAAGACTGCGCGGAGCGAAGACGGCGTTCTTAGCGAGACCAGCGAACCGCCCGTCGATCCTGTCATTCTCCCCCCTGAAGCGCGAACTCCGGTGAGCGAAGTCATTCGCCCGCAAGCCAGTTTTCGCAACGAAAACATTCTGCGACGCCGCTCGCGATAACTCGCGTCTCTAAGCCTCATCTGTCTGGCGCGATTTTCGCAGCGATTCCAGCGCGACAAACGGCTGGCTGGACATTGCCGCGTTTGGTTTCTTCGTCGGACACGAGGCACAACCAGAGCCACATCCGGCGGACTGCGGAGCCATCAACGTTCGCCAAGCGCGCCAGGCGATATTGCCAGCGGCGAGCGCGACACAGGTCAGTGCGATAGTGGTTTGCCAGTCAGGCATAATCAATTGCAATCAAGTTACGTGTGCCACTGGCTCTGCCAGTGCTTCGTCTCGTTAGCAAAGCCCAGTGCATAAAGCATAAATCCAAACTGTTGCGTTACTCACACTGGCAGAGCCAGTGGCACACAACATTTTATCACGATCTGCTACAACAGCATTCCAACCTGATACGTCACCAGCGCCGCGACGTATGCCAACGTAGTCATGTACACAAACGTGAAAATTGGCCAGCGCCAACTGTTCGTCTCGCGCTTGATAATGGCCAAAGTGGCTGCACACTGCGCACAGAGTGCAAAGAACACCATGATCGACAGCGCCACCGGAATATTATACACCGGCTCGCCCGTCTCATCCCAGGTTGCTCGCGTCAATTGCTGTTGCAGTTGCGTGCTGTTCTCTTCCTCCCCAAGATCGGCATCTCCCATATTGTAAATGACCCCGAGCGTACCGAGCACGACTTCTCGTGCTGGAAATGACGCAATCACCGCACATCCGATCCGCCAGTCCCATCCGAGCGGCCGAACCACTGGCTCAATGGAGTGTCCCATCCGGCCCAGGTAGCTTTGCCGCTGCTCGGCACCCTGATACAGCTTTTCGCGCTCCTCGGGCTGCGAAAACGCCGCCAGATCGGCACGCAGTTCACCGGCGCGAGGATCGGTGGCCGGGAGTTGGCTTAGTTCGGATTCCAGCGTGCGCTGCTGCACCACCAGCGACGCTTCGACGGCGTCAGGATTTCGCGGGAAATACAATAACGCCCAGATAATCAGCGATACGGCAAAGATCAACGTACCGGCACGCTGAATGAATGCCCAGCCGCGGTCGGCCATGCGAAACAGCACCCCGCGAATCGCTGGAATTTTGTAAGGGGGCAACTCCATGACAAACGGAGGAGTGGCTCCGCGCAGGACAGTTTTCTTAAGCAGCAATGCAACCACTACTGCCGTCAGTATGCCAATGAGATACATGCTGAACATGGTCAGTCCTTGTAGATCGACCAGCCCGCCAAGATAGGACTCCGCAGGAATAAATGCCCCGATCAACAAGGCGTACACCGGCAGCCGTGCAGAACAGCTCATCAGCGGTGCCACCAGGATCGTCGTAAACCGATCGCGACGATTCTCGATGACACGAGTCGCCATGACGCCCGGTATGGCACAGGCAAATGACGAAAGCAGCGGAATGAATGACTTACCACTCAGGCCGACGCGGACCATCAGTTTGTCCATCAGGTAGGCGGCGCGCGCCATGTAGCCGCAGTCTTCCAGCACCGCGATGAAGGCAAACAAGATCAGAATCTGCGGCAGAAATACAACTACGCCACCGACACCGGCAATCACGCCGTCGACCAGCATGCTGCGTAGCGCGCCATCCGGCATCGCGTTTCCCACTGCGACCTTGACACTTTCGACCACCGCTTCGATGCCATCCATAAAGATCGGTGCGAAGCGGAAGATCGCCGAGAACATCAACAACATCATGCCCGCAAAGATCAGTGTCCCCCAGAGCTTGTGCGTCAGTACGCGATCAATGCGGTCGGTCCAACCGACTTGCGCTACCGTTGGCCGCTGCACCACGCCGCCGAGCATGCGTGCAATCCATTCATATCGCGACATTGCCTCGACCGCAGGAACGGGCAAGCCACCGCTGGCGAGACGTTCGCGTGCAGCAGACAGCTTCGCACGCAGTTCTTCCCCCGCGCTTTGTGCCAGCTCTTCCTCCAGATAGCCCGCGGTATCTAGTAGCAGACGCTCGGCCAGAAAACGTGGCCAGGGGGCACCATTTCGGTCTACCATGAAAGGAGCCAGCTCGCTCAATTCCGCCTGAAATTCCGCCGGCAACGGGCTTGGGTAATCGCTACGCCTCTGCCGCCGATCGGGGTGCGCCGCGGCGATGAGCGCCGTCTTCAGTTCGGTCAGGCCGCGCTTGGCATTGGCCTGTACCTCGATCACCGGCACTCCCAGCCGCTGTTCCAATAGTGCCCGATCGATCTTCAAGCCGCGGTCGCGCGCGACATCGACCATGTTCAAAGCCAGCACGGTTGGCAGTCCGAGCGAAAGCACCTGGCTGACCAGATACAAGTTTCGTTCCAAGTTGCTGGCATCGACAATACACAGCACCACATCAGGGGGCGCGGTGTCGGACCTGCGGCCAAGTAGCACATCCACCGTAACCATCTCGTCCAGCGAACGCGGAGCCAGACTGTACGTGCCGGGCAGATCGATGAGCGTGAATGACTGGCCGTGCAAGTCGGTATGGCCAATTTTCTTCTCGACAGTAACACCAGGGTAGTTGCCCGTCCGCTGGCGTACTCCGGCCAGGGCGCTAAACAGCGTCGACTTGCCAGTGTTCGGATTGCCGATCAGCGCCACTGAAATACTGGCGACTGGCAGGCTGGATTTTTCCGCCGAGAGATGCATGATCGGCTGGTTTCAGAAATAGTCAGGGAGAATGTTTTGCAGCATCGGCCAAACGACGATCATACGACGGTGACCATAATTCGGGCCGCTTCGGACTTGCGGATGCTCAGCCGATAACCGCGCACCGCAAGTTCGATGGGGTCACCCAGCGGAGCGGCACCAAGCACTGAAACGGCCGTTCCTGGAGTCAGGCCCATCTCCAATAATCGCAGGCTGATGTCGTCGGCACCGTCAATCTTTTGGACATGTGCATTCTGTCCAATCGCCAGTTCGGCCAGATTGGTCACGCCACGGCTCCTGGTTGCGAAATGACATGTCGCACCATCACACGCAGCAGTTCCGTGCCGCGAATGCAGAGCGTCTGACCCTCAGTGCGGATAATGCATGGGGTGCCGCCCTGGATCATCTTGACGTGGGTGCCGCGGAGTAGGCCCATTTCGTGGACACGTTGCACCTGATCGGGGGAGCCGATAATTTGCACGACCTCGGCCGTATGGCCAGCATGCAGATAATGAAGTGGCAATAGGTCGGGCATATTGGGGATCGCCGTGAGTGAGACTGATTCTCAATCTTAACTGATTGTAAGCTTAGTTTTGTACGAAATCAATCTGGATCCGGCCTTGGCGGCCATTCATTAACCGTAGGCTACTGCTTGCTGACGGCACTTTTGGGTACCGGTGCTTTGGCCTCCGCAGGATGCCCATCGCTCTTATCGGATTTTGGTGCAGCAGCCTTGGGGGAATCGGGCTTTGGCAAGACCTTCTTGGGCGATACCGTGACCCCTTCGATCGAATCGAGGTTTCCGGTGAACGAAGCACCACCAATCATCAATACCTTGGATCCGATCGGTGCCAGACGATGCACAATTCGCGGCGTGGCGTTTGCCACCAGATCCCAAGCATCACCAGCGGCGTTCAGGCGGTGCAGCGATCCGTCAAACACGCTGACGTATACGTCACCGTCATGCACACAGGCAGCAGGGGCAAAACCATTCATTGGACTCCCTGGTAATTGCGGGCCTTTGGACCACTGATTTGTCTTGATGTCGAGCACGTCCACGAGTTTTCGTGGGTTGTCGTCTTCATCAAAACCACCAATGACGTAGACCTGATTCCCTCGTGCGACTGCGATCAAGGCACGTCGTCGGAAAGGTTGTTCGGTCGTCTTCCAGGCTGGGTTCTTCTCCTTCAAATCCAGGACTTCCATCGTATCCAGCCAGGTATCCCCCTTTTCGGCCCCTTCCATGTTCCAGCCACCAATCACGATCAGCTTGTCATTCAACACAACCACATCGTGCGATGATCGTGGGACATTCAGATCCGGCAGTGGTTCCCATTTCTTGGTCGCCACATCGTAACGGGCACAACTCTTGACCGAGTGATTATCGGTTTCCTTGCCTTTGGCATTGATCGGGGCCATTCCACCAATTCGATAGATGCCCCCGTTGTGGGCGACCAAATTCATCCCTTGCAGGGGCGTC
>JAWXCH010000023.1:0-9115 GCA_034440595.1 Planctomycetota bacterium | reverse complement strand
TATCGGGATCCTAGTCTCGCTCCTCCTCCCAGCCATTCAAGCAGCGCGCGAAGCCGCACGCCGCACGCAGTGCGCGAATAATTCCCGCCAGTTGGCACTCGCTTTCGCCACTTTCCACGATGCCAAAAAGCAATATCCACGTGGCGCACGTTACCTCTATGAAAGCTGGCAGGTAGTCATTCTTCCTTTTCTGGAAGAGCAAAGTTTATACGAGGATTACATCACCTATGAAGAGGCGCTAAAGATAAACAAGAACGAAATGTGGAAGTTTTCTTACTCTGGAGAGTATCAGACGCAATCAATTCGTACCACATTTATCCCCTCTCTGTTGTGTCCTTCCGATGAGAAGCAAAAGGATATCGCCACGCAGCACAATTACCTTGCCAATTTCGGAAATACCAATATTAAGTGCGGAAATATTAATTCTCTTAAGCATCTCGGTTCTCCGTTCAAATACTACACAGCAGGTCAGGAGAATAGCCCCGGAGTCACACTTCGGCAGATTCCGGATGGCCTCTCCCATACTATGGCAGTCGGTGAATGCATTGCGGGAAGATCGGCAAAGTCTCCGAATCGAGACATTCGTGGGTTGACCTGGCTCGGTAACATGTCTGGATTCACCACTTATTTGCCCCCCAACGCTTTCGAGCCAGATAATATTCTCGATGTCTATTACTGCAATAATGACGGTAGCAATCCGCCTTGTGTAGATTCGATTTCGTATGAGTATTCCGCCAGTCGCAGTCGGCATCCTGGTGGTGTGACCGTCTCGATGCTTGATAGTTCAACTCATTTTGTCACTGACGAAATTGCACACATGGTCTGGCGAGCGCTGAGTACCGCCAAAGGTAAAGAAGTGGATCTCAAATTGTAGTATTGGCTGTGCGGTTGTGGCTTGCGGGCTGTGCCATACTCGATTCTGGTGAGTCGAATTCTTGCCTGGTCCAGCTCTCCTTGAGAAAGTGACCAGCTACGCTGCCTGGTACGGCTTTAATTCGTTCAGTTTCTCTTTTCGAGCAACAGGCATTATCTCGGTCCACACAGTCCAAGTAAGTACTTTTGCTAGCAAGCGTTTCCTGCCGACCGTCCAATAAAGTTTAGTGAATGGGAATTGAAGTCGATGGTACTACGCCCGTGGACGCGAAATTGCAATAGCCTGTTGGCGATTGTCACGTTAGTAATTTGCTGTGGATGTGGCAATCCGTCTGGTCGCATGCCCGTTTCTGGTACCATCACATTCAAAGGCAAACCGCTTGAGCATGGCCAGATTAGTTTCCGGCCGACCGGCGGTAGCCATCTTTCTTCCGGCTCTGCCATCGAGGATGGGAAGTTTGCCATCCCAGGAAAGAAGGGATTGCCGGTGGGGAAGTACATTGTGCAGATTTCTTCGGGAGATTACGAGTTAGGGGCCAAGCAAAATATTGGTCTGAGGGTTCCGCTTCCGTTGCCAGAGCGAATTCCAGTCGATTGGAGTGGCGATAGTAAGCATGAGATCGAGATTGTCGATGGCGAGAATAATCTCCACTTTGAGATCCCTTAGGCATGCCTGCGTCTGAGTAAACGCCCTCACCGAAAGTCACGCGACTGCGACTCCAGCGTGCTAAGCTGCCCACCGAGTGCTTCTAGCTTCGCCACGAGCACGTGGATGATCGACTCCTGTTTTTGCAGGCGGCCATGCGCAATAAACGCCGGTGCCGTCCGCGCGACCTCGTAGTACCGTTCCCAAACGTCGCTGCGCACAATCAGGTTCGCCGTGCCGCTTTCATCCTCCAGCGTGACAAACGTGATCCCCTTGGCCGTGCTCGGGCGCTGCCGCACTAACACCAGCCCGGCCACTCGGACAAAGCGGCCGTTGGCAATCTCGGCCAGGGCCGCCGCCGGCACAACTCGTAACTCGGTTAGCTGCTGGCGAAAAAACGAAATCGGGTGCGCGCGCAACGACAGGCCAGATGTCTGATAGTCGGCCAGTACCTGTTCCTGCGCGGTCATATCCGGTAATGCGACGAGCGGTTCTACCTCAGCAGCGCAGCCAGAAAACAGCGGCAAGTTCTGCTTCCGTTCCCCCAGCGATTGCCATAACGACTGTCTCCGATCAAGGGCCAGTGAGCGAAACGCGTCTGCCTCGGCCAGTCGGCGAATCGCCGCCGGGTGCAATCTGGTGCGCTGACCGAACTGCGCAATCGTAGTGAACGCATCCGCCTGCCGCGTCTCCTCAATCGCGCGACCGGCGGATTCCCCTAGCCCATCGATCATCCGCAGACCGAGGCGGATAGCGTGTGTCGGATTCTCACTTTCCTCCACACCTCTTTCTAGCGTGCAATCCCAATCGCTCTGGTTCACATCGATGGGCCGGATCTCCACCCCATGCTCCTGTGCATTGCGAATGAGCTGCGCGGGCGCATAAAAACCCATCGGTTGACTGTTGATCAGCGCCACGCAAAACGCCGCCGCGTAGTGACACTTCAACCAGGAGGAAACATATGCCAGGCGCGCAAAGCTGGCCGCGTGCGATTCCGGAAATCCGTACTCGCCAAAGCCCTTGATCTGACGAAAAACGCTCTCGGCAAATTCGGCGTCCAGGCCGTTTGTGAGCATGCCGGCCAGCAGCCGCTCGCGAAAGATCTCAATGACGCCCGGCCGTCGCCAGGCGGCCATCGCACGCCGCAATTGATCCGCCTCGCCAGGGGTGAACCCAGCCGCCACCACGGCCAGCCGCATCGCCTGCTCTTGAAAGAGTGGCACCCCGAGCGTCTTGTGCAGTACCTCGCGAATCGCTTCGTTGGGATAAGTCACCTCTTCCTGCAAGGCGCGCCGACGCAGATAAGGATGCACCATGTTTCCCTGGATCGGGCCGGGCCGCACAATCGCCACCTCAATCACCAGGTCGTAAAACTCGCGCGGCTTCAGCCGTGGCAGCATGCTCATCTGCGCGCGGCTTTCGATCTGAAACACGCCAATCGTGTCGGCCCGGCAGATCATGTCATAGACTGCCGGATCTTCGGCCGGAACGGTGGCCAGAGTCAGCTCACGACCATGATGTTGCTGGACGAGCGCAAAACATTTCCGAATCGCCGTCAGCATCCCGAGCGACAGGCAGTCGACCTTCAAGATTCCCAGCTCATCCAGGTCGTCTTTGTCCCACTCGATCACCGTGCGGTCGGGCATGGCGGCATTCTCGATCGGCACCATCTCGCACAGCGGGCCTTGCGTAATGACCATTCCGCCGACATGCTGACCAAGATGCCGTGGAAAGCCGAGCAACTGCTCCACCAGTTCGCGCAGTTGACCGCAGATGGCAGAGTCGGGGTCCAGCCCGGCCATTTGCAGACGGCGGTCGATCTTGCTGGTTTTGTAATGGTCTAACCGTTTGGCAATGGCGTCAACACGATCCAGCGATAGCCCGAGCGCCTTGCCGACATCGCGCACCGCCGAACGCGGGCGGTACGAAATCACCTCGGCCGTCATCGCGGCACGCTCGCGGCCATACTTGGAGTAGATGTACTGCAACACCTCTTCGCGCCGTTCGTGTTCAAAATCGACATCGATGTCCGGGGCCTCATTTCGCTCGCGCGAGATGAACCGCTCAAAGAGTACATCCTGCTGGTCGGGATCGACACTGGTCACTCCCAGACAATAACAGACCGCCGAGTTCGCCGCCGACCCGCGACCCTGACACAGTATCTGCTGCGAATTGGCAAACCGCACCAGATCCCAGACGGTGAGAAAATAGGCCTCGTAGCGCAGTTCAGCTATTAGCGACAATTCATGGACAAGCAACTGATGCACTTTGGGTGGAATACCGTGTGGATAGCGCTGTACTGCTCCTTCCCAAGTCAGATGCTGCAAGTGTGCCAGCGGCGTACTCCCGGCAGGGGCCAATTCCTCCGGGTACTCATACCGCAATTCATCCAGGGAAAAGTTGCAGCGATCGGCGATCTCGATCGTGCGCTGGATGGCCTCGGGCAACTTGGCAAACAGTGCGGCGATCTGTGCTGGGGATTTCAAATGTCGCTCAGCATTCGGAGGCAACAGTTCGCTGGCGTCGGCCACTGTACACCCGGCACGAATCGCCGTCAGCACATCGGCCAACGGGCGGCGTCCCGGCTCGTGAAACAGTACATCACCGCAGGCGGCAATCGGTACACCTGCCTGACGTGCGGATTGAACGGCACGCTCCAGAATCGCCGCGTCATCCACATGATGCAGGCCAACCAGTCGGTAGCAGCGATCGGCAAAGATCTCGCGATACTGCGCCAGACCGTCATAGCTGCCGGCCAGCAAACCGGTGGAGTACTCGGCAATGTCTGCCAGCGTCAGCCGGCATTCCCCTTTCTCCGCCGCTTGTCGACCGCGCGTGATCAGCCGCGACAGTCGCCCGTACGCCGCACGGTCGGTTGCCAAAAGGACCACCGGCGGCGCATCGAGTGGCGTGATCTCCGCACCGATCAATAGCTTCAAGCCAACATCTTTGGCGGCAGCGTGCGCACGGACTACCCCGGCCAATGTATTGCGGTCGGTCACAGCCAAGGCCGTATAGCCAAACTGGTGCGCCGTAGCGACCAGTTCATCGGCGTGTGAGGCTCCTTCCAGGAGCGAGAAGTTTGTCTTGCAGTGCAGTTCGGCATAGGGGATCCCCGCGCGCGGAGCCTCTGCCGCAGCAAGTGATGATGCAGCGAGTGATCGCGCCGAGGTCGGCGCTCGTTTTGGTTCTGGTTGCTCAGGCATCAGTCAAACACCCCGTGCTTACTCGGTATACGTTTCACCTCTCCCGCTTGCAAAGATCGGGCCTCATTGCTTCACCTCTCCCCGAATGCGCCAAGTGAGAAATCACAGCTTGTTGCGTGGAGAGGGGGGAAGTCGAACAGGTGAGTTGCCTGCGCGTAAACTATCAGTCAAACACCCCGTGCAAAAACCACTGCTGTTGCGAGCGAAACAGCCAATACATGCCGCTGGCCGTTTCCACGCGGTAATAATCGCGGCGGATGTAACGCCCGCGCCACCAACCGGTTTGAATCCGCTCTGGTCCCCAACTTCGCACGGTGCGGTGCTGTTCTCCGCGCCAGATAAACTGCACCGGTGCCCCGTGCGACAGACCAATCGTATTGATCGCCACCGGGCGTGGTTCCAGCAGCAACGGCCGCAGCGGCGAAGTGGATCGCGAGGTGGTGACTTTGCCGCGCTGCTTACTGCTACGCTGCTCAAACGGTTCGTACCGCACGGCATGTTCGGGTTGGGCATCGGCCACCAACAGCGCGCGTAGCAGCGGTACGCGGCAGCGAGTGCGATCGACAAAACCGGCAAGTTGCCTCTCACGCTGATGCTGATCGTCAAACAGTTCTTGCTGCCGAGCTTGCAGGCGTGCAATTAAGAGGACTGCCAACTCCAATTCGATAACTGGTCCTGGTAGCCGCTGCCGTTCCAGTTGCAACTGCACGAGTTCCGTCAAGTGCCGTGCCGAAGCGCTCGCCTGGTATAGCCCAACCAGCAGCCGTACCTCACTCGGCGCGCGGTCGGCCTGGCACCGTAAACACAATTGCAGGCGCAGCGCTCCCTGCTGCCGCAGTTTTAACTCACACGATACCTGTTCGATCAGTTGCGAAATCAAAAACACGATCCGCTCGTGACTCTCCAGCGGGTACTCCAACACACGCTGCACCACAATGGGGGGCACCGCGTGGTAGGCGGTCACCTGCTCACTCAGCAAGCCATTGAACTGATCCAGCCGCGTCAATACGCCGGGGACATCTTTTTCATCGGGAAAGCGCAGCGCAAGGCCATCCCGCGGCAGACACTGCAACTGTGATAGCGTTTGAATTCCCAACTCGTGTAATGTTTGCACGGCCTTGGCCGATAATCGCAACGCCTCGATAGGAAGTGCATTTATCGATACTGCTTCAATCGAATCCGCGTCCAGAGGCACCCCTTCCGCATAATGCGCCACTCCCCAGGACCGGCCAATCGTGCTGCCAATGCCTAACTTCACCTGCCACCTTTGTCGCAGCAGCTCTTTGCGCAGTTGCTCAGCATCAAACCACCGCTTCAGCCCCGTCACATCCAATAGCAGGCTATCGGTCCCCTCCAGGCCAACGATTGGGCTGAACTGCTCACACCACACCGCCAGACGTTGCAGAGCCTGTTGATCGGCGGCTGCATCGTGCGGCTCCAGATGAAAGCCATCGACCTCGGCCACCGGCAAACCGACCACGCTGGCTTGCGTGGCGGCCAAAATTATTCGTGCCTGCTGTTTGAGGTGTTGCCGAAAGATCGCCACCCGTCGCGATCGCAGTTCAGGTCGCTCATGAAACAGCCGCTGAATCGGCCAGTTGGGAAACCAGATGCAGACGATCATGGATCTTTCCCTCCTTGCTCTCTTTCATACCACTATTGATTTCTATCCAGCGCCCCGTAGTGCGCCCTTTGAGAATTTCCACACGTTGTCGCCGACCACCACCGTCATCCACGCCCGTCACGGCAAACTGCAATTCGGCCCAACCGGTGCCGCGTTGTTTAGCGGCTGGACCGATCAACATGCCGACACTTCCTCCTTTTTCAGCAGCCAGTTGCCAGCGACGACAGAGACCGCTATTCACACGCTCGGGCCAGCACAACACCGCATCCACCGCCGGACAACAGAGCGCCTGGTGTGTCATCCAGTCCTGATCGGCACAGTTTCGATCAACGCAGTCAGGGCGCGCAATCACCACACGCGCCAGGTCAATGCCTAGCCGTGCTGCCGCCGGGGGATAAAACCGGTGCCCCGCATCGACGATTACAATGACTCCGCTATCGCGCAAGGCGGCCTTGGCCGTCAGCAGCGCCAGCGTGCTGCCCCCGTTCCACTGCACCAGCGAACCGCGTCGAAACCGCCCCTCCGGCAAGAGCCGATCGAGGGGGCTATTGGTGACAAAAGTGCCGCAATCTGGCCGAATTGTGCCTATTTTCTCGCGTAATTCCTCCAGGGTGGCTCTCATGCTAGCACCTCCATATATACTGTACATTAGTACACACTATGGTCAAGAGGCGAGAAAAAAACAATCCGGGTTTTAAGGCCATACTGCACGATGTATCAGCCAGAGATTGAACGATGTTGGCAGCGACGCGCTAGCGGAGCGCGTAGAAGTACGCCACGTATTGATTCAGCACTGAGCGTGAATCACCATTCGGCGCAAATTACGCCTGAACAACCAAACCGCCATGCTATACCGATTGCAGGTTGCACGATGTTAGCCGCGACGCGCTAGCGGAGCGCGTTGAAGTACGCTGTGTAATGATTCAACATCACAAGATCAACTAACACGACACCATTTATGCTCGCCCACCATATCATCTTCGGCACCTACGGATTCTGGCTACCGAATGACCCACGTGGTAGTTGGTCCGATTTCGTCGGCTCATGGGAACTCTACCGCTATGGAAGTGCCACCAAGACGACGGAAACTCAATCGCTTGCCTACATCGAACATGATAGCGCATCGCGTAAGGCTGCCAAGCAAAGCCTGAAGTATCCGCCCGTGCTATTCAATGGCATTCAAGCGCGAGCCGTCGCGCGAGGCTTCGCTCGCTACGTCGAACGAACCGGCCTCCGTATTTGGGCCTGTGCAATTCTGCCAGACCATGTGCATTTGGTGACAGAAGGAACCAAGATTCCGATCAAGCATCTCGTCATCCAGTTAAAGGGAGACGCCACCGAACAGCTAATGAGAGAGCGCATTCATCCTATGACTCCGTGGCAAACACCTGGATCCCGCGTACCAAAATGCTGGGCGCGCGGAGAATGGAAAGTTTACCTCGACGAAGAAGACGAAGTATACCGCGCGATCGAGTACGTGAAAAACAATCCAGTCAAGGAAGGCAAGAAGCAGCAAGCATGGTCGTTTGCTCAACCATTGCAGTAACACGACGCACCACGGCCAATCTCGCGCTCCGCTAGCGCGTCGCGGCTAACATAGTTTCACCATTTTCGCGAAGATATGCCGCCACCTGCTTCAACCTGACGCGCTCCGCTAGCGCGTCGCGGCTAACATTGTTCAACCGTTGTACGGTTAATCAGACCGCAATCGTGCTTCGATTGGCACGCTACACTCCGTCGAAAAGGCCTTTTGCAGCCATTTTTCCATCCGCCAAAAATTTAGCGACAAAACTATTGCCTCGCACCTTGTCATCCGCTAATATATTGGCGGCAGGATTAAATTGCTGGCAGTGTTTACTGGCTGGAGTACCAGCGGCAGTGTTGATTGGCTGGAGTACCAGCTCTAGGTTGAAATCTCTCGGAGTTAATCAATATTCATGAGCGATCCTCTCCAACTTTCCAAACGCGAGCGGCAGATCATGGAAGTGATCTATGCCCAGCGAGAAGCGTCGGTCAACGACATCGTCGCCGGCATCCCTTTGCCGCCGTCGCATACCGCCGTCCGCACGTTCTTGCGAATCCTGGAAGAAAAGGGGCACCTGTCGCACCGCAAGGTCGGCAAGGAAAATATCTATCGACCCACACGTGTTCGCGCCAATGTTGCCAAGGGGGCACTGCGCAAATTGCTCGACACGTTTTTTGGCGGTTCGATCGAAAACGCCCTGGCCACACATCTGGCCGATCCCAAAGTCGACCTGTCCGAAGAAGACCTGACCCGACTGCGCGACCTCATTGAGCAAGCCCGCAGTCAGGAAAAATAGCGTTGCACTATATTACTTAAACAGATTCAAGAGTCCTAGCCTTCATAACCCGTCGGGGGCGATCATGAACGTTGCTGAAAATCTGCTGCCGGTCATCCTGGACGCATCCGCCAAGGGAGCCGTCATCCTGGCATTCGCCTGGATCGTCACCACCCTTCTGATGCGGCGCTCCTCCGCAGCCGCTCGCCACACCGTCTGGCTGCTGGCCATCAGCAGCTTGCTGGCATTGCCGCTATTAGCCGTCGCGCTTCCGCAGTGGCAGGTGCTGCCCGAGTGGCTGACGCTGTCGCTCAAAGCAGAAGCCACGGAAGAGGTAGCCGCACTGGTCGAACCAACCCCCGTGCTGCCGCTGGATCAAGACGCACTGACAGAATCAATTGCCTCCGACGATACTGACCCCCGGCCGGGCCGGTTTCCATTGGGACACCCGCTCTATGGCCGAAAT
>JAWXCH010000022.1:0-3304 GCA_034440595.1 Planctomycetota bacterium | reverse complement strand
CTATTACGCTGCCGACGAACCAGCAGCCAGCCCTAGTGCTCCGGCTGCTGCACCAGCGACAGCACCAGCTCCAGCAGCGACCTGTGACACCTGTGGCACTTCATCGTGCAACACGTGTTGCGATCCATATGCTGGCTGCGAAATGGAATGCCCCGAAGGTTGCGAGCCGTGGCGCCTATTTGGCGACTGCTGCTGCTTGAAATCGCACGGAGCTACTCTGTCCGGCTGGGTGTCGGGCGGTATCATGGGTAACTCGGACAGCCCATCGGACCACTTCAACGGCCCGGTATCATTTGCCGACCGTGACGACGGCCAGCTCAATCAGTTGTACATGATTGCCGAACGTGCAATCGACACTGGTGGATGCGGTTGGGATCTTGGTGGTCGCGTCGACCTGCTCTACGGTAGCGATTATCGCTTCACCTTGGCACGTGGATTGGACGCCAACGACAACTTCACCGCCAAGTGGGATAGCAGCCGTTTTTACGGTCTGGCTATGCCACAGGCATACGTTGAAGTTGGCTACAACGACCTGTCGGTGAAAATCGGTCACTTCTACACCATTATTGGTTACGAAGTGGTTCCTGCCCCGGGTAACTTCTTCTATACGCATGCTTATACCATGCAGTATGGCGAGCCGTTTACCCATACCGGTGCATTGGCAACGTACAAGGCCAACGACCAGTTGAGCCTGATGGGTGGCTTCACCTTCGGTTGGGATAACTTTGAAAACGTCTACGACCGCGTTTCATTCCTTGGTGGTGCGACCTTCACATCCAGTGACGGAAACAGCAGCCTGGCATATGCATTGACGGTTGGTGACGAAGAAGAGACCTTTGGAACGACGAGCCCTGTTGACACTCGCTATATGCAAAGCGTTGTCTACAGCCGCACGCTGACCGACCGTTTGTCCTACGTCTTCCAAACAGACTACGGCAATCAGGCCGACGGTGCTGACGGTGGAACAGCGGATGCCGCTTGGTACGGTGTCAACCAGTACTTGTTCTACAAGCTGAACTGCTGCTGGTCGGCTGGTCTCCGTGCTGAATGGTTCCGCGATGACGACGGCGTCCGCGTGGCTGCAGCAGGTGACTATGCTCGCACCGGGTTGTACCCAAATAGCAACCCCACCAGCATCGGTGGCTTTGAAGGTAACTTCTATGAGGTTACCGCTGGCTTGAACTACAAGCCTTCGGATAATCCGAACTTTATCTTCCGTCCAGAAGTTCGCTACGACTGGTACAGTGGCAATCCGAGCAGTGTCAATGGCACCACCCTGCCATACGACGGCGGGTCGGCCACAGATCAGCTCACTTACGGGTTCGACATGATCTACCTGTACTAGGAAGATGTGTGTAGTTCCTAAGTCGACGTGAAACTCGAAAACGCGTACGAACCGCAGGGAAAGTCCCTGCGGTTCGTTTTTTTGTTTTGTGGTACTGACGCTTAACCTAACTTCCTTTGCAATCGCTTCTTAAATCGCTCCATGTCCACGATTGCACGGACATGCGTTCCGCGGCCGATCACCTCAACATCGTCGCGAGCTTCGATGGCCAGGGTGATCTTGTTCTGGTCGATCTGAATGACCTCGGCAGTACCGATGACCAACATGCCGGCTGGCGTGGGTGCCAGGTGCTGGAAATCAAAGCCAACTCCGACCGATGACTCACCCTCATCTAGATGCGGAATTAACGCCTCAGCGGCAGCCGTCTCCATTACACACAGCATCCAGGGTGTGGCGAAAACTGGCGGTCCCCCTTCCATAATCGCGCTCAGCAGGTTCTGAGTGACGACGCGATGCCGCGATTCGCCGCGCACGCCGATGGTCAAAGTTGGTTTCATGTCTGAGATCCAGGCGATTATTGTTACCAGCGATTTACCGCCGCCAGCATAGCATTCTGCCGGCCCGGTCAACATTGGTATCCCACAGCATTCAAGGCCGCCGGACCCACATTGCGGCCCGAATTCGCCACAATGCTGCGATTTTTGCTAAGATAGAGCGAACACCGCGACCCACTGTGTATCTTATCTGAGTATGAACACCACTGCTCCGTTGAACATTCCGCCGCTGAAAATTGGCCCGCTTGTGGTCGATCCGCCGATCTTGCAGGCACCGATGGCCGGCTTCACCAACTATGCCTACCGGCAAGTGGTGCGCGAGTTTGGCGGCAGTGGATTGCAGGCCACCGAAATGATCTGCGCCAAGGGCTTCCTTTGGATCGAAAAAGCGGAGGACGAGTACCCCGACCGGTTGTGGGGTGTCGCCGACGAACCGCGTCCGCTGGCGGTACAGATGTGGGATAACAATCCCGAGACGCTGGCTGCCGTGGGAGCCAAACTGGCGCACGACCTAAAGGTTAGCGTGGTGGATATCAATTTTGGCTGCCCAGTGAAACAAGTCACCCAAAAGGCGCATAGCGGATCTTACCTCTTACGCTGCCCGGAAAAAGTCGGCGAAATTGTCGAGCGCGTTGTAAAAGCTTGCCATCCAACCCCCGTGACGGCCAAGATCCGGCTCGGTTGCACGCGCGATAACATCAACGCCATTGACGTGGCCAAGGTAGTCGAATCTGCCGGGGCAGCGGCTCTGACAGTGCATGGCCGAACCGCACAGGATTTCTTCACCGGCTCGGCCGATTGGGACCGCATTTCTGAAATCAAATCCCACTTGAAACGGATGCCACTGATTGGCAATGGTGACCTGACCACCGCCGAAAGTGTGGTCAATGCATTTCGCCGCTACCAGGTCGACGGTGTGATGATCGCACGCGCCGCACTCGGCAAGCCGTGGCTCTTTCGCCAGGCCGCCGCCGCACTGCGTGGCGAGCCAATTCCCCCCGATCCAACGCTGGAGGAAGAGAAACAGCTCCTGCTGCATCACTTTGAGCTGGTCTGCCGACGTTTTGGCGACGAGAAGGGAACACTTCTGATGCGTAAATTTGCCTGCTGCTACGCGCAAGGACGGCGTGGTGCGCGGGATTTTCGCGCACATGCGGCCCGCGTGACGCACCCCGACGAGTTTCTGTCGATTGTCGAAAAGCACTTTCCCAAGGCATTCTTCGGCAGCGAGGAGCGTGCGACCGCCGATTCGCTTCCTGTCTGCAATTAGGCCGGGCCAGCCGATACCCGAAGTCGGGTCTGGGTAAGCAGCCAGTCCCGCTCTACATAGCGTCTTTCTCCACGCCGAAACTGTCTGCGTGCCATTCGCTGCTCTATTTCCGATTGTCATTTGATCTAAACCCTCACTCCGTAGGGGTTTTTGACGACTCGAAGGTGAAAGCGGCCGATTTAACCAATATAGAGT
>JAWXCH010000021.1:0-11474 GCA_034440595.1 Planctomycetota bacterium | reverse complement strand
TCGGGGATATTATCACCACCGAGAAGGACATGCGAGAAGGGTTAAACGTGTTTGTCGAGGGGGTCACCAAGTTCCGCGCTAAGCCGGGCGCGTTCAAAGGTCGCAAAGCGATTCAGATTGACCAGTCGGTCAGTACTGTGACTGACAAAGGCAAGCCGACTGCGGCAGCACTTTCGGCTGTGCCGGCACCGGTCTCGGCCAAGCCGGTACCTGCCGCCCCGGTCGCGGCGAAGAAGAAATAAGAGTTCCCGCCACAGCTCAGCAATTGTGTGCCAATGGCCTTCGACTTAGTGTGCCACTGGCTCCGCCAGTGAAAATCATCACAGCGCGTTATCTCATAACGGGTGCAGTAGCTGCACGGGCATCTTGCCCCTGAAAAAAAGCAATCACTGAATGATTCAACTCCGCAGGAAAAACACTGGCAGAGCCAGTGGCACACCTCTTCACGTCGTCGCGGGCACGCCAAGCGAAGGTGCTTGCTGTTTCGGCGGCCCGCCTGCATTCCACAGAATCAACACCGCCTCAATCAACATCATGGCGGCCAGTGCCATCAGCACCAGGCCGGCATAGGGAACCGGATCGCTCGGAAAGTGGAACTCGGTGCTACCCGATTCGGCCTTCCAGAACTTGGGCCAGGTCATCGCGACCAGTGCCCAGATGCTCATGACGTACATCCACACTGTTGGTAGCCCGGTGACAATCCAGATCCAGGCCGCTCGCCGCGTCTTCCAGAGCCAGACCGTCACGCCAAGCAGTGTCAGCGCCGCCAGCAATTGATTGCTGGCACCAAACAAAGACCAAAACGTGCGCCAGACGGGAATCGGCGCACCCTTGGCATCGAACTGCGTCTTCTGCACTATAAAAAACACGGGCACACCGGCGGTCAGCGCCGTACCGATCCAGCGTCCTGGCCAGCCCGGCCAGCCGAGCAACTCCTGAATAATGTACCGGCCCAGTCGCGTGCAGACATCCAGTGTGTCGTAAACAAACGTGGTGAATGCCATCAGTGCAAACGAGACCACCAACGCGGGCGAAATACCAGAAAACTCCAGCATGTTCCCCATGCCCAGGCCATAAATCGCGTTGGGCGATCCGTTCAGAACGACATGCCCTAGCGGCAGTATCATGACGCACGCCAGCGAGATCACGGTGACCATCGCCTCCAGCAGCATCGCGCCATAGCCAACCGGCAGAGCGTCCGTCTCTAGACGCAACTGCTTTGAAGTCGTTCCGGATGCGATGAGCGAATGAAACCCTGAGCAGGCACCGCAAGCTATCGTAATGAACAAAAACGGGAACAGTGTCTCTCCTTTGATGCTGGTCCACCCGGTAAACGCCGGGTAGCGGATCTCTTGTCCACCAAACAGCAGACCAATAAATCCGGCGGCTAGCGCCACGTACAAAAAGTACCCTCCTAGGTGCCCGCGTGGTTGCAGCAACAACCACATTGGTGCCACGGCAGCTATCAGGCAGTACACCAATAGCAGCACGCCCCAGACTTTTTGGCCTTGGTCATCATTCACGCCGAGCATGGAAGCCAGTTCAAACGGGATATATTGACCGATATAGACCGTCAGTCCGACCAGCGGCAGGAAGATGATCGTGGCCCAATTGAGTGACAGCCGCGTGTACCGCAGTAGCAGTCCCATGACAATTGGCAGCAGCAAGTAAAGCATGGAACTACTGGCAATGCCGGGGCCGCTAACCTGGGTTCCATCTTCCAATTTCACCATGCCTACAAAAGAGGCAGCCGTGATGTCTGCAAAGGCAACAATGATGTAGACCAGCGCAATCCAGATAAACGCCAGAAACATCAGATACGATCGCTGGCTCATGTTTTCGCGAACGACGTCCGCAATCGACCGGGCACGATGCCGGATCGACGCTGTCAACGAGGTAATGTCATGCACTCCGCCGATAAAGATCGATCCGATCAAAATCCAGATCAGTGCCGGCAGCCAGCCGAACATGATTCCCGCCAGGATCGGCCCAACAATTGGCCCTGCGGCGGCAATAGCCGAAAAATGCTGACTGAGAAGAAACTTCGACTCGATTGGAACATAGTCCAGATCGTCGCGCAGTTCGACCGCCGGGGTGCGCACTTTTGGATCGAGCCGCAACAGCCGACTCAGCAGCCGTCCATAGGTGAAATAGGCGATTGTTAAAACCGCCGCGGCCAGCAGTGCCACACCAACCAGACTCATGCGGATCCCTTAGCAAAAACAGTGCAAAACGCGATAATTCTTATCGTTTCACTGTAGCACACGCAGAAAAAACTAGCCAGCAGAAGCTGACAGTTGCCCACAGTAGCATTTCGCTCCGCGAAAGAGCACCTGCCTCGCTGCTGGACATTGTTCTTCAAGATATCTTACAACATGCAAGCGTCCTTTCACGGAGTGAAAGACGACAGATTTTCGCTCCGCGAAAGAGCAATCAAGCCTGCAGAGATCGCTGCCTCTACAAAAAAACGCTATTTCGCGGAGCGATATGCGACTGTAGCATCAATAAAAAAGGACCCTGACGGTTGGCTCACGTCAAGGTCCTTTGATTATCTAACGACAATTCTGGCCAGCAATTTGCGACAATTTCAGCATTCTTCGCGGCCCAAAAGCGAAGAGTCGCCCAATTGCAAACCAGGCTCGTCATGCGGTACTCCGCACAATAAACACTGCGGTACGGCAAGGTAGCGATTCAACGTGGCGAACGGTGCTTCGTGGTACCGAAAAGCGCTGACGCAAAGTCGTGTAAAATCTGGTAATCCGTCACTACAAACTGACGGCTCACCGACGACTGCTGCAAATCAATCGATTGCTTTGGACCAAAACGAAGCGGATATCTGCCGAGCGTTGTTAGCTCTGCCTGCGACCACTCTGTTTCATACTAGGAACGACGGACACTTACTACGAGCGAAAACCACGCTGCTAGCGTGCGGCACCAACCGCAACTGCAATCGCCTCGTGAGGTTTCAACTCATCACGCAAAACAACCATGTCCGCCGGGGCTTCAATGCCCAGTCGAACCTTGTCACCGGCTACCCGCACCACGGTGACCACAATCGAGTCGCCGACTTTGATACGTTCGCTTTCCTTCCGCGATAGAACCAGCATTGACTATATCCTCCTTGAAGGCTGTGTTACGTGCATGAGTGTACGGGTGTACACACTTCGTGTCAATCCGAGCATTCCTTTTTTTCAGGGAGATGGCTCCCTGGATCGGGCGACTACTTTGTTGATCCATCCAGTTGTGGATTTAATAAGCCGACAATCTCTCACTCTTTCTGCATTCCTCAATCGACGGCCAGTTTTTCTGGCTGCATCGACATTACAACAGTGCTGGTTCCCACTCGGTGATCTCGGCCAGTTGCGTTTTGTGGAAGCGTTCGCCGGTTGAACTGTAAAACAGGATCGAATTCCGCTCGGTTTCCCAGATGGCTGTCAGTTTGACCGCTCGTGGCCCATACAGACAGAAGAAGATGCCGCAGGGTTTGCCGTTTCGTATCAGAATGCGTTCAGTGACCGGAAAAGCCCCCAATTCCAACAAATCATGGTCGCACAGCGTGGTTACTACATATTCTCTAAGACTTTCCAAACTTCGTATTGGTTGCGAGCTGCTAGGCATGTCGCAGTAGGCTCCTTCCAAAGGCACAAAAACGGTAAGAAGGGGTTTTCGTGCTGACCAGAGAAACTGGGTTAACTGCCGACAATGTTAGCTATCGGCAATATAGGAAGGATTACTTGCCATCTGATTCCGCATTTTCACAAAGTCGTCGTAATATCCTGACACCATACGTGCAGGTTGTATCGCGCACTGCTTGCGACTTGCTAGTGATTGCAGAAGAATCTGTGCAGATGCGCGCGGGCAACCATCATTCAGCGCGGATGAAAGCTGCGCAGGTCGCTGCACTAACTGCCCAACTACTAACTGCTACTTGGCATATTTCTCGTACGCTGCGGCGATGCCAGCTTGTTGCTCATCTCCGGCATGAAAGATCACGCGATAGCGTAAAGTCAGACTTTCGTGCGGTTTGAGAGTCACCGCGCCGGCACCTTCGGGCTGATTTTTATCGAAGTCGTGCAGGCCAAAGGGATTGGCCGCGAACAGGCCATAGGTGCGGACATGCCAATGTGTCGGAGCGCGAAAGCTGCTCGGGTGATTCAATACCGCAATCCCAACGTGGTTTGACTTACCTTGTTCATCTTTTACAGCGCCATGGTAATCGACCCATTCGGCCGGCTTGCCCCAGGCGTCTCCATCTTTTTGGCCACGACTATTGATGATCTTGCCCCCTTGCTTGGCATCCACGCTCATGACGTGCGGGACACGAATGCCAAAAGATCCCTCCTTGGTTTCGCCAATAACCGCTGGCTCGTCTCCGGCGGTCAAGGTGATATCAAAATCAATGACGCGGTTCTCTCCGTCTACTCCAAAGGTCATGACTCGCTTGTCTTCCAGGACTTTCTTTCGCTGTGGGGTCATCCAGTCGTTGGTCGATTCGATCTGTACCTTACCGTTCCCCTCTTTGACACTGATATCGCGCTGCTCGATCGTTCCCCCTTTGCGATCCTTGGCCACTTCCAACCAAAAGTCCGTACCGTTCACATTACCATGCGTAAACCAAATCGAACGGTGGTGAATATGATCGGTCTTGTCTCCTTTAATCTCTTTGAAGGGATAGGCCCGCGTCATTTCAATGCCGTGCGGCCCAATGACCGGCCAGAGGACCGGCTTGCTACCGGAACGGAACAGGTACTCGGTAAACAGCTTGCCATCGATAAGCACCTTCACACCGGTTTTGCTCTGTTCGGTGGTTAGCTCGGCAGTGCTGGCCTCGTTCCACAGTAAGCCAATCAGCGCAAAACTGAACACGCAGCTAGAAAACACAGGGCGTATGATCGAAGACAAGCGTGCAATAGAAGACATCGAGCAGCTCTCCAGCAAAAGGTATGGGCACAAATCGGCGGGACCGGCACGACGCATCACGGTATTGCGACGCGGGATCGGCAGGCTAAACGGCAAGCGTAACATTCAGATCCACGGCGTACGTGCTAGAAGAACATACCTGGACGTACACTGTGTCCACTCATGCTAACCGTCGCCGAGGTGAAATTCCACCTGTTTTTTGCGTAAGATTCTCGTAGAAGTTGCCCAGAATCCCGGTCAACTCCAGGAATAAAGTTGTGTGCCACTGGCTTTGCCAGTGCGAATCGCTTGAAAACACGATATCTTTTCAGCACTGGCGGAGCCAGTGGCACACAGAAATGTAAGTTGCCAAGTAGGCCTATTCAGCCTTTTTATCCGCTTCCGCGTTGGTGGCTCGGACAAAATCGCTCAGCTTGACCAGCTCGCAACGAGCCATCGTCTCGCCCGCTGCTTCGATTTTGGCGGTTTCGGAATCCAGAATTCGAGCACGAAACTCATGCTCGCTATGCAGTTCCAGTGCGCGACCGATCAATCGACGTGATGGAATGGTGAGGTGAATTTTGGACGGAATCTTGCCGGCCTCGGCCAACGACGAATTCACCGCCAGTCGTGCAAAGGGGGGCAGCGACCGCTGATTGACCAATGCATTGAGCCGCGCGGACAAATCCGCGAATTCTCGGTATCGTTTTTCAGTTCCCGATTGCTCCGGCTTCACCCCGAGCACGCGATAGGTCAGATACTGACCGGCAAAGATCGTTTCGCCGGACTTTTGGTCCTCGGTCACAGCCAAATCGGGCCGCAGCAGGAACTTCAAAAATGCATCGTTACCGGTTGGTTTAAGCAGCAGGGTCTGACAATAGGAGTCCAGCAAGCCAACGCTAACTTCCGCCTTCTTCAAGTTCACCGGGTCGACCACGACGATGCGCCCACGCTCCAGGTCGTACAACGTGATCTGCTCAGGCTTGTCCAAAAAATCATAAATATGCGGGCCACGAAACAACGTCACGTTGGTGGAGTGCGGCTCGGTCTCCTTACCGACCAGGACTTTGGACTCCACGCGGAAATCCTGTGCCAGCAGGCAGCAGTTTCCAGCGGCAACCATGCAAACAATCAAAACCGCCTTAATTAGCAACGATCGCATGGCGACTGGTCCTCGCGTAGAGATTTCCGGGAGATTTAGCGCGAACCTTAGCGAAATGCCGCTGGTCGGTAAAGAGAAACTGGGCAAATGTGGCGAAGGTGGTACGCTAGGCCACTCGCTAAGACTGGTGTACAATTGTCCGCATTGGGGCCGTAGCTCAACGGTTAGAGCAGGGGACTTAAGTCGGCCAGTCGCTACCGTGATAGCAGCATTGCTGCCAATCGCCACGCGACCGGTCGAAGGGTCCGTGCAGGAGGAATCTTGCACGAGCAGTCGTCAAATTCGGGGAACGCTACCGCGCGAAAGCGCCACGCCAATCCCGAGCCAAGCCTCGCCCTTACAGGGTAGCGGGAGGAAGGTGTAGAGACTCGACGGCGACCACCCAGACCGGGTGAAGAGAGAGTCCAGTCCTGCTGGAAACAGCAGGGGTTGCTGCATAATCCCTTGGTTGCAGGTTCGAATCCTGCCGGCCCTAGTTTTCTGGTAACTGCAATAGTTTTGGGTGCCACTGCTGGCTTGCCCTCGCGAAGGCGGGGGGCTGTCCGGCAGTGGATTGCATTGGGCACTGTGCGTGCAGCTATCGCTCGGTGTCATTGCCGCAATGGTCGGTGGCTGGATGGCTACGCCGGTGCCTATTGCCGCACCAGCGCCTTCGGATTTTGAGCTATAAATCGCGTGCTGCGGCGATCTTAACATTCGTCGCGACAAACGGCGCGAGATCGGGTAAATTCAGCGTTTCCAATCTCGATTCCTCTTGCGCAGTAGCGGGCAAGATTCATGGCGAAAAATGTTCCGGCGGGAAAGCAATCCAAGCAGCTCTCTAAGCTGATTGAGAAGTATTACGCCGACCTGGCCGAATTTGAACACCAGCGCGTCATGTTCGAGATGGGGACGCGGCACGCTTTTCACCGTCTGATGGCCGATGCCGGCAAGCCGCACGGCTGGACACTGATCGCCGAGCAAGAAAAGAAGGTCAACGGCAAGACTATCCGCCCGGACGGGACGTTTAAGGACCAGATGAACTTGGTTCGGGGGTACTGGGAAGCCAAAGATACGCAAGACAAACTGGACGCTGAGATTGAGAAGAAGCGGAAGGCGGGCTATCCGCTGAATAACATCATCTTTGAGGATACGCAGACGGCGGTGCTGTTTCAGCATGGTGCGAGGGTCTTGTCGGTCGAGATGAAGGACCCGGTGAAGCTGGCGGAGCTGATCATCCAGTTCTTCCGCTATGTCGAGCCGGAGATTGAGGAGTTTGAGCAGGCGGTTGATGAGTTCAAAGAACGCGTGCCGGATCTGGCCCAAGGTCTGGCCAAGAAGATCGATGAAGCGCACCGCACGAACCGCGATTTCAAGAAAGCGTTTGCTGATTTCTTTGAGCTGTGCCAGTCGAGTCTGAATCCGAACCTTTCGCAGGCGGCGGTCGATGAGATGCTGATTCAGCATATTCTGACCGAGCGGCTGATTCGGGAGATTTTTGACAACCCGGAGTTTGTGCGCCGGAATGTGATTGCCGCTGAAGTGGAAAAGGTGATGCTGGCGATGACCAGTCAGAGCTTTGACCGCAAGACGTATCTGAAGGAATTGGATCGGTTCTACGTCGCAATTGAGCATGCGGCGCGGACGATGACCGATTTTTCGGACAAGCAGCACTTTCTCAATACGGTGTATGAGCGGTTTTTTCAGGGGTATAGCGTCAAGCTGGCAGACACGATGGGGATTGTTTACACCCCGCAAGAGATTGTCGATTTTATGTGTGCCAGTGTGGCGGAAGTGCTGGAAAAGGAGTTTGGCAAGAAGCTCTGGAGTGATGACGTGTACATCATCGACCCTTGCACCGGGACGGGGAATTTTATTGTCAACCTGATTCGGCGGATCCCGAAGGCGAAGCTGGAGAGTGTGTACAAGCACCGGCTATTTGCAAATGAGATCATGCTGCTGCCGTATTATATTGCGGCGCTGAATATCGAGCATGCGTATTACGAGCAGACGGGAAAGTACGAAAGCTTTGAGGGGCTGTGCTTTGTTGATACGTTGGATTTGGCGGAGAATCGGCAGGGTGAGCTGGGGTTTATGACGGCGAAGAATAGCGAGCGAGTCGAGAGACAGAAAAAATCACCAATTACCGTAGTCATTGGAAATCCGCCCTATAACGTCGGACAAGCGAATGAGAATGACAACAACAAAAATCGTCGCTATCCCGCGGTTGACGAGCGAATTAGGCAAACCTTCGCGCGAGATTCACGTGCAACTTTGAAGAATAAGTTGTACGACCCGTACGTGCGTTTTTTTCGCTGGGCCTGTGATCGACTTGAGGGGCGCGACGGCGTTGTGTGCTTCGTCACGAACAATAGTTTCGTCGACCAAAATACTTTTGATGGAGTGCGCAAGCACCTGTTGAAAGAGTTCACGTTTGTGCATCACGTCGACCTTCATGGAAATGTCAGGCAGAATCCGAAACTAAGCGGCACGACGCACAACGTCTTTGGAATTCAAGTCGGCGTCGGAATTACTATCGCTGTTCGGAAGCGGTCATCGGATTCAAAGCCAGTGAAGTATTACCGCGTGCCGGAAACATGGCGAAAAGAAGAAAAACTCGGTTGGCTCAGAGATGCCGGTTTTGCCTCAAAGGTGGAATGGACGGAATTCGGGTTGGATGGAGGAGGCAATTGGCGGCAGCTTGATGCCTCAGACGATTATGACGGCTTCGCAGCCCTAACACTAAAATCGCTTCGGGCAGAGGACACACAGCCCATCTTTGATCAGGCGTCGCCTGGACTGAACAGCGGACGTGATAGCTTTGTATATTCGTTTGATCGCGAAGAGCTTGGCGCGCGCGTGATTATCTTTTGCGACCTCTATAACGCAGAACTTGATCGATATCGCCGGCACGGACGTGGGCAGAACGTAGACGACTTCGTTGACTATTCAAAGATAAAGTGGAGCGAGGGATTAAAGAACAATCTGAAGCGAGGGCGTGAGGCGTCGTTTGGAGAAGACATGATCGCCCATTGCACTTACCGGCCTTTCACGGTTAAGAGTCTTTATTACGACGAAACGCTGGTTGATCGTCCCGGACTGTTAAGGCATTTCTGGCCTGCAAGTAACGCGATGGGAGAAAATCGGGCCCTTTGGTTGAAGATGGGCGGCGAGTGGCCATTTTTCTCGCTCGTTACCGCGAATCTTGTGGACTATCTCCCGCAGGGCGGCTCGCAGGTAATTCCCTTTTACGTCTACGACGAAGATGGCACCAACCGCCGCGAGAATATCACCGATTGGGCGCTGAAGCAGTTTCGGGAACACTACAAAGACAAGAAGATCGACAAGTGGGGGATTTTTTACTATGTCTACGGCGTTCTGCATCATCCGGGGTATCGGGAGAAGTTTGCCGATAACCTCAAAAGGGAATTGCCGCGGATACCGTTCGCGCCGGATTTCAAAGCATTTTCCAAAGCAGGGAAGAAGCTGGCGGCGTTGCATCTGGATTACGAGCAACTCGACCCGTGGGAGCTGGACTTCAACGAATCGCCCGGCATGCCATTGTCTTACCATGTGGATGACAAAATGCGGCTATCGAAAGATAAGCTGCGGCTGACGGTGAACCCGTCGCTGACGCTGACCGGCATTCCGCCTGAGGCGTTTAACTATCGGCTAGGGAATCGTTCGGCGTTGGAATGGGTGATTGATCAGTATCAGATCAGTACCGACAAACGGAGCGGGATTACGTCGGAACCAAACCGGGAGGATGACCCGGAGTATATCGTCCGCCTCGTCGGGCAGGTGATTCGGGTGAGTATGGAGACGGTGAAGATTGTGGAGTCGCTGCCGGGGTATGAGGGGGAGTTAGCGTAGGTGTGATCGGACAAACGGGGCACCCTCACGTGCGGCTGATAACGGCACCCGGCGCATCAAGGATCATCCTTCGATAAAACGTCCGGAATCGTTGCATAGTCGGTCGATCGAAAAAATCGCCCCATTAAACTCCCAAGTGCGGGGTGGGCCCGTTTCATCTGAATAAGGTATTCGTGCGTACGCTTATCAACTTCGACGCCATCTGCATGCAAGACGAGGGGCGCGATGTGGGTATCACCGAGATCGCTTCCGGAAACGCGGGCAGCCTTGCGCTGAATTTCCGCAAGCTTGCGTTGCAGAAACTCGGCTGGCAAGGTATTGGGAGGAAATTCACGAATTGAGACTTTTGCTGGTGGATGCAATTGCCTACTTACGACCACCAGTCTGTGCTTGTAGGCCACAAGTTCACTAAATTCGCCAATGGTCATATTGTCAGTGACCAACTCTTGCGGCAAGTCCCAACACTCAAACATTTGCTGGATTGAGTCGATATTTGTAGACTCCAAATTTTCAAGTTCCTTTTGTATGCCAGTTGCAAAATCCGCCGCAATGGCATCTGGATTGTCTAGGCGTTGGTCGCCATGCTGCTTCAACTGGGCGACCATGATCTGCACAAACTGCCGTAAGAATGCAGTGCGTTCTTCCTTCGGTCGCATCTGAAGCCGTTTTGCGTCACCAATTTTAAGATCGCTGATGCCACCGGGATCCGTGCGAACCAC
This sequence comes from Planctomycetota bacterium, assembly GCA_034440595.1. Classification (GTDB taxonomy): domain Bacteria; phylum Planctomycetota; class Planctomycetia; order Pirellulales; family JALHPA01; genus JAWXCH01. Next base: position 842 of record JAWXCH010000021.1, on the reverse strand, counting down.
AGACGCAATATATTGCCGACGCAGATTATGGTCTTGGGCTACAGCGCCAAGAACCTGCCAATGCGCTTCGTCATCAATGAATATCTCAGAACCCACTCCCGTTTCCCAGATATCTGCTCGCACTTGTTCAACAATCGCTTTCCAATCCGACTTTGCCTCATGGATTACTGCATGTAGTTCGCGCCTCAGAACATCAGCTAACGACCCTGGAGACCCGTTTCGATCGTACGGCCGCAGCCATGCAATTAAGGGAAGTCCTCGCAAGAATTTGATTCGGTCACGGACCTTTGAATTGTCCTTATGTGCTAAAAGTTCGAGTACGTGGGTAAACGTAAATGCAATGTGGATGCCGTTAAAACACGTTTGCTCGATAAACTTGCGGGACTTTGTTCGTCGAAAATCATCCTGGCTCCAGTAGTCGTCAGATACCTTTTTCAAGGTTCCTGTATCGAAAGCGACAATCGTAGGACGTATTAACATCGTGAATAGATATCGGCGAGTAACTAAGGGCCATTATTTTGAAAACACTCCCGGCCCTCACACCACGCTCCCTCCCACCAACTCCCTCAGCACCATTCGGATCGCTGCCGCAGACATTTCTGCCGACAGGCACGGCATCGCGCGCGGTTCTTCACAGACCTGTGTAGGGTCCAGCGGCAAGTGCATAAAGCAGGCCTGCGTTTGCAGCCCCATCTGCTCGCTCAGTGCATGTGTCAGGTAGAGCGCCGCGTTGCACAAATACGATCCGGCATGCAGCGAGACCTCGGCAGGTATCCCCTGCTGGCGCAGTCGCTCGGCCCAGGCCGCCAGAGGCAGACTGCTGCGATAAGCCAATGGTCCCC
>JAWXCH010000020.1:0-3871 GCA_034440595.1 Planctomycetota bacterium | reverse complement strand
GCTCCTTCCCTCTCACGTAGAGTCGTACGAGCAAGCCAGAGAGTAAGTGGATGTGCTTCGGAACATTCTGGACATCATTCCACCGCATTCCACCCAACTGGTCCCAAGATCCAGACGTCCAATGGCAGTGAGGCTTTATCGTCGCCAACTCTTGCTGGACCTTCCTCGCGATGGATGGCTCCCGAATGCTCATAGTGCCCATGATTCGGTCCATCAGTCGTCCCATCGCGCGAATGCCAGCTCCATGCATCAACCGACTTTGTCCTGGCGGCTTTCCCCAAGCCTCGGGAAACGTTGCCTTAACCGCAGACCAGTAGACGATCAGGACGCCCCAGATGGCGTCAAAATCCGTCTCATTGGTCGCCACATTTCGATACGGGAACAGGCAACCAGCCGGACTACTTATGCTTTCTTCGATCATCTTCACGATCGATGTGTCAGCCACGAGGGCTTTCGCCTTTGCGTCAGCGGAGGCGCTCGAACGCTTTATGAGCCCTCGAAAAGGGGAGGAGTCGTCATTGTTAAGCACTTCGCACAGCGCCGCCGGAATCCTCCTTGCGGCAAGCTTAGAAGGTAGCGGACAAGTGACCGTTGGCAGAAGTTCTGTGATCAGTCCACGCGGCAAAGGTTTAGTGTTGTTTATCCGTAGAAACTGGTCCCTTTGTACATCGACGTCATCGGCAATAAAAGCATTGATTGGTACCGAGAAGTTCTGTCGCTTAGCCTTCGAAAGTGCAAGTGCTCGTTGCTGACCGTCGACAATCCAGGCGGGCTTTCGCTGACCGTCCCGCGGAACTTGAATCTGGAGAACTCCCGCGCTGGCGTCACCTTCGCTTACCTGCGGTCCTCGGCTCAGGACAAAACGCACATCCGAGGAGAGGGCGAGTATCAGCGACGTGGGGAACAACACCTGGTCTGAATTCAGATAGTCGACAATATCTTGGACGTGCCGTTTCACTTCGGGTCGTTGATAGCCGAGCAGTTTTCCCGCATCGTCGCGAGACACCCTCGAAATATCTGCCACGGCAAACAGCTCGGATGACGTGAGAGTGAATTGGTAAATTGGATACCCGTGACCTTGCTTGAGACGCAGGGCTCGTTTTCGAACGGTTCGCTCTTTAGTGGCTTTTGGCACGGGGCGTCTCCGTAGCAATCAAATAAAGTCGTCCAAATCGCTTTTGCTCGCACGCGCGTCCGCCCACTCGGAACTTCTGCAGCAAGCGAGACGCTGACGCGGTTGCACTTTTTGAGAGCGATTTTTTTATGAAGACCAACACCTCTTCGTCCCTTGCTCTTTCTCGATGAATACTGACGACGGGTTTGCTGGCCGCAAGTAACGCCGCGTACTCAGTTCGTATCTTTGAGAACCGATCGCTTGGTCGGAACGTGAGCAGCACACGCCTTGCCGCTCGAACATTCAGACTCCGGCGCGCCCCGCTTAGTTGGGATTGCAGGCGAGCGTCTATGGCTAACGCGCATTTGCTAAGGCAACCAAAGTCGGATGTGCCCGCAGATATGATTAGCAATTGCTCTGCAAAGTGTTTGCCTAAGGCTTCGGCACCCTCCAAGACGTCATGCCAAACAGCCTGGAGGTACAACTCCGACGCGATCACGACAAATTTGGCTCGACGATTTCGACGAACTAACTCCGCAAACGATCGAGGGGCCCCGGCAACGGGCCCTCGCCATTTCGAGATCGTCTGCCACCAAGCTTGAAATCCAGCGGTATCGCTTGATGGGTCCAAATCAGATGTAACGCAGTCGGGATGCCGCGGAGAGAACGCTGCTGAGTAAGGCTGGACTTTCGCCGAGGCGGAGATCAGTCCGTAGCCGGCCGAAATCACCCAAAGCGTGGGCTTGAAACCGTTGCGGGCCGATTCTACGGGCAGTTGGTTGGAAATTAGCCAATGGTCACCTGCATACAAATCGGTTGCGGCTACGCCACGACCATGCGACCTGACGATCCGCTTTATCCATGCCCGTGCTCTGGCCGCTGGCGATACCTCCTTGATCTGCCGCATCACCAGTGATCGCAGCGGTTCAAAGTGTTTTGCCTTGGTGCAGGTCACCAGAATATGCATCGCCACAGACATGGCGAAAATAATAACTGTGGTGCGGCGAAGTGTAAAGCATTTGATTAACTGCACCGCTTGAACGTAGCAGAGACATGCAGTTATTCGGTTGGCGGACGGACCCACGCAATTTTCGCAAAGGCGTTGTGGTTGTGAATGCTTTCTTGATTAATGACCGTCACCTTGAACGAGCCGACGCGTTCGTCCGCCTTCAATCCGGCGGCGACGTTGCGCGCTAGATCCTCAACGAAAACGGGGTTGTCATAAGCCTGCATCGTCACGTACCGCTCGTCGGGACGTTTCAGAAGAGGATATACTGGTGAGGATGCAGAGCGTTCGGCCAGGTCAACGAGTTCTTCGATCCAGATCAGGCTCGCCTCACCGTTCTTGTCCTGAAGGCTCCGAACTTCCATTTCAACGGACCCCCGCTGATTGTGGGCGCCGTAGTCGCTGATCGCCTTTGAACATGGACAGAGGCTAGTCACTGGAACATCGACGCGGAGGGCGAAGGCATCCCCAGTGTCGCTCGATTCGCCGATAAACCGACACTGATAGTCCATCCAGGCTTCGGACTTTGTCACGGGAGCAACGCGTCTCAGAAAATATCGAAATGATACCTCAATCGTTGCGCTCTCCGCACTTAGTCGGCGGCGAAGTTCACGCAACAACGCGGGCATCGTTCGAAGAGTAATTTCCTCGCTATGGGCTGCGAGCGCTTCAACGAAGCGGCTCATGTGGGTGCCCTTGAAATGATGGGGCAAGTTCACCGACATGGTGAAAGATGCCGCAACATGCTGCTTTTCTTGCGATTGATCGAGTACGAGAATCGGATAGTGAAAGTCACGGATGCCAACATTGTCGATCGGGATTTGACGATGATCCGACTCGTGCTGGACATCGGGAAGAACTGCGTTGATTGCCAGGGTCATTCTTCATCTCCCGAGTAAATGCAACCACATGTGCATGTTTCTTGGACTACGACTTTCTTCAGGGACGGAAGCGATGGTCGAATCTGTCGCCAGAACCATTTCGCGATGACTTCACTGGTAGGATTCTCCAATCCCTCAATGTCGTTGAGAAAGTAGTGATCAAGGCGGGCAATGATTGGTTTCGCGGCCGAAGAAATCTCCGCAAAATCAATGACCCATCCGGTTGACGGTGCTACCGACCCCTCTACGAAGACCGTGACTTTAAAGGAATGACCATGAAGTCGAGCACATTTGTGCATAGGTGGAACATTTGGAAGCCTGTGTGCCGCTTCAAACATGAAGTCTTTGAAGATTTCCATTCAATTTACTCCTTCCTGAAGGATCAGCGCAACCCCAACACCTTGTGTGTCTGCACGCTCAATCTCCATTGTGGATTGTGGAGGCAGTATTCGATTGCCTTGGCGGTGTTTGCCGCCAGATTGATGCCATCCATGGGTTGGAGATAAAAACGTTCGAAATCCAATGACTCGAGCTCTTTTGGTTGAACGCCGACTTGTGGGAATACCAGCTTGAGTTCGTGTCCTGAAAACTGTCGAAGCGTTGCCTTTGCCTTCGGACTGACACAAATCCAATCGATGCCAACTGGTGCTGCTATCGTGCCGTTCGTTTCAACTGCGACCTCAAAACGCCGCGAATGGAGCACGTCAATCAGATCCACGTCGAGTTGCAAGAGAGGTTCGCCGCCGGTGCAAACAACAAAAGGCTTGGCCGTTTGCATTTTCGGCCAATAGGTTTCAATGCGATCTGCCAACTCGGCTGCCGATGCGAACGACCCACCTCCCACGCCATCCACGCCGATGAAGTCAGTGT
>JAWXCH010000019.1:0-4951 GCA_034440595.1 Planctomycetota bacterium | reverse complement strand
GGTTCACCGATTCGGGCCAGTTTTCGTTCCCGCTCATCGACTGCGAACAAGCTTCTCGTTTTTCAACGCAAGTTGTTGATACTGCTTCATAGCTGAGGGCTGAAGAAAACTGACACGGAATTTGTCGCTTTGCCAGGAAGAAGTCTATCCTACACGAATGGATCCGCCGTACTTAGGAACTCGACCTATAAAAGCACCAACATCGCAGAAATCATTGATATCCGTGCCATTCGAGCGAAGTAGCATGCCGGGACCTCCACCTTGCCAATGCACGTCAATGGAAATGGCAACAGAAATCTCATTAGAACGAGCGGGCTTTGATTGAGAAAAGAAAAAGCCGTTCTCCAGTTCCAGGTATTCACCACATCCAGAAAAACCGCGTGCTCTTAGTAGTTCAAGGATAGCTTCTGCTAGGTCGATAGGAGATGAGAGGTTCTTGGCATTGGGTCGGTTTCTATGAACCATCGCGAGGTGGGCCTTTACAGCCTTTAGTCCATCTGCACCTATGTTGCCGGGTACTAGTTGGCACATTTTTTCAAATTGGATGTGTGTTGCGTTGAGGTTTCCGAACTGACCATCTCCAAAAATAAGGAGTTCAGGTAGTACAGGTGGGAATTTACCTTCAATTGGACGCCACCGCCTCCCGTGAATCTGGCTGCGCGGGGCAATGTTGTAGACAAATGAATAGTCTCCTTTTGCCTCACATGTCTGCATGAAATATTCTGAAGGGGACTGAGACTCGTACCCCGGTATGTTCAATGCTGATGTTGTGATTGCGCCAACCATGGCATAAAAGTGATCGTCAACCCTCTCCGAAAATCGTTTATGCATTGCTGACATTACTTGGTATGCGGATCGTTGGGCGTACTGAGCAATCTTGTAGTCAGCTATCAGGCATTCTAAGCTGTCGAGGTTCGGATGCTGTTCACTCCAAGTCAGCGAATCGATCCCGTGAGCACTCCTGTAGTCGTCAGCCGCAGTCAGCACTGCACTTAGGAAATCTACCCCAGAAATAATTACACCCTCACCATCCTGTGCGATGAAAAACAAGGCCCGGCTATTGACCATCTCTTGGTATGTCCAAGATCGAGTGATCCATTCATCACCCTCGAGAATGAATAGTGCACTGGAATCCAAACGACCAGTGTCCCGAATTTGGTGGAACACGGCTGAGCTTGATGCGGACAAAACTACGAACACTTGCCAAGCTGAACCGTAAATTGCCCCCATGCTTCGTAACGTTGAGTCTCGAGCTTCATCAAGCGCCGGAGTACATATGGCGTCAATCCAAAACGCGCGTGTTGCGCTGAGGGCCTCCGCCTTTGCCATTGCGTCTTTCTGTTGGTCTTGGTTCAATTGAACATTGGCCCAATTCTTCGATGACTGAGTAGCTTTGATCGTTGCCTCCAAGACTGGAATGGTTCTGGCCGACATAAGCTGACCAGCGCAAAGCAGGTTTAGAGTTTTTCCCGTTCCCCACAAATAGGAAATACACGTGTAAGCTAACCTGTCAGGTAATTGAGCGTACTGATTTAATACCCATCGACTGCCACACAACTCTATTGAAGGTGCATCTGATGGTGTAAGGTCGTCAGCTGGTTGAAGAAATCTAAATGTGCACTCTGACTTATTCAAGCTAAGTCTCCTCGAAGAATGTGGCCGAGAGATCTGTTTACCGTGGAGCCAACACTAAGCCATCTCATCTGCTTCAAAAGGAAAGTGGCGATATCCAATCGGTGTTTCTATACGTTCCTCGAGGCGAAAAACAGGGGGTCCGAGTGCAGCTTCTTCGCCGCGAGCTGTTTCCGCGGCAGGCACACCTTAGCAGGTCCGATATGGCGAGCGTAGCGGGCGTATCGAACAACACGGGGCAAGTATGGGCGCCTCCCGTCAACCGCGTGGACCAACACTACGCCCGATCACTCCTTGTTCCGCCTGGTTGGCCCGGCACTGGCCACTGTGTTTCTTGCCGCGTCCCCGTGGTCCGGGACCCAAGGGAACGCCAGCCGCTCAGCGCCAGGTTTTCCCCGCTAGTCCAGAGCTTTTGCGTCTGGCCATGACCTAGTCGACGCCCGCAAGCATTTTCAGACTGTCCTGTCCTGGGGGTCCAATTCTCGCGCAAAGCGTAGCATTCTGTGACCCGAAGTCAAGTCGAAAACATGCCAGCAGGCAGGTTGGCGAGGGTGGTTGGGCTCCCGAGGCTGTTGGGCACGGAGGCTGTTTGCTAGATTGCTTGTGGTAGCGAGCACTACTTGGTGCTATCAAATAGGCAATTTATCCATGCGTGTTTCGTGTGTGCGCCGGAGCCTGGCTTTCCACTCGTTCTGGCCGCCGGCTTCTAGGCTCGCCAGTCTTTGACTTCCCTGATCCCGGCGGAGGTGAAGTCAACTACGACCCGAATCGCGCCGATTTCATTACGCAAATTGTCATCCGCTGTCCCCAGATACCCCTCGTATTCCATGTGTCCAAAGAGTCGGATGCTGAATCGGACCTTGGATTTGTGCACGTCGAGCTGCAATAGATGCTGTCCCGGAGTTTTTTCGATCGGGAAGACCTTACTTCTATTGTTGTCTGAGAACGAATACCTCTTCAGAATTCTGCTATTGGCTCCTTGGTCAAGCACGAGAGTGCGCACGACATCAAATGCGCTGTTGAATGCAAGGCCAGGACGGCAATACGCCAACAGATTTAGACCTGTCTTCAGAACGCACCGCCCTACCGATGGCAAGCTGATCTTTAATCCCAAGGTAAGTGTTTCCCTACCTGGGCTGGCGGGAAGGTCACCTCTTGGGAGTATTGAGCCGTCTTGAATCAGATTCAAGAATCGGCAAGTATCTTCGAAATCTTCCGCGCGCACATACAGCCGACCACGATCATCCAGCGCAAGTCGGCGCGTGAGTCGCCGTTCGGAATTATCTATGTCGGCGACCGCCGATCCGCGCTGTCGAAATGGGCGGAGCCACACGCCTGTTGCCTTAGCCTCCTTGGTTACCTCAACAATTTCGAAAGAGCCGCTCGGTGAACGCTTGCACGTGGCGACGTCGAAGTATCTGAGGTCAGCGAGGCATCTCTGTGAAATCTTTACTTCGTTCTGATTGAAGTGGTTATTGAACTCACTTTGAAGGAGTTTGCCTTCTTCTTCATCGCTGGCAACCGAAATATATCCGCTATCACACTCAATAAGTTGTGGTCTATAGTAATGCTCCCCGGGATACGCAAATCCGGCTTCATAAGCGAGGTCGTCGCAAGTTCTAAGGATAAACAAGTCTTCGATCTCGACAGGGTTTATCCTCTTGGCGCTGCCTTTCTTTGCTGCTCGACCGGTGGGCCCTTCATATGCGCGCATGAAACTTTCGATAGCCGAGTTGGCCCAATGCGACTCGTGTGCTGAGAATATATTGTTGCAGAATTTGCAAACGATGTGTTTCAACGTCCAGTTGTTTCCAGTGCCGCAAAAGGTCCTCGACATGACATGTTCTTTCGAGAAGTCTTCTGCCTTAGTTTCCTGGAGGCAGTACAAGCACACGCTCATTTGAGTTTTCCCGCAAGTGATAATATTGGGAGGTCTGGGTTGTGAGAGACATCAAGTACACTAAGGTCGCTCAGGTTTAATGTCCGCAGTGGGAGAAATGTCGCACGCGACCGGCGAGAAGTGACAAGAGTTTCCATCAGACCGTACTTCTGCCCAACGACAAAGTCCTCCTGACCGTGACCGGGCGCGGTATGCACGGCACCGGTACCGGCATCGGCGGTGACGTGATCACCGAGGATCACCGGCAGCTCTCGGGCCAGGTACGGATGTTTCAGCAGCACGCCTTCAAGTTCTGAACCTTTGACGCGACCGAGTACGTGCAACGCATCGACACCCGCACGCTTCAACACATCGGCGGCCAAGGCTTCGGCCAGCACCAACAGCACGCGGCGATCGCCACGCAACGGGCCTTCGACCAGCACGTAGTCGAACTCCGCATTCAACGAGACCGCGAGGCTGGCGGGCAGCGTCCACGGCGTCGTCGTCCAGATCGGAATCGTGACGATGGCATCGCTGGCGGTCACTGCAAACTTCGCGGCGAGCGCGTTCGCATCGACCGCGTCATAGGCGATATCAACCGCAGGCGACAGCTTGTCGGCATATTCGATCTCGGCTTCGGCGAGCGCCGAACCGCAGTCGAAACACCAATGGACGGGTTTGGCGCCGCGCGCGAGATGGCCATTGGCGACGATCTTCGCGAGTGCACGCAATTCGTCCGCCTCGAACTTGAAGTCCATGGTGCGGTACGGCTGGTCCCAGTAACCGAGGATGCCGAGCCGCTTGAAATCGACACGCTGGCTGTCGATCTGTTTGGCGGCGTATTCGCGGCACTTGGCGCGGAAGGTACGCGCGTCGACCTTGACCCCGACCTTGCCGATGTCCTTCTCGACCACGAGTTCGATCGGCAGGCCATGGCAATCCCAGCCGGGCACGTAGGGCGACCGGAAACCGCTGAGCAGCTTGCCCTTGACGACGATGTCCTTCAGCGTCTTGTTGACCGCATGGCCGATATGGATCTAGCGGGGACTGAACACGGGACAGTCGAAAAAATCGGAGTCAAGAACCGAAGACCGGGACAGTCGGGACTGAACACGGGACAGTCGAAAAAATCGGAGTCAAGAAAGGGCTGGAGCGCAGAGCGCTGGCGGGAGTTGTGCGAAGGTGAGGCACTGCGGGAGGCCTGAATGCGTTGGCGTGAATGCGGGACAGCCGACGCAGGCGCGCCACGGGATGAGCTGACCTTGCAGCTTCGATGATCACTAGCTGCAACGGCCCGCATGCGCGGCACTTCCCAAGCCATGAGCAGCGCGGCCTGTACGTGCGATCAGCCCGGCGCTTTCTTCAAGTACCGCGCGAAAACGACGCCGCGCAGCCACTTCTGGCCGATCTCGGCGGCTTTCTCGACCAGCGCTTCGGCGG
>JAWXCH010000018.1:0-2882 GCA_034440595.1 Planctomycetota bacterium | reverse complement strand
TTCTTGGCCAGGGCGAACTCTCCTCGATCAAGGAGGCATTGGCCCGTGTCGATGTGGGCACCGCCATTGGCGAGCTTCCCAAAGGCATCAGCCAGACCTCCATCCAGAGCGATTTTGAAAGCGAACTCGATCGGCTGAAGCTGCAAAAATACAAGTCAACCGTCAAGCAGGAACTGACGCTCGACCTGCGCGAAAACCGTCAGGCCAAATCGACAGAAGCCGCGTTTCTGGATCTTGCCCGCTCCGGATTTTTTCATCGCCTGCGCGTGCTCGAAATTGGTTTTGTTCAACCGATGGCCAGCCATCAGCAGTCCACGACCTGGGCCGAACGGTGGAATTTGCAATGGTCGCCTGAAAGTGAAATTGCCCTGGTGGAAGCGGTGTTGCTCGGTGAGACGGTGGAACTGGCGACGGCCTACAAGTTTAAGACGCAATTGGAGAAATGTGTCTCCATTGCCGAATCGGCTGTGATGGTGCGCGATGCTTGCCAGTGTGGGCTGATGAAATCGATGGATTTGGCCCGGCAGCGATTGCAAGAATTGGCTGCCACCAGCAGTGACTTCGGGACAATCGCCCATGCGGCCTATCAGCTCAGCCTCGTGGCCCGCTATGGCGACGTGCGCAAATTTGATCCAGCTGCGCTGTTGCCTTTGGTTGAAGCTCTATTCGTCCAGGGCGCTCTGGCTCTCGTTCCGGCAGCAGGCTGCGACAATCAAGCCGCCAAGGAGTTGCTGGTGGCGATCGATGAAATGAACAAAGTCGGACTGGAATTCCACGGCCGCGTCGATGAATCACTGTGGATTGCCAAATTGCAGCTATTAGCCGATGCCGACGATCGAAATCCTCTGCTCTCTGGTTATGCCTGTGCCATTCTTCTGGAACGCGGCCTAATAGCCAGCGACACGCTGGCCCGCGAGGTCTCACGCCGCATCTCACCCGGCGTACCGGCAGACCTAGGTTCCGGCTGGTTTGAGGGCTTGGCTCAGCGCAATCGCTATGCGTTACTCGCGCGTCAGGCGTTGTGGGAACAACTAGCCGACTACATCGCATCGCTTGACGACGAGCAATTCCGACGGGCGTTAGTATTCCTGCGGCGGGCATTTGGCGGCTTCAGCGCGCAGGAGAAGCGGCACATTTCTGAGAATCTGGGCCAATGCTGGGCAATCGCAGCCGCTGCCGCCAGCGAACTCATGGAGCAACCACTGACCGAAAAAGAGGAGCAGTCGCTCAAGGATCTGAACGAATTCGATTTTGGTGATATCTGATCTATGTCTGACAATTTTTCACCCGAACAATTGACTCGCTGGCGATTGGTCCTCGGTAAGGATTCACAGGACTCGTTGTCGTCGATGAATCCTAGTGGCTGTAACCTTTCCACCGAACAGCTAGAGATGGATGAAGCCCTGGCGGCGATCTATGACGAGACAGCCGAGCAAACAGGGCCGGGCCAGCGGCAGGCCGGACTTGGCGGCTCGGCTCCCAAGCTCAACAAATGGCTCGGCGACATTCGCAATTATTTTAAGGAAGATGTGGTCAGTGTCATTCAGCAGGACGCTATCGAACGCAAGGGACTGACGCAGCTCTTATTCGAGCCCGAAATGCTGAAGAACGTTCAGCCAAACATACAGCTCGTGGGAACTTTACTGAGCCTCAAGGGACAGATTCCCGAGCGGACCAAAGAAACGGCCCGCATGGTGGTTCGAGCCGTGGTTGAACAGATCAAATTGGCGTTGGAGCAAAAAATCCGTCAGGCGGTACTTGGTGCGCTAAACCGCCGCGAGCACTCACCCCTCCCGAATGCGAGCTCAATCGATTGGAAATGGACAATCGGCCGGAACTTGAAGAACTACAACACTGAACTCAAAAAACTCATTCCTGAGCGTGTCTATTTCTATTCTCGCGCTAAGCGGTCTAACAACTGGACGGTGATCGTCGATATGGATCAGAGTGGCTCCATGGTTGACTCGGTTGTCTATGGTGCCGTGTGCGGCTCTATTTTCGGGAGCCTGCCGGCGCTAGAAACGCACGTTGTGGCCTTTGATACGGAAGTGGTGGACCTGACCGAGCAGTGTGGGAACGATCCCGTCGATATGCTCTTCGGCGTTCAACTCGGTGGGGGTACGGACATCAACAAGTCGGTCGGTTACTGCGAAAAGTTCATTAAGGAACCGAAGAACACCCTGTTCTTTTTGATTACCGATTTGTTCGAGGGCGGTAATCAAGCGCAACTAATACGGCGGCTCGGTGCCATGGTCGAATCTGGAGTTCGCGTGGTTTGCCTGTTGGCGCTGAACGATAGTGGCACGCCCTGCTATGACGAGCAGCATGCCAAGAAGCTGGCCGCGCTGGGCATTCCGTGCTTCGCTTGCACCCCCCAGCGGCTGCCTGAACTGCTGGAAGGCGCACTCCGTGGAGCGAATCTGGCTGCCTTAGCCGCGCGGATTACTGAATCGACGAAGAAATAGCCTGGCCTTATTTCTTTCCGGCTTTGTCTTCGTTGACGCCGGAGACTCCGAGGGCAGATTCGCCCGGATCGCGTCACAGTCATGCCGGGCGATAGTGAGGTCGCTGGCGCGACAGAAGGGGGAAGATTCACAATCGGTGCGGGCCGCCGCCGGTCGGACTATGAACCAGCCCGCGATGATCCAATACGCGCCGCAGTGCGCCGATCACTTGAGATGAAGCCGTCGAGACGGGAAGTTTCCGCGACCGATCAGAAAACGACCCTTATTGGCTTCGCGCCGACGCGATTTGGCCTAAAAGAGTTATCTTCCTAGAAATGTTGACGCCTAGCATCGTGACGCCACCGCATCACAGCGCAGAGGATGAACAGGAAACCAGGCGCGGCAAACAAAAGGAAATACGGGTTGATCGGTAGGTGG
>JAWXCH010000017.1:0-3216 GCA_034440595.1 Planctomycetota bacterium | reverse complement strand
TCCATTTTTTAGCCGAGCTCGCCACGAAACATGAAATATCAATACCCCTTGTCCCTGATTTTTAAGATCACCACGCTCTCGACTGATTTCACGATTACCGATGCCGCTGATAAATCTTTGTTTTATGTCCGGCAGAAAATGTTCAAGCTGTTGGAAGAAGTCACCGTAAGCAAAGACGCGACGCAGGCGCAAAAGCTTTACACGATCAAGGCAAACAAGTGGTTGGATTTCTCGGCGGCCTATAATTTTATCAGTGCGGCCGGGCAGGACCTTGGCAAAATCGCTCGCAAGGGTTGGGCATCTATCTTCAAGGCGCATTACGAAGTGTTTAATGCTCAACAAGTTCTGAATTTTACGATTCGCGAAGAAAATGCGTGGATTAAATTGTTGGATGCGATTTTCGAGGGAATTCCAATTATCGGTTTGTTCTCTGGTTATCTATTTCACCCGGCGTATCTCGTAACAGACAAAACTGGCATGGTCGTGGTGCGACTGGTAAAAGAGTCGTCATTGATCGGCCGCCGTTTCAAGCTCGAACGCAAAGCAGGCTTCCAGACCGAAGAGGAAGAAGAGCGTGTCCTGTTGAGTTTGTCAATGTTATTATTGCTGGAAAGGCGGCGCGGTTGATATCGGTGAAAAATAGAGGGATTGAATTTCCACGCCAGCTCCCAAAAGTTAAGTAAATCAGCCGCGCGGGTTTCCACTCCCCTTCGATCTGGTTATTTTTAGTTCTCAGGCACCCGCTTGAATTCCATTGTCCAGTTGGTCTCCCAACTGCTTCCGTTGTCCACTGAAAATGCTTGCTCCCATTGAAGGGTGTGCTGACCTAGACGTGACCAGAGGAAGCGGACCCTAATCGCGACGCCTTGGAATGTGTCGTCTGCGTAGAAGCTACCGACACCGTTTTTGAAGTGACCCTTGACCGGCAAGTCCATTTGCCCAGGAAAGCGTCCGTCCAGCCACCAGATTGCCCAGGTTTCCGTGCTGCTATCGAAGGCGCGCATCGCAACAGCGCGGAATGCACCCTCCGGAAAATTGAGCCAGTTGTCTTCAATGTTGCCAAAGCCACCAAGTATTTTATGGGTGGACATTACGCCATCAAACTCGACCCAATCTTGGCAATTGACGAGGCGCTCGCTCAGGCGGCGGTGCCTCACGTGCCAGTCACCCAGCACGAAGTCGAAATCAGTGGGAGCTGAGGAAATCATAGGCAGTGCCACGAACGTGTTCTCAGTGGTTGCGCTTGAATCAAGCCCAACCAATACTCGGGCTTCCGCTTGACCGAACGGCTAGGCAGATGCGGGCGGCAGACGCTTGTTCGCTTTCTTCTCGGCATACATATTCGCATCAGCATCTGCCCAAGCCACCGTGATGCCCGTCTCGGGGTTGCGCATCGAGAAGCCAACGGAGGCTTGCACCTTTCGAGCAGCGAACGCATCACGCAAGCGCTTCAGAACTATCTCGGCACCGGCGCCATCACACTCCACCGCAACAACGCCAAATTCGTCGCCACCCAATCGCGCCACAATATCGATTTCGCGGGCTATGTCGCGAAGAGCTTCAGCGGCCAGCGAGATTAATGCATCGCCGGCAGCGTGGCCGAGGTCGTCGTTCGATTGCTTGAGTCCATCCAGATCGATTGCGAACACGGCCGCTGCGTGGCCATAGCGTCGACAGCGTTCTTCCTCTCGTGCAATCAGTCGATCCCAGGCACGGCGGTTCGAAAGATTCGTCAGAGGATCAACAAGGGCTTCGACGGCCAGGCGTTCGCTGCGTCGACTCTCTTCAGCGACCCTGAGCTCGGTGGAAAGTACTGTGCTGAGCATCGAGGCCAGCAGTTCGATCAAGTCCTGCTCAGCAACGAGGACAGCGGGCTGTGCTACCGGATCAATGGCACACAGCGTTCCAAACAGTTCACCGTCCGCAGAGGTTGTTGGTGCCCCGATGTATGCCCGGATCGGAACCTGATTTGCAATCGGAGCGGAAGCGTAAGCTGGAACAATGTCCGAGTCTGGTGCGACCCTCGGTCCGTTTCCCTTGACCATTTCCGAGCAAAATGAGTCGGCCCACTTGAACACCTTGCCAGGCGCCACGCCATATCCATGGTCCTCGGACTGCAGCACGATCCAGTCGTGTCCCCGCGTGCGCATGACCAATCACAGTCCGAAGCCGATCCTGCCGTGGAGGAAGGCGAGTGTGGCTTTTCCCGCAGACTCGAAGTCATGAAATTGCTGCAAAGTCATGGATAGCCTCGATTCAGCCGCCTGGTGACGCCGTAGAAAAAGTGTGCGGGTCGGCAATGTACGCAATTCCGGGGATGCTTGAACCCTTCACAGGACGTTGCGAGTCGATTGTAGGGCCTTCTGTGAGGTCACTTCTTCGGTGTCTGACGTCAATTCGCTCACAGTGGTGTTTCCACAGTATTCAGCGCGGATGAAGAGCAGCGCAATCGGGCATCCAATGCGAGAATGCAGGCGCGGTCGCGCGTAGTTGCGTTCGGGGGAACGCGGGCCGGCAGGATGGGTAGACGAGTCGTGCAACAACCGCGAGCTGGGCGCTTTCGTTCAACGCTGGATGACGGGGGATATCTTCTGGACGTGTTGCCTCGCTGGATCGAACGCTGCGGATCATGGGTTGGCAGACTCTGGCAGCGTGCCGCAGGGGCACTGTCGCGTGCGCCGCGCGAAGTTCTCGATGAGGACATCCGCGAAGTGTTTCTTGCCGAGTTGGATGAGCTGAACGTGACCCTGGTGAGTTTGCTGCCGGTTCTGCGCAGCAATCCGGGCGAGCCGACGACATTGCAGAGCCTGCGCAGGGCCTTCCATACCCTCAAGGGCTCGGGCCTGATGGCGGGTGCGCCGAGTCTGGCAGGCGTCTGCGGAAGCCTTGAACGGCTGGCGGTGCGATTGGTCGAGCGTCGCATATCGGCGACACCTGAGGTGCTCGCGTTATTCGAGCAGGCCATCAAGCTGTTGCCGGAGTGCAGGCGCTCAATCGCAGCGGGTGCGCCACTGCCGATGGCAATGCGGGCCGTTGGCCAGCGCGCAGAGCGTCTGCTCGGCGGCAGCTGAGCCTTGCAACATAACCGACGATTCAGCCCGACATGCGTTTGCCGCGCACCTGATGCAGTCAACTCCAGCTAACCCAAAACGGGGCAGGGCAGGTGCACAAGAGCCCGCAAACATTCAACCAATCGGTTGATTGACTCCTCTACGT
>JAWXCH010000016.1:0-4912 GCA_034440595.1 Planctomycetota bacterium | reverse complement strand
TCTCCCATCCGCTCCAGGTCGTTGTTGATCTTGAGCGCGGCCACAACAAACCGCAGATCGGCTGCAACCGGCTGATACAGAGCCAGGATTTTCAGGCACTCCTCTTCGACTTCGACCTCCATGTGGTCGATGACGTCGTCGTCGCCGATGATTCGCTGCGCCAGGGCCGAGTCGCGGTTGATCAACGCCGAAATGGCGCGGGAGATCGATTCTTCGACTAAGGTACCAACGTCCAGAATCTGCTGCTTGAGCGCGTCGATCTGTCGAAAGATATGTTTGGTCATGAATGCATTGTATCCGCGGCGGAGGAAATTGGCGACGATACTTTGGCCTGTTAGCCGAACCTGCCGGTTACATAGTCTTCTGTTTCGTTAAGAAGTGGTTTGGTAAAAATGTCCTGAGTCGGGCCGTACTCGATCAGCCGCCCAAGGTACATAAAGGCCGTGAAATCGCTGGTCCGCGATGCCTGCTGCATATTATGCGTTACAATCAGCACCGAATACGAACCTCGCAGCTCCTGAATCAGATCTTCGATTTTCCCAGTCGCGATCGGGTCCAGTGCGGAGCATGGCTCATCCAGTAGCAGCACCTCGGGTTCTGCCGCAATGGCTCGTGCAATGCAGAGTCGCTGCTGCTGGCCACCCGACATGCCCAGTGCGCTCTCCTTGAGGCGGTCCTTGACTTCGTCCCACAAGGCGGCACCGCGCAGACTGCGCTCGCAGACTTCGTCGAGGACAGCGCGGTTGCGTTCGCCGTCGATTCGCAGCGCGTAGACGACGTTTTCATAAATGCTCATCGGAAACGGATTGGGTTTCTGAAATACCATTCCCATCCGTTTGCGCAGCTCAATCACATCGACCGATGTGTGATAGATCGGATCACCGTTGAGCCGCATGTTCCCTTCAATTCGGACGGTGCTGAGCAGGTCATTCAAGCGATTGACCGACCGTAGCAGTGTGGACTTGCCGCAGCCCGAGGGACCGATCAGCGCAGTCACTTTGTGCTTGGGAATCAGCATGCTGATATTGTACAAGGCTTGCTTCTGACCGTACCAAAGGTTGAAGTTTTCAACTTCGACCACTGGTGCCTGGTTGGCAATGCTTGGGTGCGTCTCGGTCGGAATCGACTCTCCGCGCGAAATAGCGAGCAGCCGCGCATCGCGATCCTGGACGGCGGTGGCTGCTGCCTGCGGAGGAGTGGCAAGCGTAGTGCTCATGGAGTGAACCGGCCTGGTACCGGAGTAAGTTGCATCAATTGGATTGGGTTCGGACAAGTTTCCGCTCCGACGGACTGTTAGAACTGATTCAGCACAAATTTCTTTCGCAATCGCGACCGCAGATACGTAGCAGCTATATTCAGCGTAACAATCAACGTGATCAATAGTAAAGTGGTCGTGTAGACCATTGGCTTGGCCGCTTCGCTGTTTTGACTTTGCAGACCAACATCATAGATATGAAATCCCAGGTGCATGAAGCTGCGCTCGGGGTGGATAAACGGAAACACACTGTCAACCGGTAATTCTGGAGCCAGTTTGACCACACCGACGAGCATCAACGGTGCCACCTCGCCCGCCCCACGCGCCATCGCCAGAATGGTGCCGGTCATAATGCCCGGTAGCGCACGTGGCAGAACGATGCGCTTGATGGTTTGCCATTTACTGGCTCCACAAGCATACGATCCTTCTCGCATGGAGTTTGGCACAGCCGAAAGCGCTTCTTCGGTTGCGACAATGACCACTGGCAAGGTCAGTAGCGCCAGCGTGAGCGAGGCCCACATTAGACCTCCTGTGCCAAAGGTGGGGCTATTGTCGGCAAGTTCAGCCTGAAAAAAGAGCTGATCGATGCCGACTCCCATCACATAACAGAAAAAGCCCAGGCCAAAGACGCCGAAGACGATGCTGGGTACACCGGCGAGATTGTTGATTGCAATGCGAATGATTGTGACCAACGTGCCACCTTTGGAATACTCGCGCAGATACAGTGCGGCCAGCACGCCAAACGGAACCACCAGTACAGACATGATCAACGTCATGGCCACAGTGCCCCAAATGGCTGGAAGAACGCCACCTTCGCTATTCGCATTACGCGGGTCACTGAACAGAAACTCGCGCCAGCGGTCAAAATAGACGCTCGTTTTCTCCCACCAGGTAAGCTTGTTTGGTGGATAGGCGCGGACGACATCGACGATCGCTAAATTGGTTTCGGTTCCGTCGGCCGCCGCCAGCTTCATAGAATAGCGTGCGTTTTCTTCGTTTAGCTTCTCGATGCGGCCGAGGATCTCGCTGGTATCCACGTTGGATTGCTTCTCCGTGACTTCAAAAGCAGCCACAGCAGCGCGGTATGCGTCGGAATCGATGCCAGAGCTCAATTCGGCTCGTTTGATATCCAGCCGTGCTTCTTTCAGATTGCGGCGAATGGCACCCAGGCCATGTTTCTCCAACTCCACACGTTCTCGCCAGCGCGCTTGAACCTGGTCGTGATATTTTCGGTATTCGTTCCAGACCGCATGCGGATCCGAGGCGACAGTTTCTCCGTCGATCAGAAATTCTTTTGGATATCCATAGAACCGTCCGATCGCCGTTTGATCCACTTCGGCCAATCGTTCGACGATAACACCCCACTCAGGCAAATCGGTGTTTTTAATCGCAAAGTCATCGACCCAGGTGTAGTGCGAACCGCTTAGCTCGAAATTTCCAGTACGGATCAACTGCCGAGTCGCCCAACCATTGTTTTGACTGAGTAGCTGGCGAACTGCCGCCTGATCTTTCTCGGGCAATGCAGATAGTACAGAGTCAGCAGGCCGGTAGCTATCGACGGTGGTGACCTCACCCATCAGTTTACGACCATCCAGCAAGGTTGCTTCAACTACCGCCGATGGCCAGAACGTGGCTGCACCTTCGTAGAAAATTTTGGCCAACAGAATCACAATCATCGCCAAGGCAATGGCTAGTGCGCCACCGGTCAGCCAGACCATCGGCTCGCCATGCGCCGACAACGTCGTCAGCGGCGAAACCGCGCGGCGTGTGCGCTGTCCGCGACTTGGTCGTGGCGGTCGCACCGACGGTGGCGTTGCTAGCTCAGAGCTCATAAGCCCTCTTGCGAAACCGTTGACGGATGATTTCGGCGATGGTGTTGATAAAGAATGTCATGACAAACAGCGTTAGCGCCGCCAAGAACAATGTGCGATAGTGCGTGCTCCCCTGTGCCGCTTCGGGCAATTCGGTCGCAATGTTGGCCGACAGCGTCTGAAATCCATTAAAAATGTTCCAATCCATCAGCGGTGTATTGCCCGCGGCCATCAGCACAATCATCGTCTCTCCCACAGCGCGCCCCAGGCCGATCATCAGTGCGGAGAAAAGCCCACTCATGGCAGTCGGCATGATCACGCGCATGGCGGTTTGCCACGGTGTGGCACCTGCGCCTAACGACGCAGATCGCAGTGTTGCCGGTACGCTCGAAAGGGCGTCGTCGGCGATGGTATAAATAATTGGGATGATGGCAAATCCCATGATGAAGCCAACGATCATCGCATTGCGTTGCTGATACTGACCGACGACCACGCCGCGCGGATCGAGATGCAGGGCGTTCAGCAGTTGACCTGCAATGGTGGCGAGCAGAATCGTTGCCAGGGCACCAATCAGAAATGTCGCGAACGAGACCATCGCAGCTTGCCAGCGACTCCAGTGCGTCGACCGCTGTCGCAACCACGGGCGCACAAAGCTGGTCACGAACATGGCGACCGCCAGCCCGCACAATGGCAAAAACATAATTGCCCAGCCAGGTGTTCCGCCCCCCACGCGACCGTCGAGCCAGGCCTTAAAATCGCCAGAAAATAGGGTCGATTCAAAACCCGGGCCAATCAGCGAAGCCATTAGAATTCCGGCCGGCAGTGCGACAAACAGCATGGCCGCAAATTTCCAGTTGGAATACCGAATGCCGATGGAAGGGGGCAAAAGCTGCCACAGATAGGCACCCAGCACAAAGCAGAGGGGAATCGTACCAAATGCGGCGATGACCGACGGCACGACATCTTCAATCATCGGTGCAATGACCAGCCCGGCGATAAAACCTAGCACCACGCTGGGCAGGCTGGCCATCAACTCGATGATCGGTTTAACGCGACTTTTGATCCGTGGATTGAGAAACTCGCTGGAGTAAATTGCCGCTAGCAGCGCCAGCGGCGCGCCAAACATCATGGAGTAAACCGTCGCCTTGATCGTTCCAAAAACTAGCGGCATGAAACCGTATTTTGGCTCAAAGTTGTCATTACCCCCGGACGACTGCCAGCTATGTTCGGGTTGCGAGCGCCCTTCGTACCAGACGGGTCGAAATAGAGTTGCCACGGAGACCTCTGGATGGGCAGCGTCAAAATCCCAGCGAGTGATCCCCTCACTAGTAAAGGCAACCAGCGCGTCGTTCTTCGGTGCAATATCAATACTTTGAATTGGCTGGTCCGACTTGGCTGGAACCTGAAGTACCTCCGCTTCGCTGGTCACATGAAACAGTCGGGCCGTTCCATCGCTGTAGCCGGCAGCAAACATTCGAATTCGCGAAGAGCTAGCCAGGCAACTCACTGCCGCACCTGTCGCGGGAAACGTATGTGCAACCACCAAATGATTCCGCCCCGTTCCACGCATATTAAGAGTGCTGGAGCCGCTTAGTCCAACGGCGTCCCCTTCCTGTGGATTGATGCTGAACCATGCCTGTACTCTGCCGAGAGAATCGCCGGCCAACAGTGTGGTGCGACCTAGAAGATAGGTCAGCGAGGTCAACGATTCTCCGTCCTCGGCAACCAGATCGATCGTCTCGATCAACTGTGGATTCTGAAAGTCCCTGGTATCAAATCGAGTGAGCTTTCCATCCCTCCAGGCAACGGTGACGTTGTCCCCTAGCTCCGACACCAGCAAGTACCG
>JAWXCH010000015.1:0-4769 GCA_034440595.1 Planctomycetota bacterium | reverse complement strand
TGCCTTCCCGACAGCCTGCCGGTGATCGGGCCGGCGCCTGGCACGGACAATGCGTGGCTTGCGTTCGGCCACGGCCACGTTGGAATGTGCGGCGGCGCGGTGACGGGGCGCGAAATAGCCCATTTGGTCGCCGGTCGTCCCACACAAGTTGATCTAGAGCCTTTTAGGGCGAATCGCTTCTAGTGACTGCTGTGTCTACACCAAACCTCGCTGTCCCAATTCCAAACGTTGCCTTCCAATTCGATGCGGCGTAAATTGCTCAAGAAGAATACTCGCCTGTCTTAGCAAGGTTTCCTTGGCGGAATATGTCAAATCATCGACGTGCTTTCATAATTTCTGGAGCGAGCGCGCTGGCAAGCTTGGGCCTCCCTCGATACGGTGTGGCTCAAATAAATCTACTCCTAGACCTACCACGCCCCAATCCAAACCTATTCGAATCCGGCGATTTCGTATGGCCTAAAAAGCCTGGCGCGTATGTCCCGTACAACTCTGGCAGCAAGAATTCACCAGCCGAAGACCGCCGACAATGGGAAGAAGAAAAGGATATCTATCTTCAAATCGCATCAAGAATTCCAAACGCCGACGCAGTCACCCTTAAGCGGATTGAAATACTTCGTTCAATAGACCATCGAGAGTTCATCTCGATATACGCGGGTGCCCAACAACCTGGCGTTCCAGGAGTTTATTCCGGCGGGTCCGTCTACGTAGGGCATGTTGGCATTCTCGATTTGGATAACAATGGCACGCCATGGGTGATAGAAGCCCTACTTCGGCAGGGGGTAGTGCGCCGAAAGTACGAAGACTGGATCTCTGACCGTTCGGAAGATGTGGTCTGGCTAGGAAGACTACGGCAAACCGGTGTCGAATCCCGAAAAAGAGTAGTAGATGAAGCGAGAAAGCACCTCAACAAACCTTATAACTTTTGGAATTTCGATCTCAATGATGATTCAGGTTTTTACTGTTCAAAATTGGCTTGGTTGAGCGTATACAGGGCATTGGGGATTGCCGTGGATCGGAACGAAAGCACGAAAAGATTGCTGTGGTTCTCCCCAAAGCAATTTCTGAATTCTCTGACAATCCAAAAACTCCATGATCCCGGTTCGTATGCTTTGGCCTAGAGGGCCTTCAAAAGCGCCTATCGTGAGGCAAAGGGAGCGAACAGCTATTTGCAAGAGTCGTGTATCGGGTTTTCAGATTGGTGCAATTTTCGCTGTCGCACTTCTAATTGATCACATCCCTACACCGGCTCTTGCACAAGACTATTCGTCAATTCGAAGAGCGACCGAAGACTCGGTCGTTTTTGTTCATTCCAAACGGAACAGAAAAGACGGTACGGGAGTGCTCGAAAATAGCTATGGAACTGGGTTCGTAATTTCTCCAGATGGATATGTCATAACTGCCAGCCATGTAGTTTTCAAGGAAGACAAGCAATTTGTCGTTGAAACTACTGGCGCTATTCGATCAAGACACAATCAAGCGTACAAGTTAGAACCGGTCAAGCGCGATGAAGACGTAGACGGAATTCTCATGCTGTTTCCAGATGTAGGAATTCAATGGAAACCCGTAACGCGAGGTAACAGCCGCGATGTCCAAAAGGATGCTCCGCTCTACGCCCTCGGTTTCCCTGGTGTTCGCGATCTTTCCCCTGCAACTGGTGTGCTTAGCAACAAATTTGGCCCGAAAGGAACATGGCAAACCACTCTCGCAATTAATCGCGGTCAAAGCGGCGGTCCCATATTTGACACTAGAGGCTCACTAGTTGCCGTGTCCGCAGCAGGAAGCGACGAGCAGCAGCTAGTTACATTTGCAATCCCAGAGGCTTATCTTCGAGGACTCCTACAACTGGCGATGGCAAAGGCTTGGGCGAACGATACAACTTTCGCGAAGTTTGCTCCGGGCAACGATATGGTGTCGACTAAATTTACCTTCTATCAAGCAGTCGATCATCAGGCGCAATCTTCGACTCGAGAAGAGTTTTGCCTCCCTCCGCAATACAGCATTAGCATGATCAAGCCAAGTATTACAACGCAAAGTGGTCCAGAAACGCGAGTGCTAGGGGTTGTTCGTGATCCACTAAGAAATAATTGCGTGACGGTTGATGCATTCATTAAGGGCGCAGGTGTGAAGAAGCGCGGCACAACCGTTATTGACTATGGAGGCCGCGGATGGCTTGGAATGGAGGTATTTCTTGATGCAACAAGGGAAATTAAGAAGTAGATTACGTATGTCGTTTCTTTCTAGAATGTTTTGTCGCTCGACAGAGGCAGATCCAAAATATTTCCTTGTAACAATGAAGGTCACTTTTGAGTGTTTGGAGTATTAGAAAAATCCACATGACTTATTTTATGCGTCGTTCTGGAAGAGGCGTTTCCAGGTTGTTCTTGATTTCGTTTGTTGCTTTGAGTTCTTCGGTTCCGGCAATGGCAATTGCCCAGCCTTACCCGACCAAGCTGGTGCGCATCGTGGTGCCCTTCCCGCCCGGCGGCAGCACCGACCTGCTCGCGAGGAAGCTCGCCGAAAAGCTGCAGGCCTCGATGGGACAGTCGTTCATTGTCGAGAACAAGCCCGGCGCGGGCGGCGCGGTGGGCACGGAGTTCGTCGCCAAGTCGCCGGCCGACGGCTACACGCTACTCATGGGGGTCACCGGCTCGCACGGCATCAGCGTGAGCCTCAACCCGAAGCTCCCGTATCACCCGCTCAAGGATTTCGCGCCGGTCTCGATGGTGGTCTCGGCGCCGCTCGTAGTCGTTGTCGGACCGGGATTCCCGGCCAACACGCTGGCCGAATACGTTGCTTTCGCAAAATCAAAGCCCGACCAGGTCACGCACTCCTCGCCCGGCAATGGCACCTCGATGCATCTCACCGGCGAGATGTTCAACCTCGCCTCGGGAACCAGGCTGGTGCACGTGCCCTACAAAGGCAGCGCCGGCGCGATCAACGACCTCATCGGCGGCCAGGTGCAGTCGATGTTCGGCGATTTCCTCGTCGTGCTGCCGCAGGTCAGGGGCGGCAAGATCAAGGCGCTGGCGGTCACCTCAGCGCTGCGTCATCCGCTGCTGCCGGAAGTGCCTACCGTGGCCGAGTCAGGCTATCCGGGATTCGAAGCGTTGTCCTGGCAGGGACTGTTCGCCCCGGCGGGAACGCCACCCGATGTGATTTCCAAGCTGAATGCAGAGACCGTGAAGGCGCTCGCGAGTGAAGACTTCCGCGAAGCCTTTGCGAGGCAGGGATTCCTCGTGGCCGGCAGCACGCCGGCCGAATTCCGCGCTTTCATCGAAGCCGAGATCCCCAAGTGGGCGCGGATCATCAAGGCGGGGGGAGTGACACTGCAGTAGCGAATCCGGTTCGCCGCCAAAATCGCTTTGTGAGGATCGCTACCACTGAATCGATAGAGCACTCTCTGCAAATGCACGCAGAATTGTTCTGCGCGCTTGCTCGGGCATAAGTTCAGGGGGCTAATGTGAGAATTCGTGTCGCACGAATCACAGTTGCAACTGCTTTCAGCTTTTTCGGACTAGCTCATCCAGCATACGCTCACCAGATCGCACCTATGTCGTCTGCGTGGGAAGAGAAGCTGACTCGAGAGCCCACCAGTACTCGCGCGAAGATAGCCGCGAGTCTCGGACGGCTTATTAAAAGCCCCGTTCACGAAGAAATCACTCAGCTCGCGATGGGGTGCACAACCCCGGATGCGGACCTACCGACCAATACTGATTGCGCCAATCCCGATGCGGGTTTCGCGACCCAGTTCATCAACTATGGCGTGCGTTGGAATGATCTTCCACCTTTCAGACTGGAGGCAAAGGAGGGAAGACGCTGCACGAAATTGTTTGGTACCGGGCAGGCGTGCAACGTGGCGCAGACTATTCGATTCTCCACCCAGCCGGAATGCTGGTATTGCATGTTCACGTCGGCCGAAAGGATCGCGGCTACAGGGCGCAAGATCGTTGGGTGCATTCCACAAAAGCGCGAGAAGGGATCGCGAGTTGTCACCGCAAACCTACTGGCTCGATCTCACTACGGTGACCTCCAATTTCTGCACTCCATGGCGCAGGGGGACGGTCTCGATCCGACCGAGACGAGGGCAGATGTTCTCGGATGGTTAGAGTTCGCTTGGAAGGTGTCCACGAGGGAAATCGCGCCCAGCACTCTGCTGAAGAATATAGACGTCACGGTCATCAAGAACCGATTTCACTGCTCGGGCTGGTCGGTTGCGGATCTTTACGTATTAGGAAGGCAAGACTCGATGCTTCCTTTCATCCATGACATCGCTTTCGGCTCGGTCTTGCATACCGTTCAGGACTCTTTCGCAGAGGGGCACGTGGAACGGGAAGCTGCGGTGCAAGGAGAATCCTGTTCCACGACGCTCGCTTTGCCGCGACCCGGCCGTATCCGGGAATTCCATGGATATGCGGGGCAGGACGGCAAATTACATGACGCCAAGGACGTAAGGGACGCGATGTCCGGTCCACCCGTTTCAAGCGTCTTGCAAGTCAGCAAGCAGCTCGCTCTCTACTACGGAGCCCGAACAAGGTGGGCTGAAGTGCAGCCTTACTTGGATTGCATTTTCGCTTTAAGCGAAAAGCCTGCCATTTCGTCCCCCGGCGACCGGTTTCGTCGGCGCTGATTATTTCTGGTCGAAAAACTCCGCATTGAAGTCCGCGGCGACCGGCTTGGCGGCGTGGATGCGCGCGGCGTCCTCTTCCTCGAACATCTCGGCGAGCTTGAAGCTCAGCTTGGCCATGCTGCCGGCCTTGCCGGGATCGGGC
>JAWXCH010000014.1:0-5026 GCA_034440595.1 Planctomycetota bacterium | reverse complement strand
GGAAAGCTGGCTCCGACTGGCGGATTATGATTCCCGACGGGCGGATTGGCGACAGCGGCAAGATCATCGAAATCGATCCCCCGCGCCGCCTGGTCCTGACCTGGCAGAACCAGTTTGTGCCGGAGATGCAAGCCGAGGGTCACTCGCGATTGACTTACGAGCTTGTGCCCGAAGGCTCATCGGTGAAGCTGACCCTCACGCACGAAATGGACCGACCAGAATCAAAACTGATCGCCGCGGTCTCCACCGGCTGGCCGCATATTCTGTCTAGCCTGAAGACGCTCCTAGAAACCGGCGAGTCGTTGGTGGAGACGCGCGATTGGCCGGAGGGGGTTTAAACCGAGAACGATCTCAATTCTCACCCCACCCGTAACCCCATCTCCAGCCATCTCCAACATCGCTTCCGCGTTGCCGCGGGCGTCGTCCACCGGGTGGTGCGTGTGTTTGGTCTTGCGCATTCTCTTGAAGTTCGCCCGCACGTCGCGCTGCATCCCCTTGTACAGCGAGCCCAGGTTCGTCGAACTGAACCCGAACGGGTTGCTGCCGAGGAAGTGATGGAAGTACCAATTGATGAACTGCCAGTCAAAGCCGTTGTTGTCCGAGATGAATCTCGCTTGACCGCCACACTCCTGTTCAAGCCAGGTGCGAAACCTCTCCATCACGCGCTGCGGGTCGTCGAACTTCAGGCACTCCTCGCGTGAAAAACCACTCACGGCGAGTGCCTCGGGCACAAAACGATCGGAGATCGGCCGCAACTGCCCGTAGAAGGTGCGATTGAGTTCTGGCTCAACAATGATCGCGCCAAAACAGATCATCGAGTAGTCGCCCGGTATCGGCCCATCGGCCTCAATATCGACCATGACATAGGGCATGGTGTGGTACCTCGCGAAATTGCTTCTCTTGTTGGTAAGTTCAACGAATATTTTATCGAGTTGTTGCGAAACCGGACATGGCACGCGGGGCGGCTGGTTGTGCGGTAATGACATTCCGGCGGCGGAATTCTCGAATCTCCCCTGCCTCTGTCAACTGAGTACCACTCCAAAATTCTTCTGCCGATTGATAAAAATTTGCTTGCAATCAGGCCGCAACAATTGTTAAGATCGCGGTTACGGAACGTCTTAGTGCCGTCGTTCGACGGATGTAGGCAGTTTGGACAGATATGCGTGATTCTCGTTCGCTTAGCGAATGGGGATATTGACCGAGGCAGTCTTGAGTTTGTCCGTGAGGTCGGGCTAGCAGTTCGTGCGTGCAGCCATTTGCAATAAAAGCAAACTGCAAGGCAACTGCCAGTAAGAACAGAGAATCGCCGAAATCTGAGAAGCACTTCGGAACAGAGACCAGCACGCGCCGTTGGAACCGGCCGTGCACGCTGATGAACAGCTTGCGCAGGGACTTCGCTATAAAAGCGCCTGCTACGCTGGTTGCTTGTATGGTCCATGTTCAAGAGGCATTTCTTTTTCGGAGGCATCTATTTCCTTTTCCGTCGTCCGTTTCAAGATTCTCCCGCGGTCGGCGAATACCGTTTGATGGTGTGATATTGCGATTTGCAAGGCACTCGGGTTGCTAACCTCAGGGATGTCGCGCAGAGAATGAGGGGCAGATTCTCTGTGTCGATATAACTGTGGAGCGCTGCTGGCTTGCCACGCAAAGCGTCTGAGGTTCCTGTTCGGCATTGCATCACCTTTTTTCTTGAGGAGACCGATCATGCCCGCGACGATTCATCGACCTGCTACATTCACTCGTCCCGCGACCACTGCGCGACCTGCAACTGCATCGCGTAAGACTGCGTCCGCTGTCACCCCTTCGATCATCGATCCAGCTAGCGCACAGCCATTCACGCTCGAACAAGAACTGCAGCCGTTTGGTACCTGGGTCAGCGACACCGTTTGGGTTCCTCCCAAAGATTCCAGCCGCGAAATGGCCGGGACCATGCTCCGCCAGACGCGGCCGCTCACCTCGCGCGACAAACGCTGGGAGGCGGTCGTCGATCAGCACCGCAACGACTTCACGCAAGTTCGCGAGATCGATCTGTTTGCGGCCTCCATTCGCCTCCCCAAGGGGCGATTCTTCGTCACCGTGACGGAGGAAAAGGACTTTCACAAAATCACCGACACCATTCCCGCTTGCGTGCAGACGCGGCTCGACGAATTCATGGCCGGGCCACTCAAACGTCGCGGTGCCAAGGTGTACTATCTGAAACCGCTCTGTGTCGAACTGGGGGACGAACTGATTCTGACCACCCCGGACGATCTGACTGCGGCCATCAGTCAGATTCAAAAGGAGGTGTTTGCACACTATCGCCGCACAGCCGTCTACCGCCGACCGCTCGAGGCACTAGCCGCAGCGGCCAACCTTGGCCTGGCACTACCGCGTGGGCTGATCAACTACGCCATCGAGCGAAAACAAAAGACCCTGGCCGCGTACCAGGCTCGATTGGAGTTTCAGCGACGGAAGACCGCGTTTGATGCGGCGAAGACGCATGCCAAGGTCCGCACCAATCGCTGCAGCATGGATGATATGCTCGAGCTGACTAGCCCACTCGATCAGGCAGATGTGATCGAGCAGTACTGCATCGAGAATGAACTATCGGCGGCCAAGCGCGAACAGCTCCTGCGCATTGCAGCAGGCAGCTTGCCGTGGTTTGTAGCGCTATCGGTGGCTCTCTATGCAGCGACATCGATGGCGGCGACAGCGCTGATGTACACCGCGCCACCGGTAGCCGTTTGCGACCCGGCCTTTGTCGCCGCGCTACCGGGCTCAAATGGCGTGGTGCTAAAGTCGGCCACTTCGACGAAGTCGGCGGCGTGATGCATGTGGAGATATAGATTCACGTATAACCCGAAGCGCCAGCGAGGCGCACCATAAGAAAGCTAATATATACGCACCTCTCCCGCTTGCGGGAGTAGGTCGCGGTATCAGCCGCGGGTGAGGGTGGCTTATCGCGCCGAGATAAACGCATCGACGCTCGGGCACGCGATGCCCATATTTTCCAAGTCGCGAATATTCGCCTGCGCAACATCCGGGCTGGCCGCGCTGGTCGCATCAGTCAGGCAGAGCGTGTCGTAGCCGTAGCAAAGACCATCCACTAGCGTGGCCCGCACGCAGCAGGGGAACTGTGTGCCGCAGACGGCGATTGCTCCGATCCCTTCGCGGCGCAGAATAAAATCCAACTCGGTTTCCATGAACCCACTGAAACGGTTCTTCATGACCTGATAGTCGGACGGCTGTGGAGCGATCGATGCAACGATCTTGGCACCTTCGGAACCGGGGAGGCAGAATTTCTTGTCTTGCAAGAACGATTCCAAACGCGACCGTTCAATGTCACTCCCATCGCGGCGATACTCTCGATAGAGATACACGACCGGCCAGGATTGCTTGTGCCAAAAATCGAGTGCCTGTTTAATCTTGGGGAGTGTGGCCTCGGCCCCGGCAATGCAGGCCGGCGCACCGGGCAATACAAAATCATTCTGCATATCGACAATGAGTAACGCACGAGGTACGCCGGGCATGGCTGAGAGTTCTCAATTCAGGTTGGAGGTGGACAGATTGCTGGCGATGAAAGTCTAGCATTATTTAGCCCCTGCAACCTTACCAATAAACAAACCGCTGCAGCAGTTCGCGTTCGCGAGTGGGGAACGCGCCCATATCCGGCACCAGAAATCGATTATCCTCCACGTCGACCAGTACCTTACCGCTGACGCCAAAATCTTGCGCCTGGCTCTGAGTCCATCGCATCGCAAACTGTGCCGGACCCTGATCGGTCTGCACGCGGAAGTGCAGATAGCCATGTTCGAGTTTAATCTCGTCGACGCCAATGATCCTGCGGAGGTAATAGCGGCGCGCCAGGGCGGCACGGACCAGTTCCTGGCAATCAGGTGACCAGCGATCAAGGTGCCGTAGGATTCCCACTTCATGCTCGTGGCCATCGCGATCGCACTTGCGCAGACTAATAAAGTCATCCGGGCGGCTCGCCGGAAAACAGCGCACGGCAAACACGCCACGATGTACTTTGACAGTGGGCTCTTCGTCAGTCGATAGCTCCACCTCGAGCGAATCGTGCGCACCAGTGCGGAGCTTGGCACTATTGGGTTCGATCCAGCGCGGAGTAAACGCGACTTCATCCGTCTCATTCACCGCTGGTGCGTTCGCAAGGTTCTCGCCCGTGGAGCCGTTCGGCTTGGCCTCAAATTGCGTATTGCCGGCAATCTGCGTTTGGATCTTCACCAATTTCGCGTATTGGGCATCAAGCTGAAGCAGTTCTTGATGGGTCCCTTGCTCGATCAATCGGCCATGGTCGAACACCAAAATGCGATCGGAATCGCGCAGCGTGCTGAGCCTGTGGGCGATCGCCAGGGTAGTGCGACCGCGCGTCAGAACGCGGAGCGCTTCTTGGATCGCCTTTTCTGACTCGGTGTCGACGCTGCTGGTGGCCTCATCCAGAATGAGCACGCGCGGGTCGTAGAGCAAAGCCCGTGCGATGGAGACTCGCTGACGCTCGCCACCAGAAAGCCCGGCACCTCGTTCACCCAGCCAGGTATCGTAACCCAGCGGCGTGCGGACGATGAAATCATGCGACTGCGCAGCACGGGCAGCAGTGACCACCTCTTCCAATGTTGCATCAGGCCGCCCGTACAACAGGTTGTCGCAGATCGTGCCACGAAACAGAAACGGCTCCTGCAGCACGACACCCACGTGTCGCCGCAGGTCCGTGGTGGCCAGCTCGCGGACATCCAGCCCGTCGAGCAAGATCCGGCCGGAGTCGACGTCGTAAAAACGGCTAATCAGATTGACCAGCGTCGTCTTGCCACTGCCGCTACGGCCGACAATGCCGATCCGTTCGCCAGGACGAATCGTGAAATCAACCTCCTTCAGAACAGGACGGTGACGCTCATAGCCAAACGATACATTCTCAAACCGAATCTCACCGCGCGCCTCGGGCAACTGCTTTGGCTCGGCGGCCTCGTTGGTTTCGTTTGGTGTATCGAGTAATTCAAACACACGCTGGCAGCCTGTCATAAAGCTGGTG
>JAWXCH010000013.1:0-3575 GCA_034440595.1 Planctomycetota bacterium | reverse complement strand
CGTGCTGACCATGCTGGCCGAGTCGCCCGCGGATCTTGCGCCGCTCTTACCCGACGCGTGGCTGCAAGCCCATCCCGAAGCCAAACTCGAATACCGCAAGCGAGAAAACGAACAAGCGCTGGCTGCCAAACGCGCCCGCCGAGCCCGCCGCAGAAAAGCCCGCGGACGCTAAGCAGCAACCCTGGGTTCACAGGACGGTGACGGGTGTGTTCAAACGATTGCTGGCGAAAACCGACATCCAGTTCTCGAACTCGATGATCGAATCCTGGTGGCGCGTGCTCAAACACCAATGGCTGTACCTGAACACACTCGACACCCGGGCGATGGTGCAGAAACTGGTTGGATTCTACGTTCAGCAGCACAATACCTAACTGCCACATGCCGCGTTTCAAGGCCAGACACCCGACGAGATGTATTTTGGCACGGGCGGAGAGGTCCCGAAGCAACTCGCAGCCGCCAAAGTTGCGGCCCGACAAGCACGTTTGGACGCCAATCGTGCCATGCGCTGCCAGCGTTGCAGTGAACTTGGGGCCATAGGTAGTTAAAGCCGGACACACGAAGGAAACGGTCAAAGTAGGATGCAGGTGCGCACTGAGGATTGTAAGGCGCTCCGGTAATCGGACAAGCCGCCACTCCCAGATGGGGTGACAGAGTCAGGTTGCCATTCCGCTTCGCCGGTGGCGAGAACTCGCGCATAAAACTACCACATCTTGTGGTTCACAGCAGTGTTAATGCTCAACCCTACATTGCGGAAGATGCTTTTTTAGCTCCTGAATTCCTTTGTCACTTACTTGCGTGCCGCGCAGATCGAGCCTGCTCAATTTTGAAAACCGATACAAATGTGGCAAGGACCGATCAGTAATAGATGTATTGCTTAGGTCAACAATATAAGGACTTCTCAGTCGGGTGATGTCAATTATATCCTCGTCGTCGACTGCAGGTTCAGTAAGTGAAACATTCTCTACGGGGAAGAAAACTATCCCCATTTCTGCGGCTCTCGTAAATCCACCAAGTCTAGAGATTTGAGTTCTTGCAATCAATTCTTCACGACGCCACCATAATTCGTTACCTAACCAGGAAGTTAATAACGCAGCAAGGCCAACAGCAATTAAGAGCTTCTTTAAGCTAAACGTCCGGGTACCAGCTAAAAATGAAAGAACGTCCATAGATTGCTCGCACCTTATCTTAATTTTAGAACTGTCCTTAGCAGTGGCCTTCCGGTCCCGTCTGCTTATAACGACCTTTAGAAAAAAACGCGGAAATTAATTGCGAAGCCAAGCGCGGTAAACAGCGCCGCCTTCATGATAAGGCCAAGCCACGTCTCTTCCTCTCGTAAAATCGCCAGGGCTCGTGAAGCAATCAGGAAGACGAGCATTGGGATGCACATTGGGATAAAGCTATACTCCTCACCCTCCATGGATGGCACTGGAGGAATGAGCAGAGCCATGGAGATGCCAAGTAGAAGATGCTCAGCAATGATACTTATTACTCGACGCAATGTCATTGTATTTGTCGGCGACATAAATTGTTGTTACAAATGAGGCACGGATACATAGTTTGTTGCGGACTCGTTGATCGGGGACTGTGCCCTAACCCGATAAGGCTCTAGCTTAAAATCCTCATCCGGCCGGATGGGATCGGGACGAATTTGACTCATTTTGCTCGCAGCTACTGTTATGGTGCTGCTGAGGATTGCTCGTACTGTTGCCACCTCTCCCCTTGGCTGCCGTATCAATCTTCACGATCCGCCGGTTGAACTCGTCGTACTCGAACTCGCCGACGGAATTTTTCGAGGCATCGGTCACCTTGACCAGCCGGTTCCAGCCGGTTCCAGCCGTCCCAGACGTACTTGTGCTTGGTCGTCTCATCCCCGGCCTGGGCGCTTCGGTCATGTTGCCTGCCAAATCGTGGACCGGGTCGATCCAGTTGGCCCTGGTGAAGGGTGCGATTCGCGCCCGCGCTGTTTAAGTCGCCTTTTTCAACGGGCTGATTACATCCCACCTTTTGTAAAGGTATCGTCCCGTCACGTCTAACGGCCAAGTGCACATCACGTCGATTCGCCGGCCCCAGGCGCAGCGTCGTGCGTGCTGGCGTCGGCGCCCCCAGGCAGTTGAGTGGCAAGAGAATGAGCACAGAATGCCAAAATTGCCACGTCTCCTTCTGGGACCGCATGTCGCTGCTTGAGATAGTGTTTCAATTGATCTTCATCGAACGGAAAGAAAGGGGAGTGCAGATAACAATTCAGCCTTTCGAGAACAGTTGTCAACGACAGTGGTCCGCGGTGGATAACCAGTTGCACCTCGTCAGCAAATTCTTCTTTCCCGGCAGCCTTCGCCGCCTCGAGCATCATTTGCTGTCTCGGGGTTCCCAGTGGTCTGCGCACAATCGCAAGTTGATTGAGCCGGCCAATGATATCTTCGCAAGTCCTCGGAGCAACCGAAAGGAGTGACCAGAGAATATGCACACTCGTCACATATTTGTGCTGATGGCGTATTGTCAGTGAGAGAACGGAATCGAATACAGATTCAACGGTACAGGTTACGCGCTCGACATCTTGTCCAAATTCGCTGACAGCAGCCACTTTAAAGCTATCAAGGTAATACGCGACGATGGTCGGCTTACAGAACATATCCACGACCAAGTTGTGGACCGCCAACGCTGGCGAGCCTTCTGAGTCAGTCAACAAAGCGTGATCTAGCAGGCGGAGATCATCGCTAATACTGAGCCCGTGCGACAGAAGCCATTCGCATACCATATTCCCAGTCCGCACTGTTAATCTACATCAGGAACACATTGACTTTATACGGCAGATCGTGATCTGCCGATAGCGCTCTCGACTCTGGTTCTCTTCCTCAATAGCACACTAATAGGCTTTTGGCTGCGGGGAGCTGAGGCTGTTCCGGAGGAATAAATCGCCATGGTTGTTCCAATTGTCCAAAGGGATTTGTAAAGCCGATCGGGCAATCTGAGACATATCGGTACAGATTGTAGTCATTACCTTCGTACTCAATTGGATCCCTCGCCACGAACCTCCCCATCGTCGGATGATAGTACCGCGCCCGGTAGTGCATCAAGCCAATTTCGCCGTCCAGCCGGCGGCCGGGGTAGGTGGTGCCGTTACTGATGTCGCTGGTGTTGTCTCCGTCGTCGGTGAAGTTGGGTTCCAGCACGGTCAGCCTGCCGTAGGGATCGTACTGGTACCGCTCGAGCACCGTGCCGGTGTTGCCGGTGACTGCCGTCACGCTAAAGTTGGCGTCGTGCGTAAAATTCTCCTCCCCGATGCCGGAGCCATCGGGGTTGCTGTCGTAGTATCGCACGGCCAGAGCATCGATGTAATACCCGTGCCAGAGCATCTGCGCCAGCGGATGCGGCTCACGACCGCCGCCGCGTCGCTAATCGTGAAACCGCCGTCACGCACCCCTCCTGAAAGGCCCATCGAAAGGAAAACCTCCCGACAGCCTGCGGTGCGACTGTGTTACCATGGCTTAGCTACCGGAGCCGAGAAAAACATGCGCACGATGCATGCATGTGACACCCTAAGACTCAAATGCCTCATCCCAAGGATTTGGCGCAAT
>JAWXCH010000012.1:0-12234 GCA_034440595.1 Planctomycetota bacterium | reverse complement strand
TCAAAGGAGTCTGCTACAAGATGGCAACATTGGTAGCCGGGGCTGTTAATCAGTTGATATCAATCATTGATCATTTGAAGGAGACAGCAAGTCGTCGATTTGGTTGTTGCGCGCGTCAGGTACGTTGCGCGCGTCGCGTTTTCGTTTTTTCTGGTCCTTCGTCATTCCGCGCGTCTGTCTTTCCCGCAAAGGCGGGAATCCAGTTCTTGGCAGCACTAGCGCGAAGTCTTGCGTAGTTCTTGGTACGTTCCACGCACCGGACGATTGGTGTGCGGAATCGGCTTGAGAATGACGCCAAACGGTGTGCAGACTCCGGGGGAATGCGCGGTGCGTTGCACGTCCCCTACATTACTCTCTATCGCGAAGCCCTGAGTTCACACTAGCAGAAGTGCTGGCTTTTTTTCAAGCGCGGGAGGTAAAACGTTTTAGCAGTACTGTTTTTTCACCACTGAGGACACGGAGATCACGGAGAAAAAGTCAGAAATGAACAAGGATGGACAGGATGAGCAGGATGGTTGTTGGAAGTAGTTGCGCGCAGAGGCGCTGAGACGCGGAGAGGACTTTATTCCACTAACCGGGCACCACAAAGACACTTGGCGAGTTGAACACACGAATCTACTCAATCACAAGCTCGTGCGTGGGGAGCACCTTGTAGTCCAAATCCAAGTACTTGCGGATCCTGTCAAACTCGGCCGGCTGAGCGCCTTGAAAAATCAGAACTCGCGTCGGCATCCAGCCCTCATTCGGATCGTCGCTTGGACACGCCAGACTCCATTGATTGTTATCAAAAAACGTTGGGAAGGTGGTAGACGAGCCGTCGTCAAAGTCAATTCGCATTTGGTACGAGACGCCTCCGCCGCTATTGCGGATTGCTTGTTTCAGGCTGGTTTCAAAGTACGCTAGCGCATCGTGATTGGTACAAACAACTTCTCTTTGCTGGCCAGAAATCGTCAGTCGTTTAATGGGAGGGTACGATTTATGAGTTAGAATCGCTTCAAGATTGGCATTGGCCTTCGCGGTGTGCCAAGCGGTGTACCGATACCACACCGTCAGCCATGTTGCCACTATCAGCAATACTGCCGCGATAATCTTGTAGTGCAGTGGTAGTTTCATGTTTCCTTCTCGCCCGTTCTGCATTTTGCCAAGCCAGCTTATATCATTGATCGCAAATAGAGGGATCACTACTTTGCCGACGTCTCCTTCAGCCAGCGGTCAAACCACATCACTTGCAATCGCATCGTTTCAGCATGCATACGTGATTCCAGAACCGTGTGATCGCCGCGCGGATAGGTCATCATTTCGGTCGGGGTCCCGACTCGCGTGAGGATCGTATGCAACTGTTTGCTTTGACTCCAGGGAACACGCTTGTCCTGCTTTGCATGGACGAGAAAAACTGGGGTGCGAATGCGATGAGCGTCGAGCATGGGGGAGCACTTATCGTATTTATCTCGTTGCTCCCAGGGCGGGCCACCGAAATAGGCCTCGAACAGTTCCGGGACTTCCGTTTGACCGTAGACGGCCGCCGTGTCGCCAAAAGTTCCTCCCAAAAAAGCGGCGCTGAAGCGGTCGGTACGAGTCAATGCACGCAGCGATAGATACGCTCCGTAGCAATAACCGGTCAGCGCAAGCCGCTTTGGGTCGGCTACGCCCGTCTTCTGAAGATTGTCAATTCCGCTCAGCACATCACGTAGATCATCTTCGCCCCAGCGGGCTTTTACTGTTTCGCGAAAGCTTCGTCCGTACCCGTCGCTACCGCGAGGATTCGGACAGAATACCGCGTAGCCGCGACCGGTGAGTACGTGAACGGGACAAAAGCCGGCTTGCGGAACACTGGATGATATCTCAGGCGCAAATCCGTAATGGAAACTCGAGGGAGGGCCGCCATGAAGACACGTGATCAACGGAAATGGCCCCGTGGCATCGCTACCATGCGGCTTAAAGAGCACTCCCTCAAGCTCCATGCCGTCATCGCTTTTCCAGCGCACGATACTTGCGTCGCTGAGCGACTTTTCCGCCAGTTGGGGATTCAGTTCCACAACACGTTTGGGTTTGAATGCACCAGGAGCCGTGACAAATAAGTCAGCCGGTAATTGAGCCGAATGAAACGCGAACGACATGAAGGTCCGATCTGCCGAGAATGAGAAGGTCCGGTACACGCCAAGCGCCTCTGTTACCTGCTTTGCGGTGCGCGATGCGAGGTCGATCTGGAAGAGGTGTCGAGACAATCCGCGATCCGCCAATACGTAAATCGACTTTTTATCCGCCGAATAGGTCGGCTTCAATTTCAAATCAAACGAAAGCTTCAAGTCGGCGTCATCAATCAAGCGGGTGATCGCTCCACCGGCGGAAGGAATCATGCACGGCACGTAGTCCTGAAAATAATCGGACTGGCCGCATTTTGAAAAGAAGGCAACCTGTACTCCGTCAGGGGACCACTGCGGCTGCGTGTCTGCGCCCGGCTGCTGCACCAGCGGCGTGCAAGTACCCTTGTCCACATCCAGAAGCCATAGATCTGAATGGTCCGCGTCTGATTTGCGAGAGCTAGGTTGCCGTGCGAATGCGATCTGCTTCCCGTCGGGGGACCAGGCGAACTCGGTAACATGCCCAGGATTCTTGCACGCCAACTTGACTGTACCAGTCGACGCAGTGCCGGTCGAGGCAGTGCAAAACATGAGCGAGTCGGAGATCGAGTCTTCCGTTTCATAGATCGTATCGACGGGCGTCTGGCGTGCTTTCTTGTCTTCTGCCGGTGCGAGAAAACTCACCACATCCCCCTGCGGCGACCAGACTAAACAGTTGGCTCGTCGGGGGACTTGTGCGGACAAGACACGGACAGTGTTGTCGTTGACGTTCAAGAATTGAAGCGAGGCGGTGTTGCCCTCACCGCGTAAGAACGCGACCGTGCTGCTGTCGGGAGTCCAACAGGGGTGCTGCGTGATTTCGCCATCCTCGATGACACGCACTGCACCGCTTTTGATATCCAGCATGTGGAGGGTGAACCGGTACGCATTGCGCTTAAAATCTGCTTCGGCGACGACGTACGCAATTCGCCGGCCGTCTGGAGACAGGCTTTGCTCGTGAAGGTGCCGAACCTTCATCATGTCGGAGATCGAAAGGGCCGAAGCCGATTCGCCCCCCCAAGACGTACCAGCGGTCGCGGCACAGGCAAGCAAGATTGCAAGCAGAAAGCAGGGATGGCATTGCGGCATGGCTCGGCAGGACATTGGTGTGATTTCAGACGGGACGTCGATGTACGTGCTGCGGATATAGATACAACACTGAACTAGAACTCAGCGGCCTTGTAAAAGCAACAACCCTCGGTCGCGGGCGACCAAGGGTCAATTGCAAGCTCCGGATTGCAGATCGGTTCAGTGGTTCGCTGGACCTTACTGGGCGGCGACTTAGTGGGTCGTTGGAACATCGAACAGATCCCACCCACCGTCGGCATAATCAATGACGGCTGGCGAGATCGTATACGACGATGGCGTGCCGGACTCGTCCGCATTGAGCGTGGTGTTTTCGTCCATACTGAGCGTGGTGTTTTCGTCCATACTGAGCGTGGTGTTTTCATCCAGACTGAGGCCAACCTGTCCAGCCTGGACTGTGGAGAAGATTGAAACGCATCCGAGCAACAGGGCGAAAATGGTGGTCTTGATCATGGCTAGGCTCCGGTTAGGTTTGTCGTTTTTGGCCGCGTCGTGTGGCCTCTGACTATCTAGGCGAGAGCCGACACCAAAAGGGGACACGGAATACAAAAAGATTTCCAAATTGCTGCGAGGCCCGCGTTTTTGCCGGATAATGGGCATTTGGAGGTATGAACCACAGATTCATGCAAGCTGCCTATTTTGCCTATTTTAGCAAATCCGGCTACCCAGGGTGCGATGCTAAGCAGCTACGCCTGGGCTGTGGAATGTAATACCTTCGGCACAGTGAGGGCGGAGGGCTGCGACTTAGAGAGTGGAGGCGATAAAGCAGAGTGCAGAGGAACTGGATTCCCGCATTCGCGGGAATGACGCGCAATTGCTGGCCGTTACAAGGGGTGGACCTCAAACGGCCAGAGGCTGCGGCACCGGGACGGTGCCTGCTACGTTTTGCTTATCGGCACGGGGACCGTGCCGGCTACGTTTGCGGGAATGACGGGGTTCCTGCGAGCAGTTCCTGCCATTGACCGACCCTTCCAAATCCCTATAAACTGAACTGTCGGCGTGCCTTGCGCTATGACTGCGCGCAGGGTCTACAATGCCAACTGCATGCTAGTGCTGCGTCAACACTTAGCTTTAGGGGTTCGGACGCCTAAAACCCACACACTGCTGGGCAAGCCAGCAGTGGCACCCGACCTTTTGAATCTGACAAAACACTAGGGCGGCTATCAACTTACCCGGGATGGTTTGAGTCTATGGAAATTTTGGAGCGTATTTGGGAGTTCATCACCGGCTTCTTCAACGGCTTGATGAGCGGGTTTGAGCAGTGGATCACCAACATGTTTGGTTCGTCCAATGCCCGGTTCGTTAAGAAGTTGCAACCGAAGATCGACGCGATCAACGCCCTGGAACCTAAGTATCAGGCGCTGACGGACGAGCAGCTTCGCCAGCAAACGGTCGAGTTTCGCAAACGGCTGGCCGCCGGGCAGACGTTGGACGACATATTAAACGAGGCCTTTGCCGTCTGCCGCGAGGCGGGGCGGCGCTGGCTGGGAATGCGTCATTACGATACGCAGCTCGTCGGCGGTGTCGTGCTGCATAGTGGTGCTATCGCCGAAATGGTCACCGGCGAAGGCAAGACACTGGTGGCAACCCTGCCTGCCTATCTTAACGCAATCGAGGGCAAAGGGGTCCACGTCGTCACGGTCAATGACTACCTGGCACGGCGCGATATGGAGTGGATGGGGCCGCTGTATCTGGGCCTGGGGCTGACGGTTGGCAATATCCAAAGCGGAATGGAATCGGCCGAGCGGCAAAAGTCATATGCCTGCGACATTACGTATGGCACGAACAACGAGTTTGGCTTTGACTACCTGCGCGACAACATGCGCGTGGCCGCGCGCGACGACAACCGCTTTCCCAAGCCGCATCAGCAGGCGCAGGGGCCGCTACACTATGCCATCATCGACGAAGTTGACAATATTCTGATCGACGAGGCGCGTACCCCGCTGATTATCTCGGGGGAGGCACACGATGACATTACGAAGTACTCCAAGGCGGACAAGATTGCACGGCAATTGCAGAAGGATACGCACTTTGAGATCAAGGAAAAGGAACACACGGCCAGCCTGACCGAAGAGGGTGTGCGAACGGCCGAAAAACTGACCGGCGTCGAAAGCTTTTACACCGTCGGTAATATGGAATGGCCCCACTTGATCGATAACTCGCTCAAGGCGCATCACCTGTATAAGCGCGACGTGAACTACGTTGTTCAAGAGGGGAAGGTGGTCATTGTCGACGAGTTTACTGGGCGACTCATGCCCGGCCGCCAATGGAGCGATGGCCTGCATCAGGCGGTCGAGGCCAAGGAAGGGGTGCAGATTCAAAAGGAATCGCAGACGCTGGCCACCATCACGCTGCAGAATTTCTTTAAGCTGTATGACAAGATCTGCGGTATGACCGGTACGGCCATGACCGAGGCGAGCGAGTTCTGGAAGATCTACAAGCTGGATGTGATTGCGATTCCGACCAATCGCATCATGCAGCGCAAGAATTATCCGGACGTCATCTATATGAGCGAGCCGGAAAAATACACCGCCGTGGCAGACGAGATCGAACGGATCCACAAATGGGACATCGTCGAACTGAAAGATGGAACGGAACTGCTCGGCACGATTCTCAAGGAGACCGACGACGCGATCGAGTATCAACGCAAAGATAGCAAGCACAAAGAGACCTTGACCAATGCACAGGTCAAGTCGATCGATCGCAAGGGTCGCCCGGTGCTGGTCGGCACGGTCAGTATTGAAAAGAGCGAACGACTGGCGGCACTATTAGAGCGGCGCGGTATTAAGCATCAGGTTCTGAATGCCAAGCATCACAAGCGCGAGGCGGAAATCGTCGCTCAGGCTGGACGGCTGGCTGCGGTGACTATCGCCACCAACATGGCCGGTCGCGGTACCGATATCGTCCTGGGCGGAAACGCCGAAACGATGGCCTGGGCCATTCTGCAAGAAAAGTATCCAACGCGGTTGGATGTTCCACCAGAAGAATGGGACGCACTGGTCGAAGAAATTGAAGTCCGCGAAAAAATGAAGGCCGAAGGGGAAGTGGTCAAGGAGCTAGGTGGGCTGCATTGTATTGGCACCGAGCGCCACGAAGCACGCCGTATCGACTTGCAGCTTCGCGGGCGGTGCGGTCGACAGGGTGACCCCGGCAGCAGCCGGTTTTATCTATCGCTGGAAGATGACCTGATGCGCATTTTTGCCGGCGAATGGGTCAAGACGATGCTAACGCGGCTGGGGATGAAGGAAGGGGAAGCGATCGAGAGCAAGATGGTCTCGCGCCGGATTGAGGGGGCACAGAAGAAGGTCGAAGAACGGAACTTTGAGACTCGTAAGAGCCTGCTGGAATATGACGAGGTGATGGACGAGCAGCGAAAGCGCGTCTACGGCTATCGTCAGCGGATCTTGGATGGTGCGAATTGCAAGGATCTGATTCTGGAAATGCTGGACCAGCAGATCAAGCAGCACCTGTCGACCTATCTGGACAAGCATTATGGCACGGAGACATTTGCACGCTGGGCCGGCAGCGTGCTTTCGGTCGAGCTGAAGCCGACCGATTTTGAAGGGCTGGAGTTTGAAGGTGCCGAGCAATTTGCCAAGGATGAGGCGCTGCGTTTGGCTGAGGCTCAGATTTACGAGGCTGTGGAAGAGAACTTGCCCGAGGGGGAAGAAGAGTCTGAGTGGAATTGGGAAGCACTTACGAAGTTTGCCAATGTGCGTTGGAACGTCGGCCTGCGCGATCGCGAACTGCGAACCGCCGGTCGCGACGAAGTGGTCAACCTGCTGTTGGAAAAGACCGCTACGGCGATCGCCGCGGCCAATCTGAGTGAGGGGGCGAGGTACTTGCAGCCAGAATTTGCACAGCAAGAGGCGCTGAATTGGTTACAAGGTAAATTCGGTTTGAAGATGAGCCTGGAGCAGATTCGCGGATTGGAGACCCCGGCGTTGATCGCACGGGTTCACGATCTGGCCTACAAGTCCTACGAAGAACGCGAAGTGGTCTACCCGGTGATGGCCGGTTTTTCGCATTTTTCCAAATCGGACGGCAGCGGTGGGTTCCGATTGGATCGCGATGGATTGGCGGAATGGGCA
This sequence comes from Planctomycetota bacterium, assembly GCA_034440595.1. Lineage (GTDB taxonomy): Bacteria > Planctomycetota > Planctomycetia > Pirellulales > JALHPA01 > JAWXCH01. The sequence goes on along the minus strand of JAWXCH010000012.1, from coordinate 4,937 downwards.
CGCGAACGATTCCAGGCCAACGCCACGATCGACGAATTCCGCAACAAGCAGCGCGACGAAATTCGCGAACTACTGGTCGAACAGAGCCGCACTTTTCAGCGGCAGGCGAACGAAGCGGTGGCCGAGGTCAGACGCCGCGTGGCGGAGTTGCCATTTAGCGAACATGGCGACCCTCGCGGGCTTGAGTCGCTCAGCGCAAATGGTGCAGGTAATGGCAAACTGCTATCGCTAACCGACTGGCTGCGGCGAACGGTCAGTTTTGATCAACCGGCCGAAGAGCTGGCCAAACTTGGCAAGGTTGATCTGGAACGCCGATTGACCATGGCGGTCGAAGAACACTATCGGCCAGAAATCCGCCGCATGGAACGGATGCTGGTGCTGGAGATATTGGATGGTGCCTGGAAGGATCACCTGCTGAGTATGGACCATTTGCGGTCCAGCGTTTCGCTACGCGGGTACGCACAGGTCGATCCCAAGGTGGAATACAAACGCGAGGGTATGCGGACGTTTGAAACGATGTGGAGCACGATTGGCGAACGTGTGACCGATCTGGTGTTTCGCATGGAGCAACTGGACGAAGGATTTGTCGGTGCGACCTGGAAGGATAGTAAGGCGGTCAAGGAAGAGTCTGCCCCGACGATTTCCAATATGGCGTCGGACGATCAGCAGCGCGCCATTGAGAACAGCGAACAGCAAGGTGATCGCAAGATCGAGCCGATTCGCAACCAAGGCCAGCGCGTGGGGCGGAATGAACCGTGCCCGTGCGGGAGCGGGAAGAAGTTCAAGCATTGCCACGGCAAGCCGGGCGCGGCGAGTGTGGTGTGAGGGGGAGGTGTGATCCCTCGATAGTCTGCGGCTGTCATAATTGCTATTCCTAGGATAGTGGTCGCTGTGCCTACGACAAAGAATTGCGTCTACTGCGGGAGCAATGCCAACAGCACAGGCGAACACATCGTTCCCGACGCCATTGCTGGCGCGCTAACGATTGAGCAACAGTCTGGATTAGTGGTGTGCGCAACGTGTAACAATCGTACGCTATCCGTCCTCGACACGGAACTTTGCAAACATTCTTATCTTGGACTCGTCGCTGCCCAGGAGCTTTCTACGGCGTACTATCAAGCTTGGGACGTAGACCAAAGTGACGGCAATCTGCTCATTGAAGGTGAGGCAAACTGGAGCAGAAATCAACTCAAGACATTCATCGTCTATCCACAGATAATATTTGACGAGCACGGACCGGAATTTAGGGGTGACGATGAACAAGCCAAGGCATTCGGGTTGCAGAATTTCTCCGAGATTTTGGTCACTGCGGTGAAACGAGCTTTACGCGAGCATCAAGGAGGACAAAAAAGAAAACTTCATTTTAGGCGTGTTAGCTCGGAGATATTGAATCGAGGATATCGATTTCCTCCCCGGATATTTACAAACCGCACCATATCGCAAATTGCAGAAAAAGAGGTTGGATCAAAAAAACCATCGTTTACCATTCGCTACATCTCACAAAACGACAAAGATACAATCTTGCGACAGCTTGAAACGCTCGAGGTACCGAAGCCAGACGAAATGGGCAACTACAAATGCGAGACGCAGTTGGGATTGCACTTCCCGCTTGTAAACGCACGTTTCGACCTTAGCCTATCAATGCGCGCGATGGTCAAGTTAGGCGTTAATCTACTCGCGGCGTTCTGCGACCGAACTCCCGTAAACTGTACAACCTTTGGTTTTGCGACTGGGTTTGTACTGGGCGATATTACATGCAGCCTGAGAATACTTCAGTTCAACGGATTTGTTCATGCGGAGAGCTTGAAGTGCATTGCATCTGGCGATCAATCTCATTCATTCCGACTAGTGCATGAAGGTGATCTTTGGAGAATATACTCCAGCTTTTTTGGAGGCCGGATTTGTACGGCGGTGACCATTCCCGGGCCGAATCTGGAGGAATGGAGTACTATGGACATAATCGCTCCACTGGGATCCAAACAGTGGCGACTTACCACATCGACTGAAACCAAGCTGCTGCCTTTCAGAGTGGAATGGGGGAATTTGAAACAAATCGCTCCATCGGTCGATTTGCATAACAGTGACACGAAACTGACGATTGAATAACGATCTACATTTGTACGGGAAAGGACTCCCATGCGTTATCTTCTCAACCTGATCTATCTGCTAGTGCTGCTGGTTGCTGCGCCGTGGTTGATCTATCAGGGAGTGCGCAAGGGGAAGTACCGCGCCGGTTTCGCGGAGAAGGTGCTGGGGCGGGTGCCGATTCGTAGCGGCAACGGGCCATGTATCTGGCTGCATGCGGTCAGTGTCGGCGAGGTCAATCTGCTCGCGCCGCTAGTGGCGCAGTTTCAGGCGCGCAATGCCGGCTGTGAACTGGTCATCTCGACCACAACCGCCGCCGGGTACGCAATAGCGCGGCAAAAGTACGTTGCCATAACGGTGTTTTATGCACCGCTCGATTTTAGCTGGGCTGTGGCGGCAGCGATGCGACGGGTTCGACCAAGCTTGCTGGTGCTGGCGGAGTTGGAACTGTGGCCGAATTTGATTCAGGCTGCCAAGACGCATGGTGCCAAGGTCGCCATCATCAACGGGCGGCTGAGTGCCAACAGCTTTCGTGGATATTCGCGGCTGCGCTGGCTGGTGGCAAGAGTGTTGCGGCAGGTTGACTGTATTGCCGTACAGAACGATGAATACGGACAGCGGTTCTTGCAGCTTGGTACACCGCCGCAAAACTTGCATGTGACCGGCTCGATCAAATTCGACGGTGCCAAGAGCGATCGCAACAACCCGGCGACGGTACGGCTTCGCGAGTTGGCAGGGATTCAGCCGGACGATGTGGTGTTTCTGGTAGGGAGTACGCAGGAACCGGAAGAGCAGTTTGCCATCGAGGCGTTTCGCACGCTGAGCGATAGTTTTCCACAACTGCGGCTGATCCTGGTGCCGCGACACCCGCACCGCTTTGAAGAGGTCGCGCAGTTGCTCGATGGTTCTGGCATATCCTGGCAACGGCGGAGCTTGCTGACGAATGACACTGCTGGCCAGGGTAAAGCTGTCGCCCCCAGGCGAGTTCTGCTGGTCGATACGGTTGGCGAGCTGGGCGCCTGGTGGGGAACGGCGACCATTGGCTTTGTCGGCGGGAGTCTCTCCACACGCGGCGGTCAGAATATGATCGAGCCGGCGGCCTACGCGGTGGCGACCTGCTTTGGGCCCAACACGCAGAACTTTCGCGATGTAGTGGCCATGCTACTTTCCTCCGATGGCGCACGGGTTGTCCATGACCAGGCCGAAATGACCGGGTTTGTCGAACGCTGTCTGAGCGACCCCGTGGCTGCCGCGGAGATGGGACACCGCGCCGCCGCAGTGGTTCAGTCGCAGCAAGGAGCCACCGAGCGGACATTTGGCCTGCTTGTATCGCTTTTGACGCCTGGTGCTCCCGGCGACGGTGTTCTTGGGCAAGGTGTGCCCGACCCCCACCTGCGGCATGCTGCCAAAATCGCTCGGCTTTGATTACTTTGGCAGTAATCATTGCAGTGATTCGGGGCCTTCAATTATAATTGGAGGTTTGGCGTCAAGCATTCCTCGCAGGAGATCCTCTCGTGGCATCTGGCAAGTACTTGTTTACCAGCGAATCCGTCAGCATGGGGCACCCCGACAAATTGGCCGACCAGATTTCTGACGGCATTCTGGATGCCATGTTGGCACAGGATCCGACCAGCCGCGTTGCTTGCGAGACGATGGTCACCACGGGAATTGCGATTGTCGCGGGGGAGATCACATCGAACGCCGTCATCGATTACCAGTCGATTGTCCGGCAGGTGATTCGCGACGTGGGCTACACCGATGATCAGATGGGAATCTGTGCCGATACGTGCGCCGTGATGATTGCTCTCGATAAGCAAAGCCCTGACATCGCCCAAGGTGTGAATGACGATTCGGCCGCTGGCAAAGACATTGGTGCCGGTGACCAGGGGTTGATGTTTGGTTATGCCTGCAACGACACGCCAGAACTGATGCCGCTGCCGATTGCCTTGTCGCACCGGATCATCAACCGCCTGACCGAAGCTCGCCAGACGGGCGAAGTCGATTGGCTACGACCCGATAGTAAGGCGCAGGTCACCGTTGAGTTTGACGGCAACCGCGCCGTGCGTGTTGATACGGTGGTGGTCTCAACGCAGCATGCTCCGCATGTATCGAACGAAGAAATTCGCAAGTTCGTGATTGAAAAGGTCATTCGCCCGTGCCTGCCAACGGACCTGGTTAAGGGTGATATCACTTATCACATCAATCCTACAGGACGGTTTGTTGTTGGCGGCCCGCAGGGTGATTGTGGGCTGACTGGTCGCAAGATCATCGTCGACACGTATGGCGGTTGGGGACGCCACGGTGGTGGTGCATTCAGCGGCAAGGATCCAACCAAGGTGGATCGCTCGGCGGCGTACATGGCGCGGCACATTGCCAAGAATATTGTTGCGGCAGGCCTAGCGGATCGTTGCGAAGTGCAGTTGGCCTATGCGATCGGTGTTTCTGAACCGGTCAGCGTGCATGTGGATACCGAGGGAACCGGACGTTTGGACGATGCACGGATTTGCGAAATCGTTCGCGATCAATTTCCGCTCAGCCCAAGCGGGATCATTAAGTACTTGGATCTGCGACGCCCGATCTATCGCAAGAGTGCCGCCGGTGGCCACTTTGGTCGCGACGAACCGGAATTCACTTGGGAATCGACCAAGAAGGCCAGCGAGCTGGAGAAACTGGCTGCTGCCGCTACGGTTTAGTGGTTACGACATCGCGACACACCCGCACGCCTTACGTTAGTGCCGCAGGCTCAGTCAACGGGCCAGCGCTGGCCGGCGTTGATCGCCATTTTATCGCGCACGTGGTGGCGATCTGGCTGGCACTGGCACTGCTATTGGTGGCCACGCTGCTGCTCTTGC
>JAWXCH010000011.1:0-3084 GCA_034440595.1 Planctomycetota bacterium | reverse complement strand
GAGAACTGAAATGCTTGGCACCATTCTGCTCGTGGTCCTGATTTTGATACTTCTGGGTGCGTTACCCACCTGGCCTCACAGCAGAAGCTGGGGGTACGCCCCAAGCGGCGGCCTTGGGTTGATTGTCGTCATTGTGCTCATCCTGGTGCTCCTGGGATATCTCCGCTAATCATCTACGCAAAGAAGGAGGTTTGGTAATGTACCGATTTGTTTGGATGTTGACGCTAGTTGGGCTACTCACGGCCAGCGGCTGTGAGCGAAAGCCTCCTGATGGAGTGCCCGGAAAGGTCACGTCCGAAGACGTGCGGCGCGATGCCAGCCAGGCCGCCGAAACTGCTGCAGAGTACTCCCGGCAAACAAAGGACGAGTTCCAAAACAAGCTTGAGAACCGGCTCAAGGAGCTAGACGCCGAAATCACCACGCTTCGCGAGAAGGGGCGCGAACTAAAAGACCAGGCCAAAGTCGACTGGGATCGGAAAATGGCGGCCGTAGAATCGAAGCGGGATGCCGCCCGTGGCAAACTGGCCGAGGTCCGTGATTCCAGCGCTGCGGCTTGGAAGGATGTCCAGAAGGGTGCTCAGTCGGCCTGGGACGATTTGGACAAGGCCTTCCACGAGGCGTCGCGCGAGTTCTGATTGATAAGACGTTACGAGAACAAATTTTAGGAAAAGGAGTCACAATCATGGGTGGCAAGAAAGACGAAATCAAAGGCCGAATCAAGGAAGCCGCCGGCGCGCTGACCGGCAATGACCAACTCCGTGATGAAGGAAAGGCTGACCAAGAAGTCGGCAAGGTCGAGCAGGTCGTCGAGCAGGCCGCTGACGCGGTCAACAAAGTCGTGAAGAAAGTAACTGGGTCATAGGAGTCCCGCGACGCACGCTATCATCGAGCTGCCCAAAGTATTTTCTCTACATGCTCGAACGTAATAGCGTGCCACGCATCGGATGGGCTTCTCGGTCGCGGAAACGTTTAGCATCGGACTATTTGGAGTTTCAGATTTCTCAACGTCACACCCCGCGAGTAGCCTGCTCCAAATGGCATCGAATGTCCCGTCTGGCAGGTAAAGAAAGAAGATTCGTTATGAAAGGCTTTGTGCAAGATATTGAGGGTCTCGCCATCAAGAATGGAGAGTTTCGCCGTGTGCTTTACACGGCCAGGCACTGCCAGCTTGTGGTTATGTCGTTAAATCCCAAAGAGGAGATCGGCGCGGAAGTCCACAAGCTCGATCAGTTCTTTCGCGTCGAGGAGGGTGCGGGTGAGGCAGTTCTCGATGGCGTTCGAACGTCGATCCAAGCAGGGTTCGCGGTAGTCGTCCCAGCTGGGACCAATCACAACATCATCAATACTGGCAGTGTTCCGCTGAAGCTCTATACGATTTACGCACCGCCGAATCATCGAGATGGCGTCGTTCACCATACCCGCAAAGACGCAGAGGCGGACAACGAACACTTCGACGGCACAACGACGGAATAAAGAGTCGACTTGTCGACCACTAAAGCAAGGTGCTCCTCGTGTACTACATAGCTGACACCGGCAAATCGTTTGCGCAAGCGTCCGCAGATCTTGAATCAGCGGTTAAACGTCATGGATTCGGCGTGCTTCATGTCCATGACTTGGGGGCCTCACTTCGCACGAAAGGCATTGCCTTTGATGAGGAGTGCAAAGTGTTCGAAGTCTGCAATCCGGGACAAGCTGCCAAAGTGTTGTCCAACGATATGCGACTGAGCATGGCGTTGCCGTGTCGCATCTCGGTGTTTACGGAGAAAGGCAAAACGAAGATTGGCCTGATTAAGCCCGTGCAGATGCTTTCGGCACTTTCGCAGGATGCCTCATTACTTCAAGTTGCCAAAGAAGTTGAGGAGACAACAGTCCTGATGGTTGACGAGGCAAGATAATTACTGGCTAAACAGCGATGCGATGGACTCGAAAGTTGAACCACCTTGAAGCACCCCGAACGTCTTTCGGTGTCGTGATCCGGTTACACGTGAACTGAGGAGAATCTCCCGTGAAATCGCTCGTGTACCAGGGTCGAGGCAAACTTGCCTTCGTCGACAAGCCCAACCCCCACATCAAGACTCCAACAGATGCCATCGTCAAGATCACCAAGACGACGATTTGTGGAACGGATTTGCATATCCTGAAAGGCGATGTGCCAACGGTTACGGATGACCGAATCTTGGGGCACGAAGGTGTTGGAATCATCGAGCAAGTCGGCGGCAGCGTTTCGAACTTCAGCGTTGGCGATCGCGTCCTGATTTCATGCATTTCGTCTTGTGGGAAGTGCACCAACTGCAAGAAAGGAATGTACTCGCATTGCGAGAACGGAGGCGGTTGGGTACTGGGAAATACTATTGACGGAACCCAAGCCGAATACGTCCGAGTTCCCTTCGCGGATAATAGTCTGTATCCGATTCCCGCCGGAGCAGACGAAGAATCGCTCGTGATGTTGAGTGACATTCTGCCGACGGGGTTCGAATGTGGTGTCCTCAACGGACAGGTCAAGCCCGGTGACGCGGTGGCGATTGTTGGCGGTGGTCCAATCGGGTTGGCGGCGCTTCTGACGGCGCAATTCTACTCACCTGCGGAAATCATCGTCGTCGACGTCGATGACAATCGTTTAGAGGTCGCCAAAAGGTTGGGGGCGACGAAGATCATCAACAACAGCGATAGCAAAGCGGTCGAGAAGATGATGGCGCTCACGGACAACAAAGGCGTGGATGTTGCGATAGAGGCCGTAGGGACACCATCGAGTTTCGACATCTGCCAGGCAATCGTGGCGGCAGGCGGTCATATTGCCAACATTGGTGTGCATGGCAAGCCTGTCCAGCTGAATTTGGACAAGCTCTGGGCACACAACATCACGCTCACAACGCGTCTCGTTGACACGGTGACGACACCGATGCTTTTGAAAACCGTGATGTCAGGCAAGGTCCAGCCGACGCAGCTGATTACGCATCGCTTTGCATTGAGCGATGTCATGCAAGCTTACAGCACGTTTGGCAATGCAATGAAGGAGCGGGCGCTAAAAGTGATTATCACAAATGATTGAACGGACGGGCCTCTCCACACGCACAAAGTTCAACG
>JAWXCH010000010.1:0-3487 GCA_034440595.1 Planctomycetota bacterium | reverse complement strand
GTTTCTGCATCGCCGAGTCAACACCCTTAGGGACTTCGGTCAGGGTCGTCGGCGAATTCAGAATCGCGCCGAATCCACGGTGCTGTTCTGTGTTAACAGGAGTCGCCTGGCGCAACTCAGATGAAAATTCCTGCCATGAACCCTTTTCACGCATCGTGTCGAGCTGGCCGCTGAGCGCGCCGACTTCTGCAAGAATCTTTTCCGCTTGGCGATTGTCGATCGGTTTGTCACTCGGGACGACCAACAGCATCTGCGTCGTACCTTGCAGCGGCGTTTCGTCCGGAGTCATCTGAATTTCAAAGCGAGATTTGGCGTCGATTTGCGAGCCGACTGGAATCTCCGTTGCCCCCTGCGAATCGATCCGAAAAACGCGTACATGACCAGGCTGCTTCAGATCGATCGTCATACCCGTGAACGGAGTCTCGGCGGTTAGTGGCAAGTCTTCGGAAGTCATTGCCCGGCCATCGATATCCATTCGCAGCCGCGGCGCAAGCGTCAGTGCTGTTTGGTTGAAGTAGTGTTGGCCGAAATAAACCCAGCCCAACGAGCCGCCAGCAAATAGAAGCAGCGCGACAAGTAGTGCCGGAATAACTCCCTGCGAACGAGGAACTCGACTAGCAGCGACTGCGGCCGCTTCGGAAGGCACTTTCACCTGCCGCGACGCGTAGGCTTCCAAGTCGGCAACAAAATCGGCCGCCGTCTGGTACCGGTCGCTGGCCTTCTTGGCAGCGGCGCGCGACACAATTCTTGCCAACTCTTCCGGTATATTCGGCAGCAATTGCCGTATCGGACGCAAGTCCGAAGTGGCCATCTCACGCTTCAACTGTTCCTTCGTACTGGAACGGTACGGGTGCTTGCCCGTTAACAGTTCGTAAAACAGCACGCCTAGCGAATAGATATCGGAGCGTCCATCCACAAGATCAGCCTGATTATCAAGCTGCTCGGGGCTCATGTAGAGCATGGTTCCACAAAAGCGTGGCCCCTTGGCGAATTGCTGATCGGTCAGCGCCAGGCCAAAATCCCCGATCAATGGATTGTTCTCTTGATCAAAGAGGATGTTGTCCGGCTTGAGGTCGCGATGGACCATGCCCTGGCTGTGAATATAAACCAACGTGCGCGCGATGTGCAGCACAATCGGCACCGCTTGATCGGGCGACAATCGACCATGCTCCTTGACATGGCTACTTAAATTGCCACCCGGCAAATACTGCATCAAGATGTACACCGTGCCATCATCGGTAACATTGGCCTCAAACACGCGCATCACACCAGGATGGTTCAAGGCCATGATCGCACGTGCTTCTCCCAGAATCTCTCGGGCCGCGACGAGCGGATCATGAGCCTGGTCGAGCCGCGCCACTTTCAGGGCAAATTCCCCCTTGTAGTGCGAATCAATCACATGAAAGACTTCGCCATAAGAACCACCCCCGAGCTTCTTGACGACCTGAAAACGCTCGGTGAACAATCGCGACGCTTGTAAGCCCTGTAGGTTCTCAGCGTTCACCGCGCCCAGCGCCTGACGAATCGGCGCTTTCTTCTCTACTTCGGGACGCGACGCGATTTTACTGCTGGAAACTGTTTCCGATCCGATTCCACCGGTGCCCTCAGCGGGTCGGTCTGACGGGCTATACTGCAGCGTCTGTTGCTGATGGACCCAATCCTCCGGTTCCGAAGAATCGAGCATTTTCTTTACGACAACATCACCTCCGGTGGAATCCGAAAGGGGACGCGGGCTGGTTCGGTCGTCGCTACTCATGGCAAATTTCCAGATTACGAAGATTCCGTGCGGCTAATAACACCTATTCAATTTCAATGCTGCCAGTTACAAGTTCCGGTTCGGTCGGCGAGGAGATGACTTTTCGCAAAGCGATTTTCCGTTGAATTGTATAATAACCTATCCCGCCCAAGATTGAACTACCGCCAATAGCCACCCACCACCAGGGGAAACGTGCGGTGATCCCGTCAGACCGGGAGACCGACGGACTGGATACACTCGGTACGCCCTTGCGTGCCTCTTCACGCGAGAGAAATTCATCCCCTTCGTCGTCAACAGTCACCTCTGGCAAAGTATCGGCAAAGAGGATCGTTCCTGTGCCAGTGACGGCAACATCCGGCTGAATTCCTGTCGACACGAGATGGCTGACATGTGAACCATCTGCCGGAGTTTGGAGCGAGAACCCTGGCATGACTGGCTCTTGTTTCTTGATGACAGCACCCCCGCCACCTTGAATTCGATTGAGTGCATTCGGCTGTACATCGATGCTCAGTGGCAGCACGGGTGTGTCAAGCTGGGCAGTTTCTGGATTTGGGTTGATTTCTGTTTCGGGGTCTTCCAGATCGATAACAGCAGTGACCGGCAGCCCCGTATCGATCGCAATCGTGAATCCGATTGGCAAATTTATGCCACCAGCAAAATCGGCCGCAGTCTCCAACTCAAAACCTTGCAAATCGATGATTTCCGCCGCAGTGGCCAGTTGGTACACCCCTGTGCTTAATGCACTAGCAAACGTAAACCGCAACTGTGTTGGCTCCCCTGGTGCCGAGACAACTTCTATTTTGTCGATTTGATCCGCAATCGGATTGCCATCCTTGAGAAGAACCCAGTGTGATTTCTCTTGAACTCCACCGGCACCGTTTTCGGTCATCACTCGATCAAATGTTATAACGATCGAGGAAAGGGGTGCCGTTAATGCGGCATTCGACAGCGGTTGACCGGGGGAGTGCTCAATCGCGGTAATTTGCGGGCCGGTATCCGTCAGTGTGATAGAAAATTTGGTCGGCGTTCGCGCAATCAGATTTCCGTAATTGTCCGACACTTGCTGGTACAGCATTACATCGATTTCTGCCGTTCCCAGCGCGCCAGGTTTTGGTGTGAATGTGAGCCGGCCATCAGGAGCGATGGTGGGACCGGTCTCGAATAGCTCTGCGCCCGACTCGATATCCACGTCAAAGAACAGTTCTTGCTCTCCTTCATTCTCCGGACCTGAAGAGATATTGGTGGCCCAGATTTCGGAGTACTCACCCTTCCGCGGACTCCAGACGATATCACCGCCGGGTGTAAATGTTGGCAAATCGTCGACCGGCTCGATCGTAATGGTGAATGTTTGGGGCGCTTGACCAAACGGCTGAAGGATGGTCACAGTAGCCTCGCCAAACGTGTCGGGCGCTGGCTGAAAGCTCAGATAGGGGATGTTGCTTTCTACCGCAAATTCAATTCTAGGCTGGACCGAGAAAAGGTCAGGCCGATCAGTGGTGACCTGCGGAGTGGGGAGTTCACCGTACGTGTAGCCCAGCAGTTCACCTTCGATGGACATGAGTTCGGAGTCTTCCCAGACCACAATGGGATCATCAGGAAACACAACTCGCGTGCCCCAGCCGGCAAGGAGCAAATTCAGATCATCCTGACCAACGAATCCGTCACTACTAAGGTCACCAACTAGCAGATCCCCCAGAGTGACGTCCTCACCCCAATTGCCAAGAATGCGAT
>JAWXCH010000009.1:0-8568 GCA_034440595.1 Planctomycetota bacterium | reverse complement strand
GACATGGGTAGGCGGCGATTACAACTCTAAATCCGCAATAACTACTGAATCGATTCTCCCCTAAACACCAAACTAACAGAACCATCATGGATCCCGAGGACGCCGTCGAACTGGCCCGCAACGCCATGCTGGTCACACTGTTGATCAGCTCGCCGGTGCTGCTCGTCGGCATGCTCGTCGGCCTGCTAGTAGGACTGATGCAGGCACTGACGCAAATTCAAGAGCAGACGGTGGCCTTTGTCCCCAAACTGCTCTCCATGCTCTTAGTGCTGAGCCTCACCATGTCCTGGCTGATCACACAGATGGTCGAGTACTCGCAAGATCTGATTCGCTCCATTCCCGAGAACTTGTAGCCGTCGCAGGTGAGGGTCCAGCGGATCAAATGATGTTATCTGAACTGTGGTACTTCACGCCGCTACTGACATTTACTCTAGTCCTGTCTCGAGTGAGCGGGCTGGTGATGACTGCTCCGCTGTTGGCATCCAGCGATGTGCCGCTGCAGGTACGCGGGTTCTTTACCGTGGCCGTGGCCGTATTGCTCACGCCCATGTTGCTTGGCACCTTGCATCAGTTCCCAACGACGATAGTCGATCTGGGTATTCTGGTCTTTCATGAACTAGTACTGGGAATGATCTTTGGCGTGGGCATCGCCATTTTGCTGGCAGGCGTTCAAATCACCGGGCAGATTCTCAGTCAACTGAGTGGAATGTCGCTAGCCGATGTTTTCAACCCCGGCTTTGATGAGCAAATTCCGCTGCTGTCGCATTTGCTGTACCTGGTGACGGTGGCCATATTTACGATCCTCGACGGGCATCGTCGTCTAATCGACGCGTTGTTACAGTCGTTCAACAGCGTCCCCATTGGCACGGCACGCTACCCAAGCGGAATTGCCGAAACGCTAGTAAACATCTTGGCCGAAAGTTTCTCCCTGGGCATGCGTGCCGCAGCACCGGCCATGGTCGCGTTGCTGCTGGCCACACTCCTGTTAGGCCTGATCGGAAAGACGCTGCCTCAATTGAACGTCATGGTGGTTGGCTTCAGTGTAAACTCCTTGATCACACTGGGCCTGCTGTCGATTGGAATCGGCGGCATGGTTTACCTGTTTCGCGATGCACTGGATCCGGCGCTGATCCTGCTGAATGAAACCATCCAGGCCAAACCTCCATCTGGATAACGAGTCGGTTTACTCCGAGCAAAAATGGAAGAGTCGGGCGATAAAACACAGGACGCGACACCTCATCGGCGCCAACAAGCGCGCGAAGAGGGACAGGTCGTACAAAGCCAGGATCTCGCTTCCGCAGCGCTGATGATCGTTGGCTTGTTGACACTGTGGAATCTGTGCGGGCCACTGATCGACTTCTTTGGTGAACTGACACGTTCACATCTCGGTGGCGATCCCTGGCTAACCACCGACTCGCAGACATTCAGTAATCACCTGACCGTGATCTTGATGGAGCTAAGCAAATCGCTGCTGCCAATAATGGGAGTGCTGGTATTGGCCGGTATCCTGTCGCATCTGCTGCAGGTCGGTTTTCTATTCTTGCCAAACAAGTTGCTGCCCGATTGGAGCCGCGTCAATCCCATCAGCGGCCTGTCTCGAATATTCTCAATGGCCGGGCTGGTTCGCCTGCTGATGGGGCTGTTCAAAATCGCCATCGTCAGTACCGTCGCCTATTCCTGTGTGGTAGCGCAGCAGGATCGAATCATCGGTATGTCCGAACTGGACTTGCCCGACCTGGCCAAATTGCTGGTCGAACTGCTGATCTGGATCAGTGTGAAAGTTTGCATGGCCTTGTTCATTCTGGCGCTGCTCGACTATCTCTATCAGTACTACCGACAAGAGCAAAGCCTGATGATGACGACGCAGCAGGTTCGCGAAGAAATGAAAAACATGCAGGGAGATCCGCAGTTGATCGCTCGCCGCCGGAGTGTGCAGCGACAACTGGCCATGAACCGTATGAAGTCAGTGATTCCCAAAGCGGATGTCGTCATTACCAACCCAACCGAACTAGCCGTCGCCATCCAGTACGATCCGGAAACGATGCGTGCTCCGATCGTCGTCGCCAAGGGTGCCGGCACAGTGGCAGCCCGCATTCGCCGTTTGGCCTTGGAGGCCGGCGTGCCAATCATCGAGAAAAAACCGCTGGCTCAGGGACTATTCAAAGATGTCGATCTGAATCATCCAATCCCCGACTCGATGTATGCCGCAGTGGCCGAAGTGCTCGCCTACGTCTATCAGTTGAAAGGCAAACCACTACCAAAAATAGGGTAGTGGAGCACATTCTGTTGCAATTCTGGCATCCGACCGGCAGCTATGTATAATGAGGCTGATCCTCAGTAGCCGGTGCCCTTAGAAAGCCCTATAGGCGCTGGACGAACGACCCCGCCGATACCGCCTCACTTTGCCACGCACGTCGGATGTCTCACCACAATCCAAATCGAATTAACCAGTGCGCGAGGCTGACACTCCGTTCGTCGCACGGTTCTGCGCGGCAGATGGGCGTTCTTTCGACCGTGGCAATTTCATTGGCAATTGTCGCGCTGTGGTATGGCTCACCTACAATGCAAGCTATCGCCGAAACTCCTGCCAAAGTGGAACTTCCGCAGCAAGTCCACTTCAACGAACATATCCGTCCAATCCTGTCGGATCGCTGCTTTGCCTGCCACGGTCCAGATGCAAACCATCGTCAGGCCGACCTGCGATTGGACGATCGCGAAGTCGCGCTGGCGCTTTTGGCAATCGTTCCTGGGAAGCCGTCAGAAAGTGAACTTCTGGCGCGGGTTACTTCGCAGGATCCTGAATCGCAGATGCCACCCCCGGCGTCTAAGAAACCGCTACTGACCTCGAAAGAAATCGCGTTACTCCGTCGCTGGATCGAGCAAGGTGCGAAGTACGAGCAACATTGGTCGTATACTCCAATCAGCAGTGCCACACCGCCTGAGATGGAAGGTGCAAACACCGCCAATCCCATTGACCGCTTCATTCTCCATAAGCTGCGTCAGAACGGAATCGCCGCACTTAACCCTCGTGCCGACAAAGAGCGACTACTCCGTCGCGTCACGCTCGACCTGACCGGGGTGCCACCGACGATTGCAGAACAGGATGCATTTCTGGCGGATGACGATCCAAAAGCCTATGAATGTGTTGTGGATCGGCTATTGGCTTCCCCTCGATATGGCGAGCGAATGGCCGTCGAATGGCTGGATGCCGCACGCTACGCCGACACACATGGATACCAGGTCGATCGTTTTCGGCCGATGTGGCCCTATCGAGACTGGGTCGTCAAGGCATTCAACGAGAATCGCCCCTTTGATCAATTTGCACAGTGGCAAATTGCCGGCGACTTGCTTCCCAATGCGACACGCGAGCAACGGCTGGCGACTGCTTTCAATCGCCTGCATTCGCAAAACGAGGAAGGAGGCGTGGTCGAGGAAGAGTTTCGCGTCGCCTATGTTGCCGACCGCGTCAATACATTTGGTACTGTATTTCTTGGTCTAACGTTTGAATGCACGCGCTGCCACGATCACAAGTACGATCCCCTAACGCAACGCGACTACTACTCACTCTTCGCGTTTTTCCAGAATGTCAGCGAGTCGGGACAGACCAGCTACTTCACTTCGGCCATGCCGACCCCGACGTTGCTCTTGCCAACCGATGAGCAAGAGCGCGAATTGTCGCGATTGGCCAGCGAGATCAAACAACAAGAGTTGAAGCTGGCAGAGGTTCGTGCCACTCGACAATCTTCACTCGACTCATGGATGAACGGTCGCACCGGTACATTGGAACCGGCCAAACCTGCGGCCCGATTTAGTTTTGACTCTGCCGAGAAAAACAAACTGGTCAATTCATTTCAAGCGGACAGGCCAGGCAAGTTAAACGACGCCCCTCCCTTTGTCCCCGGAAAGTTCAAGCAAGCCTTGCAGCTCAACGGCGAAAATGGTGCTTCGTTTGCAGGGGTCGGTGATTTCAATCGAGCCAGCCCTTTTACCCTCTCCATTTGGATCGCGCCGCCGGCACCGCGCCCACGCAGTGTGGTCTTGCATCACTCGAGCGCGCCGATTGATGCCGGCAGTCGTGGCTACGATCTGCTGCTGGAAGAAAACCGTGTCGCGTTCGGCCTCTACCATTTCTGGCCCGGCAATGCATTAAAAGTCAGATCCCGACTGCCCATCGAGACGAATAGCTGGAGCCATCTGGCCATCGTCTACGACGGTTCCAGCAAAGCGGCCGGAGTGCAAATCTATCTAAATGGCCTGCGAGCCGAACTGGACGTATTGTCGGACAATCTCTGGAAGGACATCACTTACGAGGGTGGTGAACCCGCATTACAACTCGGACATCGCTTTCGCGACAACGGCTTTCAAGGTGGCTACGCGGATGAACTGGCGATTTATTCTACCGCTTTAAGTCCGCTAGAAGTATTACATCTGGCGGACCCCCATCGTGCAGAAAAACTATGGACCACAAAGTTCGCCACGCCTGAACAATCCTCAGACGGCACTGCCATCGAGCAACTACTTCGCGAGCATTATTTCACCTCAGTCGATGCCGAATACCGCCAGGCCCGTCAGCGGCTCAACGAGCTGCGCGATGCACAGCGTAAGCTAGTCAATCCCATCCCCGAAGCAATGGTGATGGAAGAACTCCCCCAGCCCAAACCGGCGTTCATTCTCAATCGCGGCAGCTACGACCAACATGGTGCGCCAGTCACCGCCGCCACTCCAGCGGTCCTCCCTTCCATGCCGCAGCAACTTCCGCGCAATCGCCTCGGCTTGGCGCGCTGGCTCACGGACAAACAAAATCCGCTGATGTCGCGCGTCACGGTCAATCGCTACTGGCAAATGCTATTCGGCACCGGGTTGGTCGAAACCAGCGATAACTTTGGCGCGCAGGGATCCACGCCGTCGCACCCGGAACTGCTGGATTGGCTGGCATCCGATTTCATTGAAAGTGGCTGGAACATCAAACGCCACCTCAAGCAGATTGTCATGAGCGCTACCTACTGCCAAGCTAGCGATCTCGATCCCGTCAGGCAGTCGCACGATCCCGACGCCCGGCTGCTATCCCGCTTTCCTGCACGCCGCCTGACGGCCGAGATGCTGCGCGATCAGGCGTTGTCTACCAGTGGTCTATTGAACGAGAAACTAGGGGGGCCGGCCGTCTATCCCTACCAACCCGCCGGAGTGTGGGAGCTTACCAGTGGGAACCAGCCTTATCCGCAAAGCACGGGCACAGATCTCTACCGCCGAAGTCTGTACACCTATTGGAAGCGGACAATTCCCCCTCCTTCGATGATGACGCTGGACGGTGCCGACCGCAGCTACTGTGTGGTTAAGCGACAATCGACAGCAACGCCACTCCAGGCGCTGGTCCTATTGAATGATCCGCAATTCGTCGAAGCGGCCCGTTTTCAAGCTGAACGGATGCTGCAAGACGGTGGTGCAAATACCACTAGCCAACTGACCTGGTTGTTCCGACTGGTCACCAGTCGCAAGCCATCCGAAAAACAACTGAAAATCATACAGCAAGCCTATGCGGAGCAGTTGGCGCACTTCCTCGAGAATTCGGCTGAAGCCGAAAAGCTCTTGCAGGTCGGTACGACCAAGGCAAATATTAAACTCGCTAAACACGAGCTAGCCGCCGCCACGGTGGTTGCACTGATGTTACAGAATTTTGACGACGCAATTTTCATTCGTTAGTCTGAGCTAACACCCTTATCCTACGAGCAGGTCGCTACCACAATGTTCTGCCGCAATGTCAATTTTGATATGACTCGCCGCGAGTTCTTCGCGCGGTTTGCCGGCGGACTGGCTGGAGTCGCTGCGACCGAATTGCTACTCGGAGAGATCGCCGCCGCCGAACAGCCTGCCCAAAACTCTTCCGCCGGTTTTTCTCCCCCAGCTCTGTCCGCGCTGCACTTGGCCCCGCGTGCCCGGCGTGTCATTTCACTGGTGATGGCCGGCGGACCTTCGCAGCTCGAACTGTTCGACTACAAACCCGGTCTGGACAAACACCACGGTCAGGAACTGCCCGATAGTGTTCGCAAAGGGCAGCGACTCACCGGCATGTCCGGCCATCAGGCGTCATTGCCCCTGGCGCGTTCCGGGTTCAAATTCGCGCAGTATGGCCAGTCCGGTGCCACCGTCAGCGAGTTGCTCCCCTGGACTGCTAAAATCGCCGACGATATCTGCCTCATCAAGTCCACGCACACCGAGCACATCAATCATGATCCGGCCATCACATTTTGTCAGACCGGCCACCACCTCGCCGGGCGGCCCAGTATGGGGTCGTGGATTAGCTACGGCCTGGGGAGTGAGAATGCCAACCTACCGAACTTTGTGGTGCTACTCTCCAAGGACCGCATCGATCAGCCCCTCTATTCGCGACTTTGGGGTAATGGATTTCTTTCCAGCACGCATCAAGGTGTGCAATTTCGCAGCGGCGGCGATCCGGTGCTATATCTGCAAAATCCTCCGGGCATCAATTCCGCCAGTCGCCGCAAGATGCTCGACCGTTTGCAAGAGATGCACCATGCTCAGTTCAATGATCTGGGTGACCCCGAGATCAACGCGCGTGTCGCGCAGTATGAAATGGCGTTTCGCATGCAGTCGAGTGTTCCAGACGTGCTGGAACTTTCGCAAGAATCCGCCGCGACCTGGAACCTATATGGCGACGAAGCAAAATCACCCGGCACCTTCGCTGCCAACTGCCTGATGGCACGCCGACTGGCCGAACGTGGCGTTCGCTTCATCCAACTTTATCATCCCGGCTGGGACCAGCATGGAAACCTGCCCAAGGGTATCCAGCGCCAGTGCAAGGACATTGACCGCGGTTGCTACGCCTTGGTGACCGATCTCAAACAGCGCGGCCTGTTGGACGACACACTGATTGTCTGGGGTGGCGAATTCGGCCGTACCAACTACTCGCAAGGTAAGCTGAAACCCGATAACTACGGTCGTGATCATCATCCGCGCTGCTTTACCACTTGGATGGCCGGTGCCGGAATCAAACCGGGCCAGACCTTTGGTGCAACCGACGAGCTAGGTTACAACGTGGCCGAAAATCCTGTCCCGGTCCATGACCTACAAGCGACGATTCTGCAACAACTCGGCATCGACCACGAACGGCTGACCTACCGGCATCAAGGTCGCGACTACCGCCTGACCGACGTCAGCGGGCGTGTCCTGACCGAGATCCTGTAGGCATTCTTCCCAAAGACGGCAATGTTCTCGCGAACCTGCAGACCCTTGGTTTGTCGTACAAATACCCGGCTGTATAGGGCCATTGTTGGCCTGATTCAGGGATAGCCCGCCTGGGGATTCAAAGTTACAATATCTGAACGACTAACAGCTTCCAAGTTTGGCCGCTTGGTGAAATTGGCAGACACGCAAGACTTAGGATCTTGTGCCGCAAGGCGTCGGGGTTCGACTCCCCGAGCGGCCAATCATTGCATTTTGCAATATAGTGCGTTGAGATGAATAGCCCTGAATTTCAGGGCTTTCTTCGTTTTAATCGTTGTGCAAGCATATGCCAGATCAGGCCGCCGGCAATCAATCCTAGCCCGACTAGCCATATCTGCATCTCAATCCAGAATGCCAATCCCAGGCAACCTGCCAATCCAAACCACGGAAGCCGCTGCGAATAAACGCGCTCGGCCGTATTGAGGCGCGTTGCCGCCAGATTGGTGATCGCATAATAAATCAAAACAGTTAATGCACTGAGCGACCAGGTCCATTTTACATCGCCGATCAGCACCAACGCCCCAACCAGGCAAGCGATAGAAATCACGGCGCGGGATGGCGAGGAAGTCGACGGGGCAATTGTCGCCAGTGAATGAGGCAGATCTCCGCGTCGTGCCATTGCCAACGTAACGCGCGATAACCCCAGGATCAAGTTCAGCAGCACCCCCAGCATGGCCGTAATGGCACCGATTGCCACTACTTGAATAACACCAGGGATTGCCAAACTTTGTGCCAGATCCATCAGCGGTGCTGCATTTTGATCTGTGGCTGCTGAAACTTGTGCCGCACCAATTGCAGCCACCAGGATCAGACCAATCAATAGGTACAATGTCAGGGAAACGAGCAGCGACAAAATGATTGCGCGCGGAATCGTGGATTGCGGTGCGTGCACCTCTTCGGCAATCGTGGTGATTCGCGCATAACCCGCATAGGCAACGAACATCAGTGCCGCGGCGTTCAAGACCCCCGACACCGGATGCACTGTTGCATTTGCCGGGGCAAAAAACGGGTGCAGGTTGATCGCGCCCCCACGCCAGGCGACCGGCGCTGCGGCAACAATCAAAATGAGCAGAGCCAGCAAAGTGGTCGTCACAATGGCAATGTTGGCAACGTTGGAACGCCGAATACCGCTCAGCGCTAAATAGGTCAACGTCAGAACAATGCCTAGCGCCAGCGGAACTTGCCAGCTACTGCTACCGATCCCCGAGGCGTTCAGGAAGTAGCCCGCACAACCCAGCGCCGCAGTTGCCGCCGACGCACTCTTCGCGCATAAAAACATCCAGCCTGCCGTAAAACCCAGACTAGGACTAAGCCAACGGTAACCAT
>JAWXCH010000008.1:0-5522 GCA_034440595.1 Planctomycetota bacterium | reverse complement strand
GGCTTACGGTCCGCTGATCCTTGGACACCGTCCTAAGGCAGTGATCGAAGCCGTCACACGACAAATTACCGAACGTGGCAGTCAGCTTGGTTTTCCCACCGAGATTACCACCCGCGTGGCGGAGAAGATCAAGGTTCTCTTTCCGAGCATGGAGTTGATGCGATTTGCAAACTCCGGTACCGAGGCGGTTGCCTCGGCTATCCGATTGGCTCGTACTGTCACGGGCAAAAATAAGATCATCATTTTTGAGGGCAACTACCACGGCTGGAGCGAGGCGGTTTTCCACCGCTATCATGCTCCGATCGAACAGCTACCGGCATGCGGTTTTGGGCCTGCCATTCCAGGGACCGCCGGCATGGGTGACGATGCGCTCAATGCGATTGTTGTTCGCTGGAACGACCTGGAAACGTTCTACCGAGCGATGGAAATGTATGGTGATGAGGTCGCCGCCGTAATCACCGAACCGATCATGGGCAACGCCGGTTTGCTTCCTCCACGCGACCAGTTTCTGCCTGGACTGCGCGAGGCGACTGTCGACTACGACTGCATGCTCATTTTTGACGAGGTCATTACCGGTTTTCGTGCCGGTCCTGGCGGCGCACAGGATCTATACGCTGTGTACCCAGATATTACCGTAGTCTCCAAGGCAGTTGGCGGAGGATACCCGATCTCCGCCTTTGGAGCTTCAAAGGATCTGATGCAGTCGATCGTCAATGGCCGCATGTTCCATGGGGGTGTATTCTCTGGCAACGCGGTCGTGATGGCCGCTGCCGATGCGGTGCTCGATCGCTTGATCCATGATAAGGATGCGGTCTACTCACAACTGAATGCTGTAACAGGTCGCCTTTGCAGCGGTTTGGAAGAAATCATGGCGCGACTCGGTGTGCCGGCGCACACGCAACACGTCGGCGCGGCGGCATCGCTCTTCCTAACCAAGACTCCGGTTGAGAGACTCTACGACTACCGTGAAGTCCGCGAGAACTGTGAATTTGAAAAATTCATCGAGCTTCAGCATGCGGCGCAACGTCGCGGAGTTTACTTCCACCCGAACCAATTCGAGCCTATGTTCCCCTCCGTGGCACATAGTATTGCCGATATTGATGAGGCGCTCGACCGGATCGAGGACGCGGCGCGATGCACTCTGAAGTAGGCGTCGATCTCAGCCCGACTCCCCTGATCGAGGCAGTGCGGGGATATCGAGGCGGATTCATCGAAATAGACACCGGTATTCGGGTGAGTGCTGCGCAATTGCAGGCTGGCATTGATTCGCTCGCTGGGCAAATGCGGTCGTTGCGGCTGGAGCCAGGCGACCGGGTTGTTTTTGCCATTAGCAACGGCGCGTCCTTCCCTGCAGTATTAACGGCTCTCTTGGAGAGAGGAGCCTCGCCAGTACTGGCCCATGCTCTGACACCACCAGTAGAACTACGCCGCATCGCAATGCGATTCGGTGCAAAGCACATCGTGTGTGACCGCCATTCGCAGCAAGATTTGCTGGCGGTCTGTCCTGTGGTTAACGCCATTGAATGCGACCCTTGGCTTGCAGCCCAATGGGGTGCGGTCGACACGACTGCACCCGCGTTTGTCACTACGATTCCAGCTACCGAAGCGACTCCGCTCCATCAGACTTCTGGCACGACGGGAGTACCCAAAATCGCCGTGCGACCGGGTGCTGCGGCCGTCGCCGAGGCTGAGCACTACATACAAACCAGCGGCATTGACCACACCGATTCGATTGTGGTCACGTCACCCATGAGTCACGCTTATGCCTACGGGATGGGCTTCATGGTCCCCATGCTCAGCGGCGCAAGAGTCGTCACCATGCGGGAGTTTAAGCCACAACTTCTATTTCAGTCCTTTGCAGAGGCTGGCGTGACGGTGTTTCCCGCCGTGCCGGCCATGCTCGAGGTCATTCTGTTCGGCGTGGGAGATCGTCTCAAAAATTCGCCACGTACCGTCTTCGCGGCGGGCGCGCCGCTATCCGAGCGGGTTGCGCAAAAATACCAGGACAAGTCCGGTACGATCGTCCGCCCCCTGTATGGAACCACAGAGACCGGCGGAATCACCATTGCCGCAGCCAACCGCACCGGCGGCTCTGGCAATGGATGCGTGGGCGCTGCAATGCAAGATGTGGAGGCCAGTCTCCGCGGGTCAGTGCCGTCGGACGGCAAGGAGCAGATCCAGACATTGTGGATTCGTTCCTCTTCGATGATGGCCGGCTACTTGGGAGAAGGGGGGCTTGATCGATCGGCCCTGCAGAATGGCTGGTTCAATACCGGCGACATGGCGCGCATCGACCCCAATGGATCGATTCACCTCTCCGGCCGCATCACCGAGGTGATCAATGTCGGCGGTATGAAAGTGATCCCAAGCGAGGTCGAAGAGGTCATCGCGGGCCTGGAGTGCGTGCGCGAAGTCAAGGTCTACGCAGGAAATTCGCCATCGGGGGCTCAATTTGTCAAAGCTGCCGTGGTGGCACAACAAGGAATCGACGATAAGACCGTTCGCGAATACTGCGCCAGTCAACTGATTTACTACAAGCGACCCAGCGCCGTGCTGATGCTTGATGCTCTTCCCAAGACTCCCTCTGGCAAGGTGATCCTGGGCCAACTGCCGTAGTTACCTTCAGTGTGAACGGCTAGTTCGATCCATAACTTCAATGCATCGGGGGCAAATTTAGCCTTTCCTGATGGGTTTCTCGATTTCGACCGACTTGGTAGAATTTGCCGCTATCGATTGTCGCTCTATCATTTAGCAGGTTGACACCTAACTGCTGCCGAGTGGATTGCCTTTCCTGTGGCGATATCACGCCGGGTGTCGAAACAGGTGTCAACTACCAAGGGCTTAACGAGCGAAACGAACGATACATCGTAAAAACCAGTGTAGGATGGGTGGCCGAGTGGTCTAAGGCGGCAGTCTTGAAAACTGCTGTAGGGGTGACTCTACCGTGGGTTCGAATCCCACCCCATCCGATTTTAATATCGCAGGACTTCGCTGGGTGTTGTTTCTCTCGGCAATTTTCACTTTTTTCAAGTTAGCTTGCGACTCACTGCGACCCAAAACGGCTCCCAACTGCTTCGGATTCTGCTTCGCCTTGGACTGTACGTTTTTCGTTTTGCTGCCAGCAGTTATATCCGTTTCGACTGGCCGCTGCTGCTTCGAATTCTGCATCGCATCGGCAGAGGACTTTTGAGCACGATCAAAATGCTCATCCGTCGTTTGAAAATAGTGTTTTCGAGCAACATCCTCACTGTTGCCAAGCCAGCCGCAGACAACATGCGATGGGAAGCATTCGGCCAGTTCCGTTTGCCTAGAACTTCTTAGGTTGTGGAACAGCCGGGGCCACGGCGTCAGACCTGCGTTGCGGATAATCCGCTCGAACTGCGTTCGCAGGTTGCAGTTTCGCCAACCAGCCTTGCCCTGTGAACTCGCTCGCATTCGTTCGTCGACCACGTACACCGCGCCGACCGGTGCAAGATGAAACGTCTCAGAAAGAACCGTCCGCAGTTCGGGAAAGAGCGGAATCGTCCGGCTTTCCTTGCCAGGATGGTGTTCCGTTTTGGGTGACCTCACCAGGATCCTGCCGGCATCCCAGTCGATGTCCTGCCGTCGCAGGGAGAGAACTTCGGACGGACATCGCAATCCGCCATAGCGAGACAGGGCCACAATTGCTTTCCAGTCCTGATTAGGACAGGCTTTAATCAGCGCTTCGGTTTCCACTACCGAAATGAATCGTTCGCGGTTCGGCATCGACGCCTTCACTGAAACATCGGCAAAGGGGCTTTCTGTAATCAACCGACGACGCAAAGCGGCACGAAAGATCATTGTGGCAAACTGCAAGCGTTTGCGAACCGTCATCGAGGCCAACCCCTTACCGACCAGGTGCAGCTTGTACCGGTCAGCGTCGCCAGGTGTTATGTTCCCCATCCCTTTCATGCCGCTGAAGAAGTCGATCAGGCCCTTTTCTCCTTGCCGCCAGACTTCCTTTGTTGCTGGCTTCACATCGGTCCGGCCTTCAACGTACTGCCTAATAAACGGCTCCAAAAAGGCCGATTCGCGAGGTTCACACAGTCCGACTGCCGCCAGTTTGTTTTGCAAGCTGGAGTCAATTTTCGCTAGCCAACCCGCCAAATCACGGTCGAATGTTCCACCGGTCATCTTCACCGCTAGCAGTGCTTGAATCTTGGTGCAAACTTGTTCCGCACCCTTCACGTCCATTTGTCCCAATCGCACTGTTTGCCGCCTCCCGTCGCCATCCACGAACTGGATCCACTTGTTTCCTTCGGGACGCTTTATGATACTTGCCATCGCTATTCTCCTTTAGTTGATTCCGGCAGTCGACCTAACACAATCCGCAGGTCTAAAAAATCGCCCAATTTATTGAGGGCCTTTGCCGAGATACCTCGGTGGCCGTTATAGAACTTCGCCAAGGCACTTTCGTCGATCCCGGTTTGCCGCGCGATTTCATACCGCGAGATGCCCGAGTCATCGATCGCTTGGCGGAGTTGCTCCGTCATCGGTTTTCGTTTTTTGGTGCTCATTCCTAAGTTTTATCCTGAGCTGGACAATTTGTCCAGCGTTACGTTCAATTATTTGTTCGACCGTTGTACCGATTAGACCGCACACAATGTTTGAGATTTCGAGGTGGATCACAGTGCAGACACCGCCAGGATCCGCTGATACTTTCCCATTGCTCGAGGGACTGACATTTTAAGCAGGGTTGCAACTCGCTCAATTCGATTGTGTCGGCCGTCCAATCGGAAAGCCCGCTGAGGCTACGAGTGTCGAGCGCGCGGGTGGAAGAACTTTCGGTTTCACCAGACCGACTGCTTTCTGAGTCATCTGGTTCCAGCGCCTGGCCCAACTTCGTCGGATCCAGGCGATGTCGTCGGATGAGTTCGCTCTTGTGAGTTCGTAGCTCGGCCAGTAGATCCGAGGTCATCAGGTATCTTGGCTGGTAACACAGTCGCGAACCAACCACTTCGAGTCGGATTCCGATCCGTTCCAAGTTCTTGCAGAGTTCAGTGGCGTTCATACTTCCCACCAGTCGCTCTCTGGAGGAAGCGATTGAGGATCGTCAGCAGTGTCAACGTCAACGAAACCCTTGTTTTCCTCTGCTTTCAATGGGGTTTCGTTGACAGGCGACATCGAATTCAACTGGAAACACCGTGTCGGGCGTCCTCCCTTTTTGGTGGTCGGTGTGTCTTTCCAAAATCCAAGCCCGTCCCGCACAAGCTCGCTCAAAGCCTCCTCGGCTGCGCCTTTTGCTCTCAATCCTCGATAGCCCATTTGAAGCTCTCGGGCAGTTGCTTTTCCACCATGCTTAACAATCCACTCGACCAACTCCCGCCGAATCCGATCCTCCCTGGATTCACCCAAAATCCCATAAACCCGCTTCGTTTCCCGCTTGAACCAGTTTGCCAGGGCAATTCCGATATTCATGCTGGTGGCGTCGACCTGATCAGGACGCTTTAGTGTCGGATCATTTGCTCCCCAGCGGGCAAAGTGGATCACAAGTGCTAGGC
>JAWXCH010000007.1:0-6848 GCA_034440595.1 Planctomycetota bacterium | reverse complement strand
GAGTTCATCGAAGCACTGAAGCTCATGGCCACTGCCATGGACAACCAACGCAACACCAGCGCTCACGGCCAGGCACTTGCGGCCGCACTGCATGCGGTAAATGAGGCGGACGACTTTGTTGCGCGCGGTACGACCATTGATGCCAATCTGCGACTGGCTGATATCGTATCTGGCCATCAAACACCGGTATTGAAAGACACTGATCTAGCCAATGTTTCGCCGACAATCGCACAGCATCGATACCTCACATTTGCTCAAGAGCAATTTGCCAACGCCGCTGCCGACTTGCAGCCGGCTTCCGCCGCACTGTACGGGCTGGGCAAACTGCAAATGATTCCAGAGCGCGGCAAGACTGCGCCCGATCTGGCGGCGCTGGGCCGGTCGGTGGTGTACTTTCAGGCAGCATTAGTTGTACACCCGCGACATGCGCTGGCAGCGAATGAACTGGGTGTGGTGTTGAAACGCTGCGGAAGGCTGGAGGATGCCCGCAATCTGCTGGTTCATAGTGCTCGGATTAGCGGCCAGCCGATTGCCTGGCGCAATCTGGCCGTCGTCCACCGCGAGCTTGGAGAGCTAGATTTGGCTCAGCGCGCCGAACACGAAGCGCAAATTGCCAGTGCGCGCCCTGGTGCGGTCCTGCACGCTGCGTCGGCAGCCCCGGCCGTGGAATGGGTCGATCCAGCGGCATTTGCTCAGGCAGGTCAAGCGGATCTTGAACGGCCAACGCCGGGCGGACCAAACGCTGCGCTGCAAACTGCGAACAAGACGCCATCACGTAGCGAACCAAATAAAGCCGAGAAGCGGAGTGCGTTTCGATTGCCGTGGGATAAGACCGATCGCAAGTAAATTGAGTTTGGTCTGAATCGCAGTTTCCTCAGCTTGCTTCAATATGCAGAACAAACAAACACGACCGATCGATCAAACGGATAGAGTGCCAAGCG
Organism: Planctomycetota bacterium; assembly: GCA_034440595.1. Taxonomy (GTDB): domain Bacteria; phylum Planctomycetota; class Planctomycetia; order Pirellulales; family JALHPA01; genus JAWXCH01. The sequence continues at coordinate 5,907 of JAWXCH010000007.1, read as the reverse complement.
CGCTGCGCCGGCCACTGCTGGTGGCGATTGTGTTTGCTCTATTGGCTGCGGTTGTCACCGTGATTGCTGGCCCAGCCGGAATATTGACTTCCATCGACGAGACGCGATCGGCTCCCAACGCGGAGCAAGAGTATGCACGCCTGTATGAGCATGTCTGGGAAGGATTGCCAAACGTGCAACTCTGTCAGGCAGTTGCACCAACGGGAAACTCCTCGAGTGCTCCCCCCGCTTATCGAGCTCAACTGGAAAGCGTTTATCCAAAACCGGTCCCCCTTCAGACTGCTTCGACTCAACGCAATCACACACCTACAGTGGCCAACGGGCACGGCACGGCCATGCCTCCTGCGGCATATGCCAGCCATCCAGGTGGATTTGATGGTGATTTTCCAGGCCCGATGCCAGTTGCGCCACCGATGTGCGCTGTCGACTGTGCCGCGGCTGGCTGTGCGAATGGCGGCTGCGGCAATGCTGGCTGCGGCAGCGGCGGTTGCGGGGGTGGCAAGATCGGCTGGGATCAGGCGCAACTGATGGACTTTGGACCGTATGGGGCGGGCGAATACGTAGGAAATGCGCGACTGGCGCACGTTATGACTTACCGACTGCGGGTGGATGACCAGTTGGAATGTCTGTATCGACTGACTCGCGAAGAGACGGCCGAACCGTATCAAATCAACGTAGGGGATGAAGTCCAGGTCGAGTCGTTCACCGATCCAAACCTCAATCGCAACCTGATTGTCCAGCCGGACGGTACGATCACGCTCCGCTTGCTTGGGCAGGTGAAGGCCACAAGGCACACCGTCCAAGAGTTGCGAAAAAAGGTTGATGAATTGTATTCCAAGTATTACAAGAACCCCGCCATCACGGTCACACCTTTGAAGGTGAACACGCGGCTGTTGGATCTGGTCAATACTGTCGACAACCGCGCTGGCATCGTGGGTGGACAAGGGGTTAAGGTGCGGATCACACCAGAAGGCACGATCACGCTGCCGGCGATCGGCACCGTTCCAGCGCAAGGACTGACACTTGAAGAACTGAAGACCGAGGTGGATCAGCGTTACGCCGCGACAATCAAGGGGATCGAAGTCACACCGGTCCTCGCTCAGCGAGCACCTCGATTCTGCTATGTGCTAGGCGAAGTCAAGACACCGGGGCGGTTTGAACTGCAAGGCCCAACCACCGTCATGCAAGCGATTGCCCTGGCCGGTAGTTGGAACGTCGGCGCGAACCTGCGGCAAGTGGTGATCTTTCGCCGTGGCGAAGATTGGCGGCTGCTAGCCACAATGGTCAATCTACAAGGGGCGCTGATGTTCGCCAATCAACCCTGCCCTGCGGGCGAGATCTGGCTAAACGATTCCGATGTGGTGATTTTGCCGAAGGGTAAAATCCTGCTGGCTGATGACTTTATTGATCTGGTCTTCACGCGCGGCATCTACGGCGTATTGCCAGTCACAGGAACCTATGCGTTTGGACCATCGGCAGTGGTGGATTAGCGAGCGTTCTCTGTCCGTATGCACGGTCGAGTGATAGAGTAAGATACTTACTTACTCGCTCCTTACCAAAGTGATCCGACATGGGCATTTCCCGACCTAACGGCGGTTATTCTGCAACAGTTGAGGCCTACTTCGTAGTCGAGGGTGATCGCATCCCCCTCGCGAAGACGAATGGTTCTTCGTTTGTCGTCGATGCGCCATGTGAGTTAGCGCCCGGCACACGAGGGGACTTGCTGATTATCGTCGATGGAAATCAAAGTTCTAGCCTTGTTGAACTTCCAGATGGAATTGCTCTCGGTCAGGAACAGGTCCGGTACGAAGTGATCGCCCCTTTCTAGGCTGCGGAAGAAATTTCTGCCCAACAAAAAAAGCGTCCCCACTCTCGGCACTTTCCAAGAGCAGGGACGCGGTAGTTTTTTGGTAGGTAGCAACTCAACCCCTACGAAGTCTTCTTGGCCTTGTCGGCAGCGCGGTCCAAAAAGTTTGGCCGACGCACGGCCGAGTCGGTCGCCGGGCGGCGAATTCCAAAGAACTCGGCGATCCGAAACACAACCGTCTGCAGTTCCGCCGGTTGCAGTTCTGGAAAGATCGGCAGTGCCAGCGTCTCGTGGGCCGCTTGTTCCGAATGCGGCAAACTTCCCTTGCCATATCCGAGTCCGCGGAAGCAGGCCTGTTGGTGCAGCGGAACGGGGTAGTAGATCTCGGTACCGACATTCGCCTGAGCGAGATACTGCCGGAGCAGATCGCGGCGATTGTTCGGAACGCGAATGACGTACTGATTCCAAACGTGCTTGCAGTGTGGCGACGTGGTCGGCAAAGCCAGTAGCCGCGACAGGCCACTTTCTTGAAATAGCTGCGCATACCGGTCGGCGTTGGCACGACGCTGATCGGCCCAAGTATCCAGGTGCGGGAACTTTACATTCAATACTGCGGCCTGAATCGTGTCCAGCCGGCTGTTAATACCGACCACTTGATGATAGTAGCGCGGCTCCATTCCATGAGCACGCAGTAGCTTGAGCCGTTCGGCCAGATCGTCGCGGTTGGTGGTGACCAGACCCCCGTCACCAAAGCCTCCCAGGTTCTTCGTCGGATAAAAACTGAAGCAGCCGATGTCGCCGATCGTGCCGGCGGCGCGACCTCGGTGTTCGGCACCGATCGCCTGCGCAGCATCTTCGATGAGGGGCAGCCCGTGAGCGGTGGCCAGATCACGCAGCGCGTCCATATCGGCACATTGACCATACAGATGCACTGGCAAAATCGCCTTGGTCGCACGGCTGATGCGTGCTTTGACACATTTTGGATCCAGATTGTAAGTCACCGGATCGATGTCGGCAAAAACCGGCATCGCTCCCAGTCGCCAGGCGGCACTGACGGTGGGAAAGAACGTAGAGCGCGGCAGAATGACCTCGTCCCCAGGAAGAATGCGAAGCGCCATAAGTGCGAGCAGCAGTGCGTCACTTCCCGATGCACAGGCAATAGCGTGTTTGGCCTGCGTATAAGCGGCGACGTTCTTTTCCAGTTCGGTGCAGTCTGGCCCCAGGACAAACCGACCTGACGTGCAGACGCGATCGATAGCCGCACGGATCTCGTGGTGCAAAGGCTCGTGCTGACGCGCGACATCGAGCAACGGAACGGACGCAAGTGGAACACGTGCCGGTTGAGGCAAATTTACCGAACCACTAGGCAACTGCATGGACGACTCCCTTCGTGAACGCAAATCCAAAGCCGGTCAAACGCCGGGCCAGCAGGCCAAACGCTTGCTCCATCGGACTTCAGGCGCGCATCTTCGGCTTCCGTGCCGGCGACCTGAGGCATAAGCGGGGCAGAAAATAGGCCGATTTGCCGACTTCGTCAAGACGAGTCATGGATGATAAAATGGGTAAAAGTTGATCCGGGATCGTAGACCACCTATATTGCCGGCAAGCCGCTACGAGTCCGATTTCCAGCAGGGAATGCAATGCCGAATCCAAAATCCGACGGTCGACTGGACACCATCTTGCCGCCGTGCTGTTACTGCCAGCACAAGACGAACGTCGGCACGCAGTTCAGCATGCGCGGGTGGACCTGCCCGGCATACCCAGACGAGATCCCTGCCGATATTCTCCATCGGCAGCGGAAGCACGAAACGGTTTTGCCGGATCAGCGCGGCTCAGACGTTTACCTGTCCGAGGTCATGGACTTTGACGACGGGCCGCACGAAATCAGCTTCATGGGGAAGTGGAAGAAAAAGCGGAAAGCGTAGGACGCGGGAGAATAGCCAATGCGATCCAGCGCCACGCGACAATGTCCTACGAATCGTGTGCAGATTTTCTGTCCTGAGCTGGTGCGAAGCATCACCTACGTTTCATGCCAATTCAAGTACACGATGACGTCTTTTGGATCGCTCTCATCAATTAGAATGTTTAACGCTCTTGTGTTTTGCACCTCCTGCTGACCTGACCGATACACTTTCGGTGGCGTAGTATAAAATTTGTCAAAATTACCGGGAATGTGCTGACTATTTGATTCCAAGGTTGCGTTAGCGAATGGGCTAGTATTCAAAAATCCCTGCAAATCGCTGGCCGGCATCCGCACCTGCAACCAAAGCGAGTCATCCATGCCGCGATACTCTCGCCAGCCAATCGGCTGGGCCGAGGCCGGCAAGGCAATTTGTGCATTCCGAGTGAATTCGGCAAGTTGAGCCGCAGTTGGCTTGGTAATGGCCGGGGCACGACCACTGCCATTACAGCCTGTAAGTGCCACAAGAATGAAGGGAATGCACCCTCTTGTGAGCATTTTAAAGCGCCCAGTTGCCATTGGTGCGATCATCACTCTACCCTTGTTGATGAAAAGTGATGAGTGTCAACGCTAGTTGATTATGTACCTTCGATCTATCCAAGTAGCCAAGCAAAACCCGGCATTTTCCTGTGCGTCGGCACTTCCCAACAAGCTACCACTTCAACCCAAATTGCTCGCCGCCGGTCCCTTTGCCGGTGCCACCCTTGAGTGGTCCCTTGTGCTTTTGAATTGGCGGCAATGGTGCTTCCTCCTCGGCTGGCGCGCCAGCTTTCTTGGCCGGTTCAATGCGTGCTTCCAGCGCTTTCAGAGAGAGACCGATTCGCTGCGCCTCGGTGTCAACCGAAACGATCTTCACCTCGACCTCTTGCCCTTCCTTGAGCATGTCGCTGACACGAAAGACTCGCTTGTGCGAAAGTTCGGAAATATGAACCAGCCCTTCAACTCCGGAATCGAGCCGCACAAAGGCACCAAAGTCCATGACCTTGGTCACCGTACCGCTGACCACTGCACTGACTGGGAACTTGGTGGAGGCTTGTGCCCAGGGGCTTTCAAAGGTCTCGCGATATGACAGGCCGATCTTGCCGGTTTCGGGATCGATCTTTTGAATCTTGACTTTGATCTTTTGGCCAAGCGTCAGCACGTCGCTGGGGTGTTTGATCCGGTCCCAACTAAGCTGACTGACGTGTAGCATGCCATCGATTCCGCCCAGATCGACAAATGCGCCGAAATCACGGACACTGCGGACGATACCCTCGCGCTCCTGACCTACGGCCAATTCGCCTAGCAACCGCTGCTTGGATTCGGCCTGATCGCGCTCCAGCACCGCACGCCGGCTGAGGACCAGATTGCGTCGTGATGGATTGGCTTCGGTGACCATGCAGGCAAACCGCTGGCCGACGAATTCGGAAAAATCCTCCACACGGTACAGCGAAACCTGCCCGGCGGGAATAAAACCGCGAATGTGATTCACATCGCATTCCAGACCACCTTTGTTGGCACCGGTAATGTGTGCTTCAACGGTCATCCCTTCGTTGATGTCAGACCAGTCACCGACATCGACCGCCCCGCCCGGCAGCGTCAGATCGTACAGACCATCGTCGGCATTGAAGCGACCGATCCGCAAATCGACCACTGTACCAATTTCAGGAGGAGTGGAGAAAAGCTGCAATGACAAGCTGCCCTGCTGCATGCCCGGCAGCTCAACGAAGACATCGTCTCGATAAATACGCAGGATGCGTCCTTTGACCTTGGCTTCGGCTTCCAATTGAACCGACGCAGTCTGGCCGCGCTTGTCGGCGTCCAGAATTTCGTCCAGCGACATATCCCCCAGCGACTCGGCCAGTTCTTGTTCTAACTCATCCGATAGCGGCGCACGCAAACTCGGTGGAATGACCCTGGGGCCGGTCGGCTCGATGTTCTCGCGCTTCTTGGCGTTCGAAGGTGAGAGTGGACCCGGCTTTGGTCGGAAGTCGGCATCCTCGGTCGGAACTGCTTGGATCGCTGGCGCAACCTCATCGGAAGAGACCGAAGCAGCAACTGCCGTGGACTGACTGCTGGTCGCACTTTCTGGACTGGCAGCCGGCACCGACTCGGGCTGACTTACTGTCACGCTTGCCGGTGCCGTTGGACGGACCATAGG
>JAWXCH010000006.1:0-11058 GCA_034440595.1 Planctomycetota bacterium | reverse complement strand
GTTCGGGCGATTCGACGATCGCTTCCCTCGCGGGCTACAGAACCCGCTGCCGTCTGAATTGATCGATGAACCGGCCACCGCAGCGGCCGATTTGCCAGACGAAACTGCGATACCTTCAGAGCCTGTTGCTGCAATTGCAACGACGGAAACAATGCCCGCAGCCGCCGCTGCCAACATGCTTTCGACGTGGCTCTTTACACTTTGGCTAGTCGGAGTGACGCTGGCACTGGCCCCGATTGCCATCAGCGGGCTGATGCTCCGACGAATCCGCCGCAACAGCCGGTTGATCGAACGCGGGAGCTGGCCGCCGCTGCTTCAGCAGGCGATGGTCGAACTCCAAATCCGCCGCAGCGTCAGTTTGCTGCAAGGGACCAATCGCTGCATGCCCATGCACTGGGGGATCGTCCGCCCGGTGATTTTGCTGCCAAGCATCGCCGAACGCTGGGACACCAAACGGCGGCAACTGGTGCTGCTGCACGAACTGGCACACGTCAAACGGTACGACTCGGTCTGGCAATTGCTGGCCCGGTCTGTCTGTGCGCTGTACTGGTTTCACCCACTCGTCTGGGTTGCATCCTGGCGGATGGCGGCCGAACGCGAGCAAGCCTGCGATGATCTGGTTCTGACGGCAGAGCAGAGGAAGAACGCCGACTATGCCGAGCTACTGCTAACGGCGGTCAAGCTCCGCCCGGATCGGCTCGTCGGGGCGGCGGCCATTTCGATGGCACGGCCAAGCCAACTAGAAGGTCGCCTCCGCGGGATTCTGGATTTTAACCGCAACCGCAAGACTCTCACCTGGACCGGGCTGGCAGTGGTGCTGCTGGTGCTGTGTGCAATTGTGTTGCCGCTGGCGATGCTGTCGCCGGCAGGGGCAGAACCAGCTGCAGTGGAACCTGTTGTGGAAGCACCTGCCACGGAAGGGAAGTCAGAGAGCGACGCGAAAGTGGACGTGCCGGAGGTGAACGAAACCGCGCACCAGCCAGATGCTCCCTCTCTCGTAGAAGTAGTTGAACGTGAAGCGGAGCTAGGCCCTCCAATACCCATCTCCACCTACGAGCTTTGGAACAGCGCAGTGATGCTTGCTGAGAAGGGATTATTGGCAAAGCCGATGGATGAAAAGCTGCTGGCGCAGGTGCTGCGGCCAGTTCTGGAAATTTCTATTGGCTACGGTATACCGGGCAGGCAACCTTTGCCTCTCGGAGGAACTCCGGCAACAATGCCCGATGCAAACGTCGATTCGGTGCGTCTGCTGCGAGACAAGTCCGGCGCGTTGCCAGCGAATTGGGCGGAGATCATCAAGGCTCCACTGAAGAACAGCCCGAACGTGCAGGTGTTGCTCACGTTTGCCGTGCCGAAAGAACTTCGCGAGAGAAGAGACCGAGCAGTCGCCAAGGCTCATGCGGATTTACGTGATGGAGTAGTGAAGCTGGCCGAAGAGTTTCCGTATATCAAGAAGGCGGAGAACTGGAATCATCTGACCGATGTAAAAGTTCCAGAGCACGCGGAACAACTCAAATTGGAGTTATCTTTCTCCAGCACAAACACAGAACAAGCATTAGTTGCCGATCAACAGCGATTTAGAATCCTGATCGATTTGGAGCAACCAGAATCGGGCAGAAATCGCCCCGCCACGTCTCAAGGGTTCACCTGCTTGGGGTTGATGGGGCAACTGGATACTCGCGCCGACAATCGGAATCTGGAAACGGCGCTATGGAGGCTAAGACATGCGGCGTTGGAAACACTCGACAAGCTCGATGATCAGGCGGCAGCCATTATTGCTGCCGAGAATCCGATTCTATTGCAGGCGGTCAGTTCCAAGGGCCTGCAAGAGCGTGCTGAGCGGTTACTGGAGAAGGCACTGGCTACCAAGCCAATCGACGAAGAACGGCTGCGCAAGATTTTGCGGCCGATGGTTGGAGGTACTATTCGCTATAGAGATCCGGTTGGCACAGGACCTCGTCCATCGCAAGTGGAGCTGCCTCGTAAGAAAGCAGGCGAGGTTCCGGAAGAATGGATCGACCGCATCACCGAGCCCATGAAGGATCACTCCATCGTCTACGCGGACCTGAAACTGGGCATCCGTGATGAATTCCTTGCAGCGCGCGATGCAGAGTTCACTAAGGCAGACGAAAAGCTGCGGACCGGTCTTTATAAGCTCGGCGACCAATTTCCATTTCTAAAAACTCCAACTTGGGAACAATTGCTCAAACCGGCGGCGGGAGAGCCGCTCGGCCGACTCCAATTTAATTATCGGGATCTGAATGGACCTCGCAGCAAAGATACCGGGCCGCTTAATATCGTCCCCAAGCATGAGCAATTCGAGATTCTTGTGGTTTTGGAAACTCCTAATATTCAGCGACAAATGGCGACATCGTCGATATTCCCCGCGCTCGGGCTAACAGGAGCTTTTTTCCACTCTGCCGGTGATCCCAACCTGGAAGCGGCGCTCACAAAGCTGGTAGTCGATTCCCAGAAACCATTCCGCGAACTGGACCAACGCGCGGCAGAGATCATTGCCAAGGAGAATCCGATTCTGCTGGCGGCGGTGCCGGGTGGAAAAGAATCCGCCGACGGCGAAAAAGATTCTGCGAAGTTAGACCCCAAAAAGCAGCCGCAACCATCGCCCGTCAATCCACGACCGGGTCCATCTCCAGAGTTCATGCTTGGCCAGGCGCTTTCCACAAATCCAATCGACGAAGAGCTTGTGCGCATAGTATTGCGACCTGCGACAAAAGTGAAGCTGGTCTACGCGAATCCGATTCAAGCAGATACCAGCACACCGCGCTCCGAAAAAGGTGAAGATATCGCAGATCTGGTTGTTGTTCTAACTCGCGATGAAGCTGGAGAGGTGCCGCAGGATTGGATGGACCGCATCGAGCAGCCACTGTCAAAGTACTCCAAAGTCGAAACTTCCGTTGTGTTCGGCGTGCCTAAGCAGTTTTTGGTGGAACGAGATACGGCATTTGCCAAGGCAGAGAAAGATTTGCGGCAGGGCATCATCAAGTTGGCGGAGAAATTTCCTGCGATCAAGCAATCACCGCAATGGTCGGGAGTGATCGATCCAAAACCGCAGCGCCAAAACGAATCGCTTGTCTCGTTCTATGTGGCTAGCAATAAAAATTCAGACCGCACCGTGGATAATTCTTCTGCCGCCGGAAAACAATTTAGCATCTACTTGAGTGTCCAGAAGCCACCGAAGGAACCTGTCGTCGATATCGCATTGATTCACGAGCTGCGATATCTGGGCGTGGAAGCAAGTTGGTCCGCCGAAGCCGATGACAAAGAACTTGCTGCCGCGCTCAGTAAGCTACTGGTCGATGCGGTGGCCCCGTTGCAAAAGTTGGATAAAAAATCACAGTCCATGGTCGGTCCTCATGTGTTTGACCCCTTCGGAGGAAACGGTGACGGATATACCTGGCTGGCCAAGCGTCGACAGATGATCGAGCGCGCGAAAGCCATCAAACCACCGCGACTATCATTCCGAATCGTGGCTGACCCAAATGGCACCGACAAACAACCGCCGAATCTGCCTGCCGATTGGAATGGCAAAGACGAGCTTGTCCGCCTTGGCCCGGAGCCGGCGCGTAAACGAGGCGACAAATTTCAATGGTTTGCCGTGCAAGGAGAAAAAGATATACCTAAATTCGCCATCGTCGCCGAACACAACAAACAGCGATATGTGTTGCTTAGTACCGCGCCTGAGGATGTCATGCTTCCGGGCACCGGTAAGGATGCTTGGTCGATTATCTCTGTGAGCCAAAAGGAGGGACGATTTACTGAGAAGTCTCAAGTTCCTGCAGAAATTCAAGTCAAGCTTGATGCCATAGGGGGCGGAAAATTAGCCAACCTGACGAAGAACAACGTGCTCAGGTGGATGGCGGTTCTGGTAGACGATCAAGTTGTCACCGCTCCGCTAATCAATACGCAGATTAGTCAACACTTTTCCATCTCTAGCAGGAATAGCAAAGAGGAACGAGAAGCCATTGCTGCGGCATTGAAGAGTTCGATCGATCCTGCCGCAAAAGCAACTGAGGAAAAAACCGACGAACCTGCGAAGAAGTCTGAGACTACCAAGGAGGGGACAGCTAAAGCGGCAGAACCGAAGGAAGCGCCGAAACCTGAACCAGTCCCGAAGGAAGGCGATGCCGCGAAAGCCGGCACTCCGAAAGCTGCAAAGGCTGAAAAGGAAGCCAAGCTCGAGAAGCCGCTGGTGACCATCGGCAAAGAGACCACCGTTGTTACCGAGCCGCTCTTGCCGAGTGGTTACCCGGACTATCTCACCGCGCTGAACAATGAGTTCAGCAAAGGGGTCACGCCGGAAAACAACGCGGCGGTGGTGCTGGTGAGGATGATTAACCCTACGTTGGTGATCTTTGCCAATCCAGATAAAGGAGAGCAACTAACTAAGAGCGGCGCGGACTACTATCGACTATTGGGAATCGACCCGCTGCCGAGAAATGGAAAGTATCTCCAAAGTTGGTACGAGTATTTCCGATCAGTTCCGACCAATAAACTGCCCCAGCTGACGGCCGAAGATCGGGCCAGAATGCAATTACTGGATGGAGACACGGTCGATGAGCAGTCGCTGCGCGGATATTGGGAGGAGCGACTCTACGAAATGACGTTTGGGCGACCGTGGACGGCCAAGGAGAATCCGCATGTTGCCGCGTGGCTAAAGTCACAAGAGGTAGTGCTGGCCAAACTGGCCGACCTGAAAACTCGAACCAAGTTCTTCTCTCCGGCAGTGATGGAACAGGATGATGCGCCGTTGGTCGCGGCACTGCTGATTTATGTGAATGAGTTCCGACAGCTCGCTCTAGTGCTGGAATCACGGGCACAACTTGCTATCGGCGAAGGTCGGCTGGATGACGCGATTACCGATCTCGAAAATATTCACCGGATGGCAACATATTACAGCGATCCTGGCTTTACAGTCGAATGGCTCATTGGCAGGGCCATCCAAAGCGCTGGCCTCCGGCCGACAAACGCGATCGTGTTTCATCCAAAAGTGACCAAAGAGCAACTTCAACGTCTGCGGACGTTCTACCAGCAAAGCCCGTTAAACTACGCTCCAGTGCGGATGTACAGCTATGCCGAACGGTACTCGGCGCTGAGCGCAGCCTGCTACGTTGCACAAACGGGCACGACAGACTTTCTGGAATATGCCTTCCGGGGATCAAACCCGATCCGGAAATTGGTTCGCGGCCGTCAGATTGGTTATACGGCCCGCCGCCTGCTGTGGGACTTCGATTCGGTTCTGCGCAAAACCAATGCGCTATACGATAAGTTGGTAGAGATTCAGAGTATTCCGGATCCGGTCAAGCGTGCCGCTGCCTGGAAGGAATACGACGAACGACTCCGTCTGATGGCCAAAGACTTGGCGTTTGAGCCTGCGAACCTGTTGAAAAATAGTATGACCGCGCTCACGGAAGAAGGGCGATCCAAGCTCCTGGCACAATTAATCGAAGCATTGTTCATGCCGGCGATTGTCTCACTCGACATAGCGGGAAGTCGAAGTCAAACACAGACTAACCTGCAGGACCTGGCCATTGCCTTGGCACTCTATAAGAACGACCGTGGTCAATTTCCCAAAAAACTAGACGAGCTGGTACCAAAGTACGTAAAAGAGATTCCGCCGGATCGGTACGGAGGCAAGCCCCTCGTCTATCGCTCCAGTGGTGATGGAGTATTGCTCTATTCGTTCGGGCATGACGGCAAAGACAGCGGCGGCCACTACGACAACGACAGCGATTTTGGCGACGATATCGCCTTCTTCACCGAAAACATGCGCCCGGCGAAGCCGAATGAGGATGCTGCAAAGCCGAAGGAAGCTGACACTGCGAAGCCGAAGGAAGCTGAGCCGGCCAAAACTCCGGTCGAAGCTAAGTAGATTGGGACATACTACATCGGCGGCTTGCGATTGACTGCTGTAACGCTGGGAATTGCGACGGTAAAGTTTCGCAACTATCCCGTTCATCCTGTCTATCCTTGTTCAAAACAGAATAAACAAGGATGGACAAGATGCACAGGATAACGGCTTAATAAGAACCCGGTTTGCTTCTTCCTTTGCGCTCTTGGGGACCTCTGCGGTGAATAAAAAATTGCGAACACGGGTTGATACTCCAGCCCAAAAAAATCGGGTTCGGTACAACATTGTGTACCGAACCCGACCTACAAGGGGAGATCGTGAGATCTCACCGATTTTTATCGTTGGAAAAGCAACCTGATTACGGCCGCGCTTCAACTTCGTCAGCCTTCTTTTCTAGATTACCGGCCGCCTTCTCGTGTAGTTCCTTCTCCTCGCGAAGTCGCTTGGCCTCGGCGTCATTGGCATCTTGCCTGGCTTCCTTGTTGCGAGCATCGGCGTCCTCAATTCGATCAGCCGTTTTCTCACCCGCTTCTCGCGTTTTATCAGCATTTTCCTCTAGCTGATCGGCTCTCTTTTCAGCCTGATTGCGGACCTCATCCGCCTTTTTGTCGGCGGCCGACTTATCGCAACCAGTGAAACCGGTCACCACTCCCAAACTCAACGTCGAGACCAATAGTGCCGCCAAAGCATTCTTCAAGGTAGATCGCATAACATTTCTCCCGGATAGTTTTTGAAACAATACATGGTGCGATTTGCATCCACGCTCACTGGGAACACCGCTTATGCACTATCCATGCCAAAAACGCTGTAACTAAAAAATGCGGGCTAGAAGCGGGTAAATATACTATCCGCGCTGGTTAGAACGGTAAAAAGCGACGTGGAATTTACCACCACGTACCGTAGAGAAACCACGCTGGACGATTTTCGACCGCTGTACTAGCAGCCAGTCAATCGCCGGATGGTGAACCGCCCAAAGTTAGATCACGCCGCGGCCGCTTTTTTAGCCGTGCCACTCTGATCCAACTGCTTTTGCAAATACTTAATTGCATCTTGCAACTGCGTATCGACACTGCCATCCGCCGGATTTGCATCTGGAGTCTTGCGCTCAGAAGGCGTGTCATCAGTTGTTGTGCCTGCTGCATCCGGTGTTTCTGCCGGGTCGGATTTCTTGCCCGTGTCTTTCTTTTCAGTGTCTTTCTTTTCAGTGGTATCGCTCTTCTTGGCGTCGGTCGGCGGCGTCTTTGCCGCGGCAGATTTTTTGATCTCAGAGAGCTGCAGCAGATCGCGGTCGCTACGCCACACAAGCAGCTTTTTCAGCTCTTCATCGCTCAGCCGACGTTCATACGGCTTGTCTGGCGAGACCCCCCATTCTTCGCTCTCCTTGGCACGACCATCCGGTTGCGAAGGATCCGGCTTGCGGTGAATGTTCCTATCGCTTGGCCGCCAGTAATAGGCCGTTGTCAGCTTAAGATCGTTCCGACCGCCGCTGACCGGAATCACATGCTGCACGGTCCCTTTGCCATAACTGCGCTCGCCCATTACGATCGCGCGGTGGTGGTCCTGTAAGCAAGCTGCCACAATCTCGCTAGCGCTGGCACTGTATCGATTGACCAGCACGACCATCGGAAATCCCTGATAGGTTCCCGGTGCTGTGGCTTCATATCGGTCGCGAACTTCATTGTCGCGCCCGCGGGTGGTTAAAATGGTGCCGCGGTCAATGAACATATCGCAGGTCGCGATCGCCGTTTCCAAAAAACCGCCTGGATTATTTCTAAGGTCCAAAATCATCGCCTGGATCCCGCGTGCTTGCAGTTGCTCCATGACCGCCTTCAGATCGCGCTCAGTATGTTTGCCGAAACTGGTGATGCGAACATACGCAATCCGTGGGTCATCGGCGATGTAAAAGTTCCAGTTTCCATCCGGCGTGCGCGTGTCCCCCAGCACCGACTGAATTTCGATAATCGCGCGATTGATAGGGGACAGTTCTTGCGGTTTGTCGTCACCATTGCGCAGGATTGTCAGCTTGACAGGATCGCCCACTTTGCCGCGCATTTTGCGTGAGGCGTCGCTGACCGATAGCCCGCGAATGTCCGCGCCATCGACCTTGATAATCTTGTCGCCAGCCAACAGGCCGGCTTTTTGTGCCGGCGTGTCGGGCATCGTGGCTACGACGACCAGTCCCTTGGATTTTTCATCGTGCGAGACTTGAATACCGATACCCCCAAATTCCTGATCGAGTGCCTCGCGAAAACCTTCTGTTTCGGTATGTCCGAAGAAATTGGAGTTCTCGTCCAGCTTGCCCATCATGCCTTTGATGGCGCTCTCGAAGAGCTGATCGCGATCGACTTTCTCGACGTAACGTTCTTCGATCTGATCGACGATTTCCGAAAAGTACCGACCGTACGGGTTGCGATCTTGCAACTGATAGCAGACCAGCGACACCACGGCCGCCGACATGATGATCCAGAAATTTCCGCGTGGCATAATATGACTTCGATGAATGAAAGAAAATCGAGCCAACTGACGGTCGCAGTTGCGGCCACCGCCGGCTACCTTCCATCCTACCCGATGCGAAAGCCAGAGCAAATCGGAATCAAACTAACCCGCCGCGCAAGATTTGAAGTTGCGCTTTTTGATTCACCGCAGAGAACGCCGAGAGCGCGAAGAAAGCGCAGAGACTGGGACGCTTTATCCTGTAAATCCAGTCCATCCTTGTTCAAATAATCAGAACTAAGAAATGCAGAGTAAACAAGGATAAACGGGATGAACTGGATAGCGGGTAAGTTTTTTCTCTACGTTCTGCTCCGCGGGCTCTGCGGAACAATTGTAGAAGTTTTATTGGCGATTCTGTTGCCTTTCGTTCCGCGAAAGAGCACTTGGCCATTTAATCAGCGCTAACTCAAGTCAGGGCTGTAGGAGAATTGCTCTTTCACGGAGTGAAAGGCGACTGAGGAGCGAAATGCGACAGATTACGCCGGGCGTGTCACCGATTGCAGCACGCGAACCGTAGCCGGGGACTTATTGAGCACGTAAAAGTGCAGCCCGGGCACGCCACCGTCAATCAGTTCCTGCACCTGTCGCGCGGCAAAGTCCACCCCGGTCTCAAACTGCTTGGCCTCATCATCCCCGCAGGCAACTAGCGCGGCGGTAAAGTCGTCCGGCAAACGAGCTTTGCAGAGCGAAGCAATTCGTTGCACCTGCGAAAAATTGGTGACTGGCAGAATGCCTGGCACAATTGGCACTGTAATACCAATTGCCTGACACCGGTCACGGAAGCGAAAGAAATCGGCGTTGTCATAAAACAGCTGTGTGATGACGGCATGCCCGCCGCAGTCGACTTTGCGCTTTAGATTCAGTAGGTCCGAGTCTGCATCGATTGCTTCCTGGTGCGTCTCAGGGTAACCAGCCACGGCAATGCCGTATTGAGGAAATTCCTTGCGAATCAGCGACACCAACTCGCAGGCATAACTAAAACCACCAGCAGTCGCCTGAAATGAAGTTTCACCGCGCGGCGGATCGCCACGCAGCGCGACAATATTCTCAACACCTCGCTCCCAGGCTTGTCGCAAATAACCGCGCAGAACATCCGCGGTGGCACCCACACACGTCAAATGCGAAGCGACTGGGCAGCCGTAACGCTGCCGCACTTCGGCGACAATATCCAAGGTCTTGGTCTGTGTCGAACCACCAGCACCATAGGTACACGTGACAAAGCTCGGCGCAAACTCCATCAGCTCTTCCAAGCTACGCCACAGCGCAAGATCGCCCGCCTCAGTCTTGGGAGGAAACAGCTCAAAGGAAAGACCGAACTTGCCCGGTGCGTATGCTTCATCAAACAGCAAGGGAGCCTCTCAAAATAGTCGGTAATTGCGGTCCAGATAAGAATTGTGCCTAGCTGTATGATAAACCGAAAGGCACAACTTAGCCAACCCGGTGAAGAGTGTCCCACGGCCCATTCACCAGGCAATTGGCTCCGACGGAAGCTCCCCCAGTTCACTCCGATCGGCACGTGTCAGTTCATACATCGACTCCAGCAGCGCAATATCGCACGGGCGTTGCGGAACATTGCGGCGTGCAAACATGCGAGCCTGCGTGGCGACCATCGCGCTGAGCGACATCTCGGTCAGGTGCCCCAGCGAAGGAGCGTAATTGACAAAGCTCGGCACATTGCTGGTGGCAAACCCGTAAACCATGCTCCCGACGCCGATAGTCTTGCCCGTGAAAATGCTGGTGTTGATGGCAGTCTTGGCATAATCGCCGACAAAGCAGCCGACAAACTGCATACCAGTCGGAACCTTTTCCTGCCCATAACGCATGTTAACCGTGCCGTACGTATTTTTCAGATCGCTGTTTGAAGTTCCTGCTCCCAGGTTAATCCAACTCCCCAGCCAGCTATGCCCCAAGAATCCGTGATGCTGCTTGTTGGAATAGGGTTCCAGAATGGAGCATTCGATCTCGCCACCGACCTTGGTGGTGTGTCCCAGGCAGACGCCGTCCTTCAACGAAGCATGCTCGGTGACGCGTGCGCCGCGACCGACATACACCGGCCCACGCAGGTAGCTGAACGGCCCGATCTGGCAATCTTCGTCGAGGATAATTGGCCCTTTGCGAGTATCGAATACCGTGTGTGAGCTGCACTGCACGCCCGCCGCGGCATAGACGCCGTCCGCCGTTTGCTGATAGGAGCCAACCACTGCGCGGTGTTCGAGGTTCTCGCTGATGTTGGCCATGTGCAGGCGAATCAGATCGTGCGGGTAGGAAAACAGTTGCAACGGTAGCTCGTCAGCCGTGGTGTCTGTCTGAGTTGCCTGCGTGCCCACCGTGTCGCTGTTGCTAGCTAACAGCAGGTTCTGCACCAGACTACCAGCCGAGTCAAAATACCGGCTGGGGTCTTGAATCCAGCACGCGACCAGTTCGTCACGATCGACAATGACCTGATCGCCAGTCTGACGTGTCAACGATTGCAAGTGCGTCATGGCACGGATAGTTGGTGCCAGTCGTGCATTGACAAACAGGGTAGGGCGGTCTGACCTCGCCAGATTTAACAGCGTGTCTGGCCAGTCGGCAGCTTGAATTGCCGCCAGATAGGGACGAACCGCGGCCAGGATCGGCGCATCGAAGCTGGACTTCAGCAGATCGATCAGGCGGTAGCCGCCGCAGGTGATCGCAAAGGCTGGCCGGCCTAAGGT
>JAWXCH010000005.1:0-5922 GCA_034440595.1 Planctomycetota bacterium | reverse complement strand
CAACTGCCGCAGGTGCCGATCGACTGCGCACTCCAATTATCACCACCAGAATGATCAACACGCCAACGAGGTTGGTTACCACGTCGATGAACGAATCCTGTCCACTCATTTCGAGACTGATGGCATTCGGACGACGCATAACTCACCTTGGCTAGTAGATGTGCCCTAAACTTAAAATCGCGTTCATCAACGTGTGATTTCTTTTCGCTTCACGTCAAATCCGCTGTCGGCCAGCAGATGCTGTAAATCCAAGAAACGTCCTTCGCCACTTGGGCCAACGCTCAATACCAGTTGTGGTTTCCAATACATCGCGCGACCGGCAATTCCCCACGAACGAATTCGATCGCGAACCGCGTCGGCTAGCCGGTCGATCGATTCTTCCGTACGATTGGTCAACGGAATCACGATCGGTAGCGCATCCGGTTTGTCGGGCTGCACCACGAGTCGGTCCCCCTGACAATCGACGCGAATTGGTCGAGTCAGCGCGCTGGAAGAGCGAGTCGAGTGTTCGAGCGCCCAGTCTCGGCCACGCGATTTGGCAACGCTGGCCGGAGGCTGACGCTGTGTATTTTCATCTTGCTCGCTGCCAGGTGAGCCTTGCATGTTGGGATCGATGTACTCCCCCGGTCGAGGCGCAAATTGCTGGTTGCTCGACATTCGCTGGCGATCGTTTGGTGAATCGGCGCGATTGGGAGTTGCAGCGGCACTAGCCATTGTTCGGTCCGCCAAAGACATCGGCGGCTGACTGGCAGTTGCAGCGCCGGTGACAGTGGTGTCGTGTGTGTTTCCGCTCCCCTGCCCTGCTCCGCCGGCAATTTGTGACTGACCCGGTGGGGATTGGCCCGGCGAGAATTGGCCCGGCGAGAATTGCCCCGGTCCGCCTTGTGCGGAACTTCCTGTCGCGCCGGAGTTGCTACCTTGAGCGGCAGAACCTGTTGCAGACGGATCACCGCCGGTCGCACCGGAAGATGCTTCGCTGCCGCCGGCTGCGGGGTCGTTGTAGGCAGTAAACGAAGTCGCACCGTAAGGCAAGTTGCCCTGTGCAGATCCCAGTTGCGGGCCATCTGCGGATGAGCCACCTGGGTTACCGCCAATTGAACCACTGCCTCCGGGATTACTACCTCCAGGAACGCCACCACCGGGACCACTTCCGCCGGGATAGCTCCCGCCAGGGTAACCCGGCGTGCCCGCACCCGCCGGTCTGCCGGCTGCGATCAGTTCGGCACCGTTGCCGCCGCCGCTGCCGATCGCCGCACCTGCCCGCTCGCCGGTCAGGCCATTTGAGCCGGGCAGGCCATTTGAACCGGGCACCGATTGAGAACCCGGCAGGCCGGTGTCCGCAGTAAGTCCGGTCGGATTCGATCCACCGCCCATTTGACCGGGCTGACCATAGGGCGAGCCAGCATTTTGCGCGCTTCCAACACTGCTTGCACCACCATCCAGCCACGGCGATTGCAGCGGTCGATCTCCGGTAGTTACGTTACCTTCGGATACCAGCCCCCCGCGAACGCTCGAGACGCGGTAGCGCGCCCGATTGCGATCGGTATTGCGGCTGACGCTGTTTTGCAGATACCAATTCACGCGCTGCCGTGCTTCGGTCAGGGCGAGTGTTTCGACCGCAGCCAGTTGCTTGTCGGGCGGAGGAAAATCCAGCTTCCAGTCCTGGCCGACCATGTCGTAGCCAAACTCCGAGGCCCAGGATTGCATCGCCTCGCGAACGGCGTAATAGGCCAGAATGCCGTCCGGGCGAACCAGCATGAACGGATACGGTTCGACAGTACTATCAGGGTTTGCTTTCATCAGGTGTTCGCGCGCGGCGCGCAAGGTAGCGGCGAGCGGATTACCTGGTCCTGGTGGTCCGGCAAAATCGGTTGGCTGGAGAACGATCCCCTCAGGTTGCAATATGATGCCGGCGTTACTGCATTCAATGTAGAGTGGTCGTCGGCTGGTACCATATTTTCCGGTGTAGGGAATGATGGCGTACGAGGGCTTGCGATTCGCGGTATGTTGTTTTGCTTCGATAGCGCGCAGGCGAGCCGATTCGGCGGCCTCCAGGAGTTGTTGCAATTCGGCCTTCGTCAGCTCGGTTTCGGTACCTTTCGTAGACTTGGTCGCCGCGAGAATCTCGGCGGTCTGCTTGAGTTGCTGCAGCTTATTCATCAGATCGCGCTCATGCTGCTCAACTGCACTCAGGCGCAGCCGATCCTGAGACAAGTCGTGCGAGGTTTTTTCGTGCGATGTCTTCAGATGCGAAATTCGCCACTGAAGCTCGGCACGCTTGATCTCCGTCTCTTCGTCGATCTTTTCGTGCGATTCGACAAGCACGTCGTTATCCGTTTTCACGCCGTGGCGGCTCATGATGAACATCAACAGGATGAGTGTTCCCATTGTGCAGATCAAGATTGCCAAGAACGAAAACAGATTGACGCCCGGATTGTGTGGGGCGGGTCGTCTCATGCCGCTTGTCCTGCGCGTTTGGTGCGTGGCAATTCTATCGGACGAATATCGCTAGCACCTTGCATGCGGGCGCTGAGCAACTGCACCGCCGCGGCCAGACTGAGGACCGTTTCTTCAAAGTGCTTGGCACCAGAGAGCGTTTCCAAATTGCGATTGAGCGTTTGTTCCAACTGGCTGATCTGGCCGGTGGCTTCGACGACCTTCAGCAACACTTCGCTTTGCTTGGTCAGTTCTTGCTGTTGCAAAACGGCGCTGTCGGCGTTACGAGTCAGGGCATGTTGCAGTTGCTTCCAATTCTCTTGCGCGGATTTGGCTGCGGTTTGCTCGGCCAGGGCCAATTGATTGGCATGGGCACGCAGGCTCTTTTCTAATGCGGCCCCCATCGACGAAGTGAGTTGATCTCCGGCGCTGGACGACAATGTCTGCCAGCGACTGTGCGCGGCAGAGATCGTTGCCTGCCACAGCTCTGCCTGCCGTGCCACTAACTTTTCGGTCGACTGCATCAAGGTTTCGGTCATGCGACGCAGCGCCTGACTAGCTGGATCTTGCGAAGCTGTGGTGCTTTCTTCAAATCGACCGGACATTTCCCAATTGATGCGATCATCGACCAGGGTCAGCAGGTAGTTTTCCTGGCGGTCGATAAAGTATTGCAGGAACATCAGAACCATCGAGAAGCCCAGCGCAATCGCCGTGGTATCGAATGCGACTGCCAGACCGGCGGCAATTGCGGGCAACGATTCGTTCAAATGCTCCAGCGACAAGTGCCCGATGACGTCGGTAAGGCCAATGACCGTTCCTAGCAGACCGAGAATTGGCAGTGCCCAGATGACAATGCGTACAAAACCATAGCTATGGCTAGCACGCGCCGCATCCATTTCCGAAAGGTACTTGGTGTCGGCATCAAGTGAATCGGTCGAGTTCTTTCGTTGGACGATTTCAATCAACTCGCGCAACCGTTGGACCTGATAGCTCGATTGCCAACTTGCAGGCAAACTATACAGCCGATCCAATAGGGCTGGGCAGTCTTCAATCTGCTGGCTGTTAACGGGCACAACTTCCAAGAGCCGCACTTTAGTAATTGGAAACTGGGACCGGACCTGCAGGAATTTGAAGACCAGTGCAAAGATTCCAGTGAAAAACAGAGCCACTTCGACGCGTTCCATCCAGTGGCCATTGAGGTACCGAAGGACCGTTGGGTCAGTGATCTGTCCGTTGCGAATCGGAATATAGAATAGGAAAGTCAGCAACAGTCCCCAGAGGATTGGGCTACGAAAAATGGCGGCGGAGATCTGATTCAGCTTATTCATTTGGGACGTCCTTGTCCGGCTAGTTAGAACGAAATCACTTGAAGCAGCACGCATGCGCAAATCGATCGCACGTCCGCTAAAATCGGCACAATCGGTAGAGTTTATCCAGTCATATTTGCTGCCAGGCTTCTGCTAGCAATGGAAGGGGTATCGCGTACCCCCGTTCATCCACCTAGAAGGACTAGTAAAGTAGGTCGTTTGCGTTGTATGCAAAGATAGCGAGGCTTGTCCGGACCTTCGAGAATCTTAATAATCGGCAAAATTTACCAAACTTACCGAGTGTACCCGCCGATACTTACCTTCACTGAGATTGCGGTTCGGTTGCCACCGGCGGCCAGATCGAAGGCTCAAAGGATCGATGCACCACGTGTCGATTGCCAGCCAAGTAAATTGAGGTTCCCCTCGCGTAAAGCGGCGCTACTCTGATCACGATACATCCCAGGGGGGGACCACAGTCCGGAGCTGGCTCACTGCGAGTCGCCCGGACTGTTTTTTTTGCTAGCTCGGATCCCTACGGTAGAGCCCATGCGTCTCGATATACCGTTCGACTGCTCGCGGGGTGCGGTATCGGATACTGCGGCCGCTGGCCACTCTGTGGCGGATTTCCCGTGCCGCTAGCCCGATGGCGGGCATTTCTACTTGAAGTGATTTAAAGTGCTCTATCCGCTTTCGATCCACGAATTCCGCTAGCACGCGGAAGTTTGGCTCTGGGTATCCTTCGCGGCGCACGACCAGTAGCGCGGCCAATTCGCAGATTCTTTCAGCATTGCGCCAGGTGGGAAAATCGGCCAGCGAGTCCGCCCCTAAAATAAGGAACAACTCGTTGTCGGGTTGGTCGCCGTGCAATTGCTCCAGTGTTTCGACCGTGTAGCTGATTCCGCCACGATCGATTTCTAAACTGGAAACGCGCAAGGATTGGTGACCGGCAGCCGCCAGCTTCAACATATCAATTCGATCGGACGCGGCCGATATGTCCTGCGGCGATTTATGTGCCGGCACGGCCAACGGCACAAACCAGACATCGTCCAAATTTGCTTGCTCGCGGCAGGATTCCGCCGCCAGCAGGTGTCCGTAATGGACCGGATCGAAACTCCCTCCAAAAATACCAAGTCGCATACAATTCATTCTGGCTGGACAAGTGACGAAACGCACTAGCGCACTATCACGGCGTAATTATTGTATCAGCCGTTGGGCGCTAGCCCACGGTTAGAGCGGTAAGAACCGGTGGCTAGCGCCAGACGGCTGATTCGTCCAATCCCTACTGCTTTGAACGGTGATTAGACAAACTGCGGGGCGGAATGTCTAATCCAAGGTAAGGAAGTTCCGCAAGCGGATTGGCAAACTACGGATGAGCACGCAACAAAGTCTATTCGAAACGGAACCCGAAGCTTGGGAAGCCGACGACGCTGGCGATCGTTTGGTGGCGTCGGTGGTGTTTCCTACCGGCCCGGACCAAACGTTTGATTACCTGGTGCCGGATGCTTTGCGCGATCAGGTCGAGCCGGGGCGTCGAGTTCGTGCCCCCTTTGGTCGCGGTGATCGGCCCGTGGTCGGCTACTGTGTTGCATTGCATCCACTGGCCAATGAGCGGCGCCGGTTAAAGGAGCTGTCCGCAGTTGTCGACGCGCGGAATCTGCTGACGCCGGCGATGCTGCAGCTCACCGGGTGGATGGCCGACTACTACCTCTGCACGCGCGGGCAGGCACTGGAAGCTGTGCTGCCGGCAATCGTCCGCGATCAGCAGAAAACGCGGCAGGTGGCGATGTTCAGCCTGACACCGCTGGCCAGGGAGAAGCTATTAGAACTGAAGCTCACCGAGCTGCACTCGCAAATTTTGCAGTTCTTGGCCGCACAGCCGCTGCCGGTCACCGCCGATCAGATCATTGAGCAACTCAATTGTACGAAAGCTCCGCTGGTTACGCTGCGCAAAAAGGAGCTTGTGCATGTCGATCAAGTCACCGTCTCCCCTGATTCTGTGCAGCGACGACCGGCGCGCGAACTTCCGTTGAAGTTGAACCCCGATCAGCGAACGGCCCTCGACGCTATTTTGCGCCCATTGAACGAGCGCCGCAGCGAGACGATTTTGCTACATGGCGTAACCGGAAGTGGCAAGACGGAAGTCTATATCCAGGCCATCGACGAGGTCATCCGCTTTGGT
>JAWXCH010000004.1:0-2761 GCA_034440595.1 Planctomycetota bacterium | reverse complement strand
TCTACCTGCCTTACATGATTGTCGATGGCAACGTGAGCGCCGACATCTACGGCCACGGCGAGATCAAAACGCGCGAATACACCAGGGGCAGCGGCGACAAGAAAAAAACCTACTACGACGCCGATGTCTACCAATTGGACCGGCACATCGACTTCACGGTGGACGACCTGACCCTGGAATCGTCCACCGAACGCGGCAATCTGGACACCCGCGCCAACACCAACAACATCATCAACACCATCCTGCCGTTCGACACCAAGAACGCGGTGAAGTGGAACGCGTCCTACCTGGCCGGCTGCACTTCGGAGAAGCGCGACCGCGACGTCGAGCACCTGCAACCGCGCCTTGAAGATCAGTTGTTGGCCATCGCCCGCGCAAAAGTACAAGCGTCAGTGAGCCAATACGGTCGCGGCGTGCGCTGGGAACAGGAACGACTCGACGTGCACGGCACGCGCTGGGTGTCGATGTACCTGCCGGTGTGGCTCTACTCCTACCACCAGCAGGGCAGCAAAGGCGGCCTGCTGCATTACATCGCGGTGAACGGCCGCACCGGCGAGACCATGGGCAGCGTGCCAGTGCAGCAGTGGAAGCTGATCCTGGCCGCGCTCACCGTCGGCACCGTACTCGAAGGCTTTGCACTCTGGATGGTGGTTTAGTTATGAGCGACGACGGCGGACTCTGGTTACTCCTGCTCGGCCCCGCCGGTGCAACCGGCCTCTACTGGGCCTTGTACCGGCACTATCGCAACACCGACAAATCGCACGCCTTCGAACACGAAACCGCCGTCGAAGCCAAGCCAGTGACCGGCTCGGACGAAAAAGTCGATGAGATCAAGGGCACCCAGCAGACGCGCATTTCTGGTGACAACGTGGCTGAGTACCGCAAGCGGGTGCAGCGGGTTCAAGGTGATAGTGG
The DNA here is from genome assembly GCA_034440595.1 of Planctomycetota bacterium. Classification (GTDB taxonomy): domain Bacteria; phylum Planctomycetota; class Planctomycetia; order Pirellulales; family JALHPA01; genus JAWXCH01. Next base: position 1,846 of record JAWXCH010000004.1, on the reverse strand, counting down.
ATAGGGGATGAAATGTGGCTGACCGCAAATTGTGAAGCGCGACACCTGCGGCCCGTCGGGCTTCGTTGAGCGACCTGCGAAAACTGCTGCTGCGTCTGGATGACCCCGCGTATCAATTTCGTGCTGGTCGGCGGCTGTGCAGCGATCCCGCACCGATCACGCCTGCGCACCCGTGAGCTCGCCGACCGCGCGACGCTGACGCCGGACACCATCGAGAAACTGCGCGAAGTTTTCCGCGCCTTTAACCCACGGCATCGACTAGCCGCTCCGCAGTCATCCTTTCTCGACGATCCCGAAGCCGGCGTTGCGCTCAACAGCCTTTACCTGAACACCGACCTCGGCACCCTCAACCTGATCAGCAGCATCACCGGCATCGGCGACTACGCCCGGGTAGCGCGCGATTCCGTCGAGATCGAACTGCTCGGTCGCCGCATACGCGCCATCAGCCTGGACGACCTCATCAACGCCAAGGAAGCCCGCGGCCGCCACAGCTTCCGCGCAATGGTGGTAGCAAAAACTCAGCGATTCGCAGGTACGGCCCAGCACATCAGCTGCGGAAACCCATTACTGGAACGGGTTAAGTGAACCTGACCCCGTTTTTGCAGCGATGACGATAAATGCCCTCGATCATCGGGGTGCCAAGGTTTTCGCACATGAAATTGGGCATGCACTTGGGCTCAGGGATAGATATGATTATGTAACAAACCTGCCTTTTAGCGGACAAGCCGGTAACCTTATGGCTACTAACGGGCCAATTATTACTGCATATCAGGCAAGTGTAATGAGCACGAATCTTCGAGGGGGTTGGGATAATTCTTTTAATGTGCGGGAGCCGAGAGGAGAGCCGTGGCGATGAGACTTTTTGAGAAAGTTTTGTTATTGGTTGCATGCGCGGGTTTGAGTGGTAATCTTTCGGCGTCTTCCGATGAGGAGAGATTGCGCGAGCTAGAAATTGGTTTGCTGCTTGCTGACCGGGCTTCTATTGGTGTGACTCAAGAGGTGAAGGCCCTGCCCCCGGGATCCAAGTGGGGTTACTTTGTGGCGACAGTAAAGTTTGGTGAGTTAGTTAAGCAGGTTTTTATGTCAACAGATATCAAACAATCTTCTAGTATTGAGATTGGAAAGCCAGCGGTATTTCTTTATAGTGAACACCTAGAATCGGATGGTATATCTGTGCTCTTGCTCCAGATGTCCCCGGAGATGGGAATTTACCCTTTGCTAGTTACCGACGACTTTGACGTGGAATCATTAAGAATTAGCCTTGAACGCGAGGCTGGCACATTTATGAACCCCAGAGTCAAGTGTAGGAGAGATATATCCCAATGGTTCAAGCTGCTAGGATCATCGAAGTTTCAGGGTGGTGTGGATCAACTTTTAATGACTCGGCCAAAAACTCGAAGAGACTTTCTATGTTTTGTGCAAGAGATACAATCGCGCGTGCCAATATCGGGAGACAGCTTCACAATTCCGAGTGCATTAGGGGGGGGGGTCTATCACCACTCGTACACGGATCGCGGGCAATTTGTCGCCGGTATGCTGCCACTGGTCATGGGTGCACGGATTTTTTCGTTGCGTACTCCCCTTAGCGATGAAGAGAGGAACCGGCTTGCCATCGCGTGGAGTCTTTGGGGTCAGCGAAAGAATTGGATTAAGGCCCATTCCGGTCTGAGTCATTGGAGCAATGGGGTCAGAGCGGGTCTCTGCCATTCCGTTTGGAGGAAATCTCATCCCGCCTGTGATACCGGTGACCGATACGGCGACGTTGGAAGGTCCAGCTTCGCCTTCAGCAAGTAGACGATCGTCCTCAGATTGCGGAAGGTCCGAAAACCGCGGGCGCGGGCAATCG
>JAWXCH010000003.1:0-4762 GCA_034440595.1 Planctomycetota bacterium | reverse complement strand
GCTCTGCTGGACCATCAGCGAGCGAATAATATGCGGAAAATCATAATCGCGTTTCACAACGTTGTTGATGTAACAAAGCGATTTCCAGCCGCAAGTATTCTTGGTCCCGACGGCAAGACACCACACAGTTGGCGAGTCGCAATCTTACGGTACTTGGGTGACGAAAAATGCAACGATCTGTACAAACAGTATAAGTTCGACGAGTCGTGGGACAGTCCGGCCAATATGAAAGTCCTGGAGCAGATGCCGGATGTCTACCGCGATCCGACGGATGACCCGAAAAGCACCAATAGCCGCTACTTTGTTTTGACCGGCAAGGATTTAATGTTTTCTGCGCAACCAGCGAAAAGTGGCAAAATCTTCAGGGATATTACGGATGGCACATCGAAAACGATTTTCCTCGCTGAGTCAAAAGAGAATGTCCCTTGGACCAAGCCCGAGGATCTCCCGGTCGAGGCAGGCAAGCCACTGCCCAAACTCAGTACGACCGATCCGCGATACTATCGCGTAGGGTTCTTCGATGGTGGCGTGCGAAAAGTTTCAAGCGAGATCGATGATGCAACGCTCTGGAAAATGATCACCCCGGCCGGTGGAGAAACTGTCGATCCGAAGGAATTGGACGGGCCAGCGAAAGGGGCAGATGCCACTGTCGGTGAAACATTTCACCCCAAGCTCGATTTGAGCAAACTTCCCAAGGAGCTTGCTGAGAATGAAGCGGTGCAAAAGGTCGTAGCACTAATTCCAATGGTCGACCGAGGTACGCGTGGCGATCGCGCAAAACACCAAAACGAGGTTCACGCATTATTCGCCAAATTTCCTGAAGTAAAAACATTGTTGCACCATGTAGCCAACGGAGAAGTCCCAGGCGCTAGTGATGAGCAAAAGTTTTACGCAGCAATGACTTTAGGAGAAATGGGACGCCCAACGGTAATCGGGCCAAACTCTGTCGGTGACTACCTCAGGAATTACATTCAGCTCCACACCAATATGCGACTCGGGAAGCGACTAAAACTAGATCCGGCACTAAACGACCTGATCGTTGAAGTGCCTAAGGACAAAGAACGCGACAAAGCAGAAGGGAGTCCGACATTCCAGGAGCTATTATGGAAGATCGTCTCCAAGTACAAACTCGGCTACAAAATTGAAGATGACACGCTTGTAATTACCAAAGGAACAGCAGTCGAAAATGCATCGAAGAATTTAGCAGGCAACAAGCCGTTTGATCTCACCTACGTCCCCAGCGACGTAACCGCAATACTGGCGATCCGCCCGGCGGTGATACTGGCAAAGAACCCTGAGCTGCGTGCGACACTGGCGGGATTAAAAGAGTTCCAAACGCTCGAAAAAGAAGTTGGCATGCCGCTGGACGAACTGGAATCTCTTCTCATCTTTCCTGCCGAACAATATCGGGTGCCAGTCGTTGTCCTGCGGAGCGAAAAGCCAACGGATTGGAAGGCGTTCCTCAAAAAAGCAGGATGGAAAAATCCCGTTGCGCATGAATACGCCGGGGAGACTGTCTATCAAGTTAAGATGAGGCGCACCATGGAGGGGGGCTACTGGATACCGGATCAGCACACGATAGTGATTACCTGGCAACACGCTCCCAGCGTGCCATCTGCACTTGGAATCTCCATCGTGACCGCCAAAGCAAAACTGAAACCCGCCTGGGGAGCGGAGTTTGAAAAGGTAGCCACCTCCGATATCGCGTTCTATATCAATGGCGTTGCCGCCGCGAACAACACCGACCAAATGGTGAAGAGTCGTAGCGGATCGATGGGCAGTATCTGGGCAGTACTGGCGTTTTTTCGTCAGGTACCGACTGTGATTGGTGCAGTCGATATCAGTGACAAGCTCGGTCTGCGCCTTGAGGCCGTCTGTGAAAACGATCGACGTGCAAAAGAAGTGAATGAGAGCGCGGTGGCCATCCGGTCGCTCGTTCAATCGATGCTACCTGTAATACGGCGCGAGCTATTTCCAACTTCGCGGCAGGCGGGGGAAGAACTAGAAAAGCTGAAGGATAAACTGTTCGACAGTTTCGGACAGTTTCTCGCGCGTCTGAATCCTCAGCAGGAAGGAAGCCGGGTAACGATCAAGGCAGAGTTGCAGGTATCACTCTCGGTGCTGTTAAAAGATTTTCTTTTGCCGGGAATCGCTGGAATGCGAAAAGCAACAATCGCAGCGGAACAGGCTAACCGGCTGCGACAGATTGCGTTGGCGTTCCACACTTATCATGACGCGCACAAGCAATTTCCTCCGGCAGTCATACTCGGCCCAGACGGTAAGACACCCCACAGTTGGCGTGTGGCGCTTCTGCCCTATTTGGAAATGGGGTCTCTCTACAATGCGTATAAATTCGACCAGCCGTGGGATAGCCCGGCCAACCTTGAGTTGATGAAAGCGGTTCCGGACGTATTTTGCGACGTGACCAAATATCCCAAGAATACCAACAGCAGCTACTACGTCCTGACCGGCAAGGACGCCATGTTTTCCGCAGAGGCAGCTAAAACAGGAACAACGGTTCGTCAAATCAAAGATGGCCTCTCCAATACCATCCTCGTCGTCGAGGCCGAGCGCGACATTCCTTGGACCAAACCGGAGGATATTCCGGTCGAAAAGGATAAGCCGCTGCCAGAGCTACGCAGCCCTAACCCATTGGCGTATCGCTTTGCGTTTGCCGATGGGAGCGTGCAGCAGTTGCCGTCAGGAGTGATGGAGGAGACGATCCGGAAGTTGATCACGCCCGCGGGTGGTGAAGTTGTCCATCGCGAGTCAGAGTTGGAGTATGTACCGACGCCGAAACCTGATGCGCCAAGACCATAGTAGCCTTTCGCTCCGCCGAAAGAGTGTTCCAGACACGTGGTATAACTGGACGCGCTCCGCTAGCGCGTCGCGGCACGCTATGCGAGAGTAGAGCAGGAGAAAAAACCCTCACCCGCGGCTGATACCGCGACCTCTCCCGCAAGCGGGAGAGGTAAAAAAGGGGACCGTGCCTGCTACTTCTTCCTCTTAAACAGTGGGCCGGCGTAGATGGCTGAGGCACCGAGTTGCTCTTCGATTCGCAGCAACTGGTTGTACTTGGCCATGCGGTCGGTGCGGGATGCCGAGCCGGTTTTGATCTGACCGGTTGCCATTGCGACGGCCAAATCGGCGATGGTCGAGTCCTCGGTTTCGCCGCTGCGGTGGCTGCTGATGCTTGTATAGGCGTTGCGATGTGCAAGCTGAATGCACTCGATCGTTTCGCTGAGCGAGCCGATTTGATTCACCTTGATGAGGATGCTATTGCCGATGCCAGAGTCGATACCCCGTTGCAGGCGCTTGGTATTGGTGACAAACAGGTCGTCACCGACGAGCTGCACCTGGCTGCCAAGCCGCTCGCTGAGCAGCTTCCAGCCGTCCCAATCATCTTCGCTGCATCCATCTTCAATCGAGCAGATCGGGTAGCTCTTGACCCAATCGGCCAAAAAGTCCACCATCGCGGCGCTGGTTAGTTCCTTGCCATCAATGGTATACAACTTCCGCTTGTCGTCGTAGAACTCGGTCGCTGCCGCATCCAAAGCGATCTGCACTTGCTCGCCCGGCTTGTAGCCTGCCTTTTCGATGGCTTCCATGATCAGGTCGAGTGCCTCGCGGTTACTCTTCAGATCCGGGGCAAAGCCACCTTCGTCCCCAACGGCCGTATTGAGCTTCTTGCTTTGCAGCACCTTTTTCAGCGTGTGGAAGATCTCCACCCCGCAACGGAGCGCGTCGCTAAAGCTATTAAAGCCGAGCGGCATGACCATGAACTCTTGCACGTCGACGGCGTTATCGGCATGCGCACCACCGTTGACAATGTTCATCATCGGCGCTGGGAGCAGGCGTGCGCCCGGTCCACCTAGATAGCGATAGAGTGGCAATCCGCAGTGCTGTGCGGCGGCGTGGGCGACAGCCAGCGACACACCGAGAATCGCATTGGCACCCAGATTCTTCTTATTTTCCGAGCCGTCCAGCTCGATCATCCGGCGGTCGACGGCGGTCTGGTCGAGTGCGTCCATACCGCTCAACTCGCCGGCTATCCGCTGATTGACATTGTTGACGGCCTTCGAGACACCCTTGCCGACAAAGTGCTTGGAATCCCCATCGCGAAGTTCCCACGCTTCGTGAACGCCGGTGCTGGCCCCGCTGGGGACCGCTGCACGGCCAAACGAACCATCGACCAGGGTCACGTCGACCTCGACGGTTGGATTGCCTCGGCTATCGAGAATCTGACGGGCGTGGATGTCAACAATGGAACTCATAATAGCAGCCGGGGTTAGGAGTTATGGTCAATGGCCGAACACTGGTCGGCCCGCTGATGAACGGTGTTTTGGCATTGGCGGCCCCTCAGGGTTCAAAATAGCCATGCGGTCGCTATTGTGCCGAATTTCGTGTCGATTGGCTAGGGTCGGCCCGCGTTGTTTACAGACAATCCAGCTTCCGCCCACTTTGACTAAACGCCGCTAGCTTCTCAAGTTCGGGCTATCGCGATACGATGGAATGCTTACAGCGACCAACCAGCGGGAGAACCAGGCAGTTCCAGGCCAGTATTGCATGAGCCAGATTGATCCAACAACGTCCCGAGCAACACCAGAACCGATTCCAGATAATCTGCGGAGCACACAGCCGGGGGGAGGACGTTGCTACGAAATTGAACTGGCCTGGGGAAAACTTCGCCGCTGGTACTTGCGAAAGTTCCACCCTGCCTACGTGCGGCGAATGGCCGAGCGGATGCAAGGCTCGCTGGAGG
>JAWXCH010000002.1:0-10789 GCA_034440595.1 Planctomycetota bacterium | reverse complement strand
GGATAACAGCCTCCACAACCGATCGTTGCCAGGTAGCGAATTGCTTTGACTTTTTGAGCGGCGGCGTCTTCGTCGGCTTTTACGCCCGCGGCGGTGGCAACAGCGGGGTTGGGCGATTCCAAATTCGCCGGGTCCGAGATCGGCAGCAGTGCCGGCTTTGGTTCTAGTCCCGGAAATCGCGACCCTAGGCGACTAAGAATACGTGTACCGATCCCGCCAAAGAGCTGACACATCTGCTTCACTCCGAGGAAGTCCCAGATGCTCGGAGGTGGACAGCACGGTTTTTCTGGAGCAGCGACTGCGACCACGGTGGTACCGCCGGCTGTGGCCATCGTGGGTGCGGCAGGAACCGGCGGCTTCGGAACGGGCGCAGCCGCGCACCCTAGCAAATGCGAGCACACCAGCAGCCACATTATCGTGCGAACGAACATGAGCGAGCGGTCGTGGTTCCGGGTTGGTTACAGCCATGCGTCGGCACCGATCCATCCAAACGGGGATGAACCGGTGGCGCGTCATGGGTGTCATCGACCGACCGACTTTGCCGGCTTGAGGATTTAGGGGAGATTTGTCGATTGTCCGGGCAGAATTACCGGCATAGATTGCCCATATTAACGGCAGTGCCCCCGGTTAATGCCCCGCTGTCAAGCTGCGAGATTTGCGCACGCTGAGTTGAAATGCGTCGGGGCGAGGATGGCGCTCTCTGTGCCTGTCAATAAACTACGCCGTCTGCGGAGCCTCAGAAATGCCCTGGCTGGCGGCGGAGCAACTGGCCGCGACCGATGGTGCCGACGAACTTTCCATCGTGAACTTGAATCTGACCGCGGACCGTGACCAGGCTCGGGCGTCCTCCGGTCGCCGTTCCTTCAAAGGCGTTGTAGTCGACTTGCATCGCATGTGTGGCGGCCGCGATGACTCCGCGATACTGCGGATCGAATACAACCAGATCGGCATCGCTCCCCACGGCAATAACTCCCTTGCGTGGAAATAGTCCGAACAGTTGAGCCGCTTGCGTGCTGGCCATGTCGACCATCTGCGGCAGTGTGATTCGTTTCTGCTGCACCCCATAGGTATATAGCAGGTTGATCCGATCCTGTAGCGAAGGAATGCCGTTGGGGATCTTGGTAAAATCGTCGCGGCCAAGATCCTTCTGCCCAACAAAATCAAACGGCGCATGATCGGTCGCCACAGTGCTGATCTGGCCGGTAGCCAGACCCTCCCACAGCGCGTCTTGATTCTCGGCAGCACGTAGCGGTGGTGACATGACAAACTTCGCCCCTTCAAAGTCGCCCCGTTCGGCATAGCTCTTGTCCAGCAGCAAATGCTGGATCAGTGCTTCGACGGTGACATTCACCCCGCGCTGGCGCGCGGCGATCGCCTCGTTCAGCGCCGCCGCGCAACTGGTATGCACAATATAGACGTGTGCGCCGGTCAGTTCGGCAAATGTCGTCAGGTGCTGCACTCCCAGTGCCTCGACCGATGTTGGTCGCGATGGCTCATGCCACTCTGGCCCGGTCTTGCCTTCGCTGAGAAGCTGCTGCTGCATCGCCGCGACCAGCGTGGCATTTTCGCAGTGCGCCGTGACGATTACCCCTAACTGTTTAGCTAGTTGCAGCACGGCGAACAGCTCGTCATCTTCAATCGCAAATGCGCCGGCATAGGCTAAGAACACCTTGAACGAGGCGATGCCCTCTTTGACAATCTGTCGTAGTACCGCCGCAGTTTGTGCATCAAACCGTGGTACACCCATGTGGAATGTGTAGTCGCAGGCCGATTTTCCGGCTGCGTGCGAGAGCCACACTTCATACGCGGCCCGTAGCTCGTCCCCGCGCGCAGGACAGATCATCTCAATGAGCGTTGTGGTGCCGCCGATCAGCGCCGCACGACTGGCCGAGGTCCAGTCATCCTTGGCACTGGTCCCCATGAACGGCAAATGGATATGCACGTGCGGGTCAATAAAACCGGGGAAAAGATACTGCCCGCTGCCGTCGATCACTTCGGTCCCGGCCGGGGCGCGCAGGTTCGTGCCGATCTCCGAGATCGTTTCGTCCAGACAAAGCACGTCCGCCGCCAAGAGTCCGCTGGCGTTGACGATCGTGGCGTTTTTAATCAGTAGCGGCATGCGGGTTCAACTTGGATGAGCCACACGAAAGTTCGTGTGTGGCGCGCCAGACGAGATTTTTATTTACTGCCCAATGGAAGTGGCACTGCGCGCCGTATGACGCAAATGCGCTGGAGCGGAAACAACGTGACCGTGAACGGCGGTAGCAGTTGGCAGCGCCTGGACCCATTCAATGACCCGCCAGTCCATCCACCGGCAATCGGGGTCGACCCCTGGCCGACCGATGAAGCCAAGATGTCCGCCGCCGTGCGTAATGTGTACATCAGCACATTCTGGCCAATCGACTGCCAGCAACTGTCTGTGTGGAATCATAGGGTCGTTGTTCGCAGCAATCACGAGCGTCGGCAGTCGGATGCCCGGCACAAACTGCGCTGAGCTGCATGTTCGGTAGTAATTGTCCGCGCTTCCAAATCCACTGACCGGGGCGGTGTAAACATCGTCAAAGTCGAACAGCCGTTTTGGTTTACGCGAAAGCTGCGTCCGTTCGTCCACAGGAAGCGCTCTTTCGCGTGCCATGACATCTTTCATCAGGCAGGATAAGAAATGCTTGTCGTAGACCTTATTCGACAGCCGGTGCAAATTGTGCGAACAGGCGGCCAGGTCCAACGGGGGACAAACGGCCACGGCACTATCCAGCCCTTCGCAACGATCGGTACCTAGCTCGCCAAGCAATTTTAATGCGACATTGCCACTGAGCGAAAAACCAACGATCGTTACTGGTGCCCCCGGTGCAAGCTGGGCAATGGCGCGGAGTGCCGTTGCCACATCCTCTGAGCGACCGCTGTGATACGGCATTTTTGCCAAACCGACCCCTGCACCACAGCCGCGCAAGTCCATCCGAAACGACCGGACGTTTCGTTCGTGCAACTTGCCGGCAATCCGCTGCATGTAGTTGCTCTGGTAACTGCCAGAGAGGCCATGCATCAATAGGACAATGCGGTCGGTCGGTTGCCACCCTGGTGGGCAGTCGTCATGCAGGACCACCACGTCGCCATCGTCCATGGTCACCCGGTGTTGAACCGCATTGTAGGCGTAGCGCGGCCCGGGAAGATAAACCGCAGCCAGCGTTTGCACGTGCCCACCGCGAACCAGGGGGTGCGTCTGAAACGGGGGGAAGTGCTGCGAGTTGACCATATGCAAGCATGCGGAGGGTGCCAGATTCGCGGCGAAACGAACGTCCACGACCAGTGGCATGGTAGCGCACTTGACGGGAAATGTCGAGTACCGTGGCCTCCACGGTCTACTTACTTCGCGGCGGAGATCTTCAGCCGACATGCGTTTTCCGCCTGCAAGATCGCGTCGGTGGCTGACTGCATAGCCCGGAGGGTCTCGTTTTGGAACCGGCGTTGCAGCTTCTTGACACGAAAATCGGCCAGCCTCCCCAGCAGGCCCGCCGGGCGGCAGAACATATCCAGCTTATACCAGACACTGTCATCCTGCCGGTTCCATTCGATAAGGAAACGTTCTTCTCCGGATTCCAGATGCGCCGGCAGAGTGCCGTAGGCAAAGCCGAATGCGTGGCGATCGGCGTTCTGCTGATCCACGGTGTACACAATCCGGCAGGTATTCAGGCTCCAGACGCCGAACTCACGAACCAGGATCCCCACCACATTCCCTTCCTCGATTCGCGAATTCCGGCAGTGCAGCTCTAACATTGAAGTGGGGTAGTGCCGCCACTCGGCCAAGGCCTGCCGCGCGGCAAGATAGGTGCTTTCACCGTGGCCAAGCAGCACGCGGCAACTGGCCGAATGGTAGCCCGGCGGCGTTTCTGGCAGTTTTGTCGCTCCAACGGGTTGGTAGTTGAAGGGGAGTCTGCCTTGCAAGGCGAGCTGCTGCTGGATTTGCGACTCAGTCGGTTTGCGGATCGATAGCATCGGTCTGCGCTCGCGTGCATGGAGGAATATGAAAACAGCCTGTGATTTACACGACCGTGGGCTGTGACCGGCTAGTATTCTAACCGCTCTGGCACCCCCTCGTTTAACAGTTTCACAAACTGCATTGGCTTGGCTTTAGGATGGGATGCATTCGATCGACTGAATTTCTGACCGGATAGTTGACATCAGGCAATCCGGTCGCCACATTGATTTCAGACTCCCAGTGTGGTGAGCCGCAATCTATCCAATGAGGTGTTGCCAGCCATTTTACAGGCTCTCCAACGCGTCCCTCTACTCCGCCAAGCATTTCCAATTTCTTATAAAGGTAACCGACCATGTCAACAGGTTCCAAAGTAGACGAAGCACTCCGTAACGGCCTGCGTACCGCCAAGACCAAGCCAGTTCACTACGTGATGATCGGTCGGGACTTGAACAAGGGAGCGTTGCACGTCTCCAAGAAGAAAATACCCATGGGGGTCATCGCTGCCTCAAAAAAATCATCCGGCAGTTCGCAAGTTCTGCGCGGTGTTTGCTACCAGGAGGACGACAAACTGGTATTTGAAGTCGATGCCGAGCCAGCCAGCTCGCTGGCAGGCGTTATCAAGAAGCTGGCTATGCAAAACGCTGGCTTGACGATCCATCCTGTTTTCAAACTGATTCAACCCGGTCAAGGTCGTGTGGTTGAGGATGAAGAGGGTAACAATGCTCCCAGCGACAGTACTCCAAAGGACAGTGGCGAAGGGACGCTGGATAAAGGGACCGTTTCCAGTGACAGTGGTGAGGGGAATTTGGATAACGGTAATGATTCGGACACGTCATCGGAAAGTAGTACTGAAGATCTGAATAAGCCCAAAGTCCCTCCACGTCCGACCACACAAGCACCAAAATCAAGCGGCAAATTCACGTCCATTCAAGAGTGGAACACCAAACTCCAACAGGTCAGCACTGCCAATGTTCCGTTGAAGCCAAAATTGGCTGCCTACGACAAGCTGCTCGATCAGATCGCTACGACAGTCAAGCAGGTCAACAAGGACACCGCACTGACTCCAGAGCAAAAGAAGGCGGAGCTGGACATTCTCACGGCGGTCAAGACCAAGACGCAAAACGATCGCAAGTTGGCACGGTCCAACGAAAGGGTTGCCCAATCCAATCGTGACGCGCAGCGCACATCTCGCCGGAAGCAATTGGCGACCAAGAGCAATGTGGTCGAAAAGAAAGTGACTGAGTTGAACGGAACACTCAAGGACTTCAAGCCACCCTTTGACGACGCGGTCATCACTGCGATTGAGCAATCCGTGGACGTAAATGATTCCAGCCTGAAGGTGGTGGTTGATGAATTAAAAACACTGACCGGGCTAGTGGACCAGGCCAAAAAGGGAGCGGCCACGCTCGCTCAGTTCGACCAGGCAGTTACTGCCACAGAGACCGCCGCCAACGAATACCTGCGCAAGCACAAGAACCCGCTGACGAAGGAAGGCAAAAACCGCGTTGCCGAATGTCAGAAGATTATCACCCGTATCTCGGTCAGCAAGAATCAGGTGACTGATCTCTCCACACGCATCCAGGGGATTGCTCAGGTGGTCGACGGCCTGACGAAGCAAGGAGAAGTGACTCCTGCATCGATCGAATCGCTGGAAAGCATGCTCAAATTCTCTTTCCTGGACCCGGCCATTCGCGCCTTCTGCGACAGGACCATTCTGGCTGCTCGTAATGCGCTGACCCAAAAGGCACAGCAGGAGTTGTCATCCATTGTGAATCCCACCACCGGTGACAAGGCGCAGATCCTGCTCGGTAACGGTGGAGCCAAGCCCCCCAAGAGCAAAGGTGAGTCTGATTCGTTCTTCATTAACAACCCTGACGGCAAGCCGGCGTTTATCTTTAAAAGCGTGCAGGGTGAAGCTCGTCCGAATCTAGATTTGCCCGAAGGAGGTGGCACCGCTCGTGAAGTACTTGCCAGCAAGATGAACGATCTGCTGAAGAGCGAACTGGGACTGGATCTGGGGGTCTTGCCGACTGTTCCAATGCAGTTGGAAGACGATGCCTTCAAGAATGGCACCAAGTCGCATGCTACCAAGCGCACCGGTGCGCTCCAGCAAGCGGTTACCCTCACTCCTGGTCAACCTTCCAGTGCCAAGCAACTTTTTGATATCACCGACAAAGCTGAACTGACGAAGCGATTGAACGCCATCCCCAAGGATGATGTCGATAAGATCGCGCTACTGGACTTCATTACGCTAAATGCCGATCGTCATGCTGAGAACCTGATGGTCAGTGGCACTTCGGACAATCCTACGCTGGTACCGATTGACGCCGGACAGATGCTGCCGACCAAGGCCTTCTACAATGAAAGCTGCACAGCGATGGGATCGCTGATCAAATGCGACATCAACAACCCGTCCATTGCAGTATCCGGTCAGGCACTGATTCCACAATTACCACAGGCTCAGCAAAAGTTTTCCGACAAGATCTTGCAGCAGATCTCCGCCATGGATCCCGACAAGATCGTGGCCGGTATGAAGGCTGGGTATCAGGATATGGTCGAGGACGCACCAGACCTGAATAACACGCTGGATGACGACACGCTGGACCTCACCCGGCGCAGTATTAAGTTCCTGAAGAAAGCGGCACCGCAGTTGACGATCTCCGAAATTTCGACGCTCTATGCCGAGGGATTTTTGGACATCATGAATGCTAAGAACGAACAAGAACTGGATGCCGCCATCCAGCAAGCTGTGGATGACATGCTGACCCTTCGCCAAGAGTTGGCCAAGCTGGGCGAAAAGAGCGCCGAAAATGCGGTTAAGAGACAGTTGGGCGTTGATTCGAGATACCCGATCAAGCTGCAAGCTCGTATTCTCAAAAACAAGCCAGACAAGGACACGTTCCAAAAGCAGCACTTTGTTGAGCTACAGGCCGATTTGCAGGATATCGCGACCTTCATTGGCGACAGCAAGGAAAAGGTGACCAACGAGTTGACTCGCGCGTACGACGAGGAGACGTACAAGACCCTGCGCACCTGGGCTGAATACAAGCGCTTTGGCGGCGATCCCAAACTGAAGTTCCTGTTGGCGGGCGATCCGGCGACCTACCTTTTGGAGGCAAGCGGGAATTCGATTGCTTCCAAGTCTCGGTTCACCTTCAAAGAGGCTGGCGAGCTGATCAAGCTGGGCGGCTATCCGGCGCTACAGGCGAATCTGACGCCGGTCGACTTCGCCAAGGTCAAAGGAAAATCGGTCAGCGATCAAACGACCGCTTTGTTCAGAGCTTTGCAAAAGCAAGGGAAGTAATCGCCTCCCAGATCGCGAGTTCCAAGAACTCGGTTAGTCCATTCTAGATCTGCCCCCCGCCTGTGATTCGTGCGGCGAGGGGTCTTTTGATTATTTGCGCAAAATCATTTCTTTGCGGCACTGCGGTGGCTATAGTGGTCGTATTGCTTTCTTCTACTACATATACGACTCAACAGGCAACAACCGATGTCCCCATTGTTTCTTGGGCGAATTGTCGCACCCGTAGTTCTGTTCTTCGCAGCGGCCAGCCTTGCGGCAGCCGAAACACCTTCCGAATCAAAACCAGCCAAGCACCCCAACGTCCTGTTCATCGTTCTCGATGATCTGAACCACTGGGTTGGCCACCTGCACCGAAACAATCAAACCATCACACCCAATATCGACCGCCTCGCCGCGCGCGGCATGACCTTTACGCACGGGTACTGCGCCGCGCCGGTTTGCAATCCGTCTCGCGCAGCGGTCATGTCTGGCATGCGACCGGGCACGACCGGCATCTATGACAACGGTCCCGACTGGCGCAAAGCCATCGGGCCGGAGCGGACACTGGTCACTGCTTTTCGTAATGCCGGTTACTACACCGCCGGGGCTGGAAAGATCTACCACGGCAAAATGAACCGACCGACCGAATGGGATGATTTCCAACCGCACCTGGGGCCTGACCAGCATCCTGCTCAACCGGACGGGGTGGGGGATATCGTGTTTGCCCCGATCGACTGCGAAGACTCGGCCATGAACGATTTCAAAGTGGTCGACTATGGCATTGAGCAGCTCAACAAGCCGCATGACAAACCGCTGTTGTTGACCATCGGCATTCACAAGCCACACCTGCCCTGGTATGTGCCACGCAAGTACTTTGACATGCACCCGTTGGAAAAGATCGAGCTGCCACCGGTCACCAAGAATGATCTGGATGATGTACCGCCAATCGGTCGGCAGTTTGCCAAATCGGATAGAGACCATCGCCAGATACTGGAGTCAGGCCGTTGGAAAGAAGCCGTGCAAGGTTATCTTGCCACCGTCTCCTTTGCCGATGCGATGGTCGGGCGATTGCTGGATGGCCTGGAGAAAAGCGGTCAGGCCGACAACACGATCGTCGTTCTCTGGGGAGATCACGGGTGGCATTTCGGTGAAAAGGAACATTGGCGCAAGTCGGCACTTTGGGAAGAAACCACTCGTGCTCCGTTCATCTGGGTTGTCCCTGGCCTCACCAAACCAGACACACGCTGCACCACGCCGGTCGATTTTATGTCGATCTATCCGACGCTGACCGATCTGTGCGATATCCCAACACCAAAACATGTCGAGGGAAAAAGTCTGCGGCCGTTACTGACGGATCCGGCTGCCCCGTGGCCGCAAGGTGGCATCACCACCTATCTGCAAAGCAACCACTCGGTTCGCTTCGGTGACTGGCGCTACACGCGTTATGCAGATGGTGGCGAAGAACTTTACGATCATGCGCAGGATCCGTACGAATGGACGAATCTGGCCGAAAAGTCAGAGCACGCGGACAAAAAAGCAGAGCTAGCTAAACTGTTGCCGACGGTGAATCACCCTCGTGCGGATGGCAAAGCCGAACGCGACGCCTTCCGCACTAAGCGCGCGGCGAAGAAAGCGGCAGGCAAGTAGAGTGCGCGAAACGCACCATATTGGACAATGGTGGCATCTGATCTTCACCTCTCCCGCTTGCGGAAGATGTCGACGCCCAAGCGGTGGGTGAGGGTCTGCCATTCCGCGCGCCTGTCATTCCCGCGAATGCGGGAATCCAGTTCTTGGCAATGCTCTGCTTTCTACACTCACCTGCGCTACTCCCAACAGCGTATCAATAACAAATAATCAATGATTGATAACAAATGACAAATAGTTGGAGCAATCCTCGTCGTAATACGATTTGTTATTTGTTATCAATTATTTGCCATTTATTATTTACAGAAGAGGGCCACTACCGCCAATCAATCCTGCACGCGCAAATACCCGGCACTTGACTCAAAATATTTTCTCCGCCGGCGTTGTTGTACATCCGTCGTTTCCGCCTGCTGTCGCTGCAAGTCCGCCAGATTCGCCTGACAGTAGCGACAACCAATCGTCTGCAAATGAAACCGAAGGTACTCCATCTGAGGCTCGGGCAACACGTCCAGCAGATAGCTACCCCACTGCGAACGTTGCGGGCAGGTCATCCGCCCACGTCGCCAGATTTCGCCCAGGGAATGCACCCCGGCGTCGCGGCGACCGTTGATTTCGATGAGTTGTCGGACCAGCGCCGGTTCACTCCGTAGCGCCGCTTCAATGGCGGTCATCCGCTCGACGGACAACGCCTCGTCCAGGTAGCTCTCAAGCTCGGCAGTGGTAAAAATTGCTGGCATGGACTGGTTTAAAATCCTCGAACAAAATTGCTTCACAGATTATTATTCACCGCAGAGGACGCAAAGAGCGCGAAGGAAGCGCAGAGATTGGAGTTCCATCCTGTTCATCTAGTCTAACCGTGTCCGTTCCTAAATTGAATACTTCATTGCTATCTAAGAGTTATCGACCACGTTTGAGGTAGAACGACATTGGACGATGAGGACATTCTCTGCGTTCTGCTCCGCGGCCTCTGCGGTAAAAGCTTCTTTCAATCACGTCGCTTCGTACAACTCCGGAAAGACCTCTTCGCTCAACTCCTGCTTGCGCAGCGCCGTGCGAAGTCGTGCCAGCAGCTCAAACTTTTGATTCGCCACCGCCTGCTCGCTGAGGCCCAGTTCCAGTGCCACCTCTTTATTCGGCAAGCCGCGCACTAGCAGTAGTTCAGCACATTTGATCTTGTCCCATTCACCGCGCTCTTGCCAGCGTGCGATCTGCTCGGCCAGGGCACAACCTAGCGCGTCGGCTTCAATGCGCCGTCGCTCGCCACTGCGCAGCACCACGCTGGCCGGGCGATCTTTGGAGGGGAGATTCCAATCGGTGTCGCTGGTTGCTCCTTGAGACAATACCAATGCCGGGCGGCGGCCTTCGCGCCGCAGGTGATCGGTCATCTTGTGCGCGGCGATTGAGAACAAATAGCTCTCCAGCGGTCGCGCGCGATCGTAGTTGGGCAAGCTGGTGAGAAAACCGATGAACGTCTCCTGCACGACATCTTCGCTGACATCGCGCCGGCGCAAGCGACTTTCGACGAACCCGAGCAGCCGACCCTCGAAGCGCGCAATCAGTTCGTTCCAGGCGGCAGTTTCGCCACTGGCAATGCGATCGATGAGTAGGGTGTCAATTTCGGACATGGGTAAACAATAACGTAGTAGGCATGGTCCCCATGCCGTTAAACCTCATTGGAGTTCGGCCTACACTCCAGCATGCTCTGCAATCGCTAATTTAATCTACCTCGAGCTTCCCCCGCACTCGTCAAAGCACCTCAACTCGCCAAAGGCTACGGCACCGGGACGGTGCCTGCTAGTGCGTTTGCAAGTGAATTGAATCAGCAGGGTGGAAGTCCCTGTCGGGGTAAGGTTTGTACTCCGTAACTGAACGTAACTGCGTTCCTG
>JAWXCH010000001.1:0-9644 GCA_034440595.1 Planctomycetota bacterium | reverse complement strand
TTTACCATCGAAACACCCCCCCGAAAAATTTAAACGCGCTGTAGCTCGTTTTAGAGCGGGCAGTTTTTTGGAATCGGCTAAGTCCGACAGGCTGCTAGGGTCCGCGGTTTGTTCAAATAACTCGAACGCCCAGTATCACTCTGGCCCGGTCGCGAATATCTAGCCTGCGTTCCGTGGGAATGGCAAAGTAGTTCAGGGTTCGTTGCGGGAAGTGATGGGCCTCGGCGAATCCGTCACGGCTTAGCGGCACGCCGTCGTGTGCTACCCGATTGGGTATCACAATTTGGTATTTTCGCTCGGCAAACCAGTTGTAAAGATCCATGCAGGTGAACCCGAAAGCGTTGCTCTGGAGCGCGCTTTCGAAATAAACCGTCGGACGATGGCGGGCGATGAGGTTTGCTGTGCCTTGCAGGACGGCCAGTTCCATACCCTCGACGTCAATCTTGATCAGGTCGACTGGCGTGGTGCCGACATAGAGCGTGTCGATACGGTGCATGGGTACGCGAATCGATCGCACTTCGCGTGGTTGCTTCAGATTGGAAGCGATCGAACTGAACCCCGGTTTTTCGAGGTCAATATCGAATTGAACCTCTCCCTCTTGCGCACCCACTGCGCAATTGTGTATCAGAACCGACGGGAATGTTGCTTTCAGCCAATGTGCTTTTTCCGGGTCGGCTTCAATGGCAATGATCCTGGCATTGGAGACGCAGTGATTCACGCTGGCGATGACTGAGCCGATGTGTGCGCCGACATCCATGAACACGCGTCCGGGTCGACACAGAGACGCCAGCAATATCCGGCCACATCGATTCTGGAACAGCAAGCTGCCTTTCTCGGACTGGCCGTGCATTGCTTTCCATAAATCCATCTGCTCCCGGGCATTTTCTAGCCATCTCCCGGCAATGGTAGGAGTGAGCAGGTGTTTGATTCTCAGTCCGAAGGAGTTGTGCATGGAAGGCGATCCTGTCGTTCAAAAATTCGTATCTGCAAAGTGGTAGTGGGGGGGGGCTGTTTCATTTACGGAATGGCGAAGGGCTTCAGCAATGACCGGCAAGTTCGGACAATGCGCGCAGATTGCGGTGTGGATAGCACGCTGTTCTCGAAAGCCCCGTCTGATCATGCGTGTCCGGGATTGTGAATGATGTTTCATATCACTTCGCATTCAGTTCCAAAGAACGGTTTACATCGCCAACCCAACTGGTCTTGCGCCAGATGATTGTCAAATCGCAGAGGTTTGAACCTAGCACGGTACTGAGTCGGTATCAGTATGCCGGGCAACGACCGTCTGCGATAAGGAAAAGGCAAGCGATTGATGCTGTGTGCGAGTATTGCCGCCGCTAGGCCTGCTGCGTAAGGAACTGGAATACGCATGCTCCCGATCGCCGCGTGCCGGGCCAGTCTGCCGGAGTAGCGCCAAGCTGATACTTGTTCGTCGTCGATGATATTAAAGGTGCCGGCGATCTGCTTTTCTGCGGCTTCGGTGAATGCTGCGGCACAATTTTCGACATGCGTGAGTCGCAGGCGCGCCGTGGGTGCGACAACGAGGAACAACGGACCAATACGCAATCCTGCACTGGCTACAGGATGGGCGCCGGGGCCGTAAATAAATCCAGGCCGCAAAACCGACAATATCCAGTTGTTGTCAATGGAGAAACGGCGGGCAACTTGTTCCTGAGCTAACTTGGCGGCTGTATAACTATCGCGCTCGCTCGGTTTGGTTTCCACGGGGCTGTCTTCTGTCAGGGTGCCGCGGATCGCAGTCCAGTCGTACACCGAGCAACTGCTGGCCAACACCAGTCGTTTGATCGAACCGGAGCGACGCATCGCCTGAAGGAGTCGTTCCGTGGCATTGACAGTCCCTGAAAACTGCGCTTCTTGCGTTCCACGCATGGTCGCGGCGAGGTGTACCAGCACATCGATGCCGTCAAATAACCCCTCTGGTTGTGCTGTGGCATCCAAATCGGCATAGGCCAGTTCTGCGCGATCATGCCATGATTCCGGTAGTGCGGCCGTCCCCGGACGAATCACCGCGCGCACAATGTGTCCGCGACCGAGCATCTGGCTCACGACATGCCTGCCGAGGAAACCCGTGGCTCCAGTGACCAATATCCTCACGATAGCGTCATTTGCAGGCTTGGCCGTGGCGATTTCAGCATGGCCTTAACCTACCCGCAGTCGGCGATCGAGGGTTGAGTATTGAAGGCGAATCATCGGCATGGGCTGGCGGCCAGTTACTTGGCCCACGGCATCGGATCGATGGGATTGAAGGTGGTCGTGACATGGTAGACAGAGCCGTTTTCAGTGGCGTTATGGATGGCCAACACCACCTCGTCGTGGTGCAGACAGTAATCCGCGGAAAGGCGGCACGGGCGTTGTTGTTCGATTGCCGCGGCGAGCTCGACGATACCCAGGCAATAATCCACTTTCTTGCCGTTCAGCCGGCGCACCTGAGCCCGGGCAAGCGCTGCGGGCGGCCCGACCAAGGGGTAGCGTCGTTTCCAGGACAGTGGAATTGTGCGCCGTCGAATGCGGATCGAACGGCGGATGTAAACGGGGGATCGGGGATGCCAAATGTCGTCGGTGCAAAGGATGCCGTCGCTGCCGAATATCCGAATCGAGTGGTCCGCGGGTGCCACGATGCTACAGGTGATCCGGGCCACCATACCCGATGCAAACTGCAGGCAGGCGAGTGAAAAATCCGGCGCCTGCACGGCGAGCGCGACATCTGTTTCCTTGTCCGGCACCCGTACAGACGCCGTGGCGGTTACTGTTTTTATTGGACCGAAAAAAGCGGTCAGCAGCGATACGACGTAGCCCGCGTGCTCAAGTGTGCACCCGGTCTCAAATTCATCCTGGTATGGCCAAGGCGTACCCAACTCGTTATTCCATTTTTTGTAGGGCATGCGATGCAGCAGCCCATCGTCCATTTCCGCATAAACTAGGTAGGGGTTACCGATGACTTTTTCCCGCAGCGCTTTCCACATGGTCTGCGCTGTTTCCGCGAGGATGCGCGAAGGAGCGGAAGCGATATGCACACCGTTTTTCGCTGCGATCGCAACTAGTTCCCGGGCATCGACCATCGAAAGTGCCAAGGGTTTTTCTGAATAGACGTGTTTCCCGGCCTCAAGGCAGGCTTTGGAGACGGCGAAATGGCTACCGGGATTGGTGAGGTTGACGACCAGATCGACCTGCGGGTCGGCGAGCAGTTCGTCGAGAGAGCGGTATTGCGGCACCGCATAATGCGCGGCGAACTTCGCAACCCGGTCTTGATCCCGATCAATGACGCCCAGCAACTGCAATTCTGGGTACAGAGCGAGCGTCTTCAGGTAGAAATTGGCAACATAACCACAACCGACAATTGCAATACGCATCTGGCTTGCTTTCCGGGTTCCGGGCTAGGCAGGGCTGACTTTGTCAGCCGGAAAAGCCCGATTCTGAACTGGTTTTGTGAATAATCCTGGCCGGATTGCCGACCGCTGTTGCGTTGTCCGGGACGTCGATGAGCACGACCGACAGGGCGCCAATCCGGCACTGATTGCCAATGGTCACCCCCCCCAGCACCTGGGCATAAGCACCAAAATCGACGTCATCGCCAACCTTTGGCGCAGGGCCGTCAGGATGCCGGTTGCCGATTGTGACGCCCTGGCGCAGCGTGCAGTTGCTGCCGATGACCGCGTCGGGGTGGACGATGATGTTGCCGAAATGCCAGATGCGCAGTCCGGGTCCGATGTCAGCAGTGACCGGCAGGGTAATCCCCGTGATGGTTTCGATGATGCGGTAGAGCAGCCAGAACGCTTTCATTGCAACTCGCCGGTAAAGCCCGTCGTGCCAGCGGCATATCCGGCGCCCTAGGCGGTATACCCAGATCGCCCAGATCGACTGTTCGCGCAAAAACGGCCGGTCTGGATAACGCGCAAGATCGGCCTGCCAGTCTGGATCGTGGCTCATGGCGCCATGCGCTGCAGCCGTTGCGCATATTCAGCGGTGTGGATCATCTTTTGATTGCGCTGGTGTTTTGTACTCGATGAGACGATTCGAGCCGTTGTACAGTCGGTCTGCCAGATAACGCAATTGGCCAAGTGCCTGCGGCAGGAATGAAATTGCCATAAGAAAAGCATATGAGGCCGCAATACTCCAAGGATGTCCTTTGTTCTGTGTCCGCAGTGCGATGCGGAAAATTTGCACTGGCCACATCCCCAATAATACTGCGTTAGCAACAGCAATGTCTCTCGACGCCAGCAGCAAGGATGTGATTCCCATTACGACCACCACCATCAGCCATATCGTCCACCCTTGGACTCGACGAGTTGCGATGATGAACCGGGTAACCCGGAAACGATGGGCCACATCCATGCTGCCGTAGCCTGCTCTCACCATGCGTCGCCACCATTGGGAAAACCGTGTCATGGCCAGATCGTGCGTAGCCATTTCCCGATCAAGACGCAGTATGCGCCAGCCCCGGTGAGTCAAGCGTTGACAAAGCTCCGGTTCTTCGCCCGCCGCGACTGTGGGGTCGAAGCCGCTGACGCTGTCAAAAGCATCACACCTTGCCAAGGCAACGCCTCCAACGGAGTCGACTTCGCCGGCAGCCGAGGAATTCCACTCAAGATCGCCCAAGCGATTGTATATCGATACATCCGGATGGCGTTCCCGCAGCCATCCGGCGACCATGGCAACATCTGGCTGAAGAAGGATCAATTCAATGGCAAAAGTCATCCACGTGTTGACCAACTCGCAATCTGCGTCTATGAATTGAACGAAACTTACCTTGGGGTCAAGTTCCTTCAGCCGCTGATACCCTGCATTTCGTGCGCGCGCAGCACAAAAGGGAATAGATGTATCCAGCTCGACGACATTGGTCCTGAATCTGTGCGCCAGACTGATGGAGCCGTCTGTCGAACCCGAATCGACATAAATAGTATGGGCAGTGGCTGCCCCGAGCGATTCCAGGCATCGTTGTAGTCGTGGCCCTTCGTTCCGCCCGATGACTACGATACCGAAACTTGATTTCAGTTCTCTGTTTCCGGACATGGATGATTAATTGAATCCATACTGGTGCCGCTCGCTTGATGTCGCCGCTGCGAGTAAATTTTACAGGATGAGAATTTTTCCGGCAGAAACACTAATTTCAACGCGTCGGTTGCGTGCCAAAGCGCGTGCGTCGAAACAGCGACCATACCAACGTTGAGTGACTGAAAAGCATGGCGATGCCCAAAGGTGTATTCCATTTCAAAACACGTTTTGTCACGATGATTGCATCGGCAAAGAAAGTCAGCACTACGTTCAATAATACGCCGACTAGTCCACTATTCTTGCGGAAAAAGAGAAGTTCGCTTTCGATTTGAAGCGTTTCGATCTGGCGGCCGCTTGCGGTAATTGCGCTGTCGGATTTGGCGCTTTCGCCACCGATATGAATCACTGTGGTACCAAAAAAACATACTACAACCCAGCCGGCCTTTTTCGCTGCGAGGCACAGATCGACTTCCTCGTAGTACAGAAAGTAACGCGGATCAAAGAGCCCCACCTGATCGATGACTTTTCTGCGTACCAGAAAGTAGCATCCAGGCACCCAGTCACAATGGCGAATCGAATCGGGATCGCCGTCCAGATTTTCGGCGAAGCGTGCGTTCTCAAACGGCTTTCCAAGGCCTGCGCGCGTCACAAATCTGCGCCACGGGGTCGGGAAATGGCGTGCTGACGGCTGCATCGCGCCGTCCTCCCCGGTGAGTCTAGCGCCGAGGATCCCGCACCCAGGGTGGAGATCCATATAACATATTGTTTTTAATAGAGAATCTTTGGAAACAAACGCGTCTGTATTCAACAACAGCACATACCGTCCGGTGGCCAATGACAGTGCCTGATTATTGGCTCTTCCAAATCCAACGTTTGTCGTGTTGACGATCAGTGAGCAATCGGGAAAATTACGGCGGATACTTTCAACTGAACCATCCCGTGATGCATTGTCGACGATAATAGTTTGTACATTCAAGCCCGCTGATGCATCAAAAAGCGCGCCGATCGCACGGGGCAGCAAGTCCGCGGTATTGTAATTGACGAGAATGACGGATACGTCCATGGTGCATTTTGTAGATTCGAGGGCAGACATTAGCGCGCAGTTCCCCGGCAATGTGTTCCCTGCATGCTGAGCTACTTCAACAACATGTCAGTGATGCTGTCCATTTTTCGCATGATGTCCTGATGTAACTCTTTCCATCCCAATCGGCGAAAAAGCGTTTCCTGGAGCGTAAGCGCAGTCCCGTATCGTTTCAGCCGAAACAGGAATTTGTTCAGCCGTGACTGCAGATAAAGCCAATTGCGGGTGATACCCGATACCGCAATTTTCGGATAATTGCTTAGGGTGTAGCCGCGTGCAGCAATCTGTTCGCTCAGTTTGAATTCAAGACGCTGCACGTCTTCTCGAGCCATTTTCGTCTTCCACTGATAATTCAGGCGAATATCGGGCAGGGTATAGGTGCTGGTCTTGATGTAGTCAAACATTCCATCGCAGTACGCGACTTGAAGAAAGTCGCAAATCCGGCGCAGCTCCCTTGCGCTATCGGCAATCAGTTCTTCGTAGCGGACTTCGATCCAGTTCTTATCATGCAGTTGAGGACGAAATTGCGCCCATTCGCGTTCAGCATCGACCCAGTGATCGGCGGCGACGTAAACATTGCCTGCCCATCCCATATGCACTACCGAATTGGCGACATCCCTAGGGTCGCGGTAGATGTAAATATATTTGGCATGGGGCCAGATATACCGCAATTTCCAAAATTCAAGATGTACTGTTGCGCCAACGATGACTTTATTATCGCGATTTCGCTTCTGATTTAAAAAATCATTGAGCAATTCGACATAATCGAGACTTTCATCGATGTGAAAATTGCTGTGTCGAAAGACCCTGTCGCACGTGAGCCATTCTCGATATTTTCTTATTTCAGGGAACTGACCGTTGTCCGACATGCGTGTGACTAAAAACTCAGACTCAAGGTTGAATGCCATATTGGGATGGTGGTCTAGCATCAATCTTAGAAGCGTAGTGCCAGATCTTACCGAACCAACTAAAAAAACTGGAGTGGAATTTGAGTTCATAGAAACTTTATGGTGATCTATGCGGTAGTTAAAACTTTAGCAAAGTTTATTGTCTTTTTTTCGATAATTCATGGGAGCGAATCCGGGATGAAATTTCTACAATTTTCTGGCTGAAATATGAGTTCAAGTAAGGGGGATATGAAAAAAATATTGGTCTCAGGCTGTCTCGGTTTGAGTCAAGCTATGTTGGCCAGAAATTTCACCGCGGCCTGCCCTGCTGCAGGCGTGAAACAAGGCGCTTTCAAACAGCTTGGCTGATTCTTGCCAAGAACCCGTTGAGGCAGTTTCAAAAGCATTTAACGAAAGTTTCTTCCAGTCTTCATTCGGCAATGAAAGCACCCATTTCACGCCACTAGCCAGCCCATTGATGTCTCCAATTTCGACAAGGACTCCATTTATTTCAGACCGAATCGCTTCTGCTGGCCAGCCAATTTTGGTCGATACGACAGGTGTTCTGCATGCCATTGCCTCCATCGCAGGGAGATAGAACCCCTCACCTTTGCTAGAGGCAATCCAGACATCACATTGAGCGTATAAGTCTCTTATGGAATGCTGTGGGGGAGATAAATGAAACTCTGTGCCGGTGGGTAATGGAAATTTGGGTTGCGCTGTTTTGGAACCAAAGCAGATTATTCTCAGACTCGTGAACTGTGTGCGGACAAGTTCAAGTGCTGCTAAAACGGTGTCCATTCCCTTGTAATCGACGGGGGAGTAAACAAAGCCGACGGTTGGTATCAATTGTTTTTCCCGGGGGGGTGCGAAAAACTGCCTGCGATCCACGCTGTTTGAAACCAAGTCAACCATGGAATCGCCATATGAGTTTAGCATTAAATCTTTGAGCCAACGTGCAATAACGATCTTGTGCAATGGCATTCTGTATGTCGCATGACAGCGTTCTACGGGGAGATGAGGAAATACTTCATGCCCCTGTATAAAATACACCTTGGCACCCTTTGAGGCTGATAAATTGTTAACCCATTCTGCGGTATTCCACCATGTCGCGATAACTACATCTGCATTTGGGACTTCGGCGTCTGTGATTTGATTTGAGTGCTTTAATATTTGATGGTTGAGGGTGGTGTTGTCGAGATGCGATTTTCTGGCAATGTCATTTCGTGGCCAGCCAGTGCCAGCGAATACAGAACGAATTTTACGTCGAAATGAAATTCTTTTTTGCGGGGGAGATATGAGTGTAACTTCATGTCCAAAATCAACTAGGAATTGCGCATAAATTCCAATGACTCGGATACCCCCGCTCAAGTTAACTGTTGGCAGAATAAAGGTTATTCTCATAAGGGGCGGTTGATCATAATATTTACTATATTTTCTGGATGTGCGTCAACAAGACGAATATTGTTTTAGAGTAAGTGCGATTCTTAAGTAAAGAAAAATGAGGTTTGCATATCGCGACCATGGGGGGGGGGTGGTTGGGCAAACTTATTCTTAATGGCTGAGTGAATACATGATTGGCTTTACGTTCTTGGGATGCTATCGGCCATGTTTGAAGTCTTCAATAAAATTCGTCAACGCAATGCGGGATACTTCTCTTAGCTCTGTGAGCCTCGAGTAATTTCTCCTAGATAGGCTATCGATCGCGATTCTAAGTAACTCTCCTTGAGGCAAAGTGAGATCCGAAAATCGGTATCCATAAGTATTCTCGCTTTGAATCTCTGGTGGAATTTTTGGTAAAAGGGAGTGGCCCATGTCGACAGTGTTGCAAAAGCCCGTTAACTTTGGGTGATAGGCGAGGGCGACGAAAGGGGTTTTTTGGGCGTACGCCATTACACAACCATGCAAACGCATCGAAATGGTTAATATAGCTGCCCCAAATAAAAAAGAGATCGCTTTTGGGGAAAGGGGGGCGTTTATTAAAAAGTAGTCGATGCTCGGGGAGAAAGTTTCGAGTATTTCAGCAACTGCCCTGTGTTCGTCTCGATCGTCATCAAATTCGCTGGACATGGGAACGAAGACAATTGGAAGTTTTATCTCTCGATGAAGAATTCGAAGCTCATTGGCAATCCAGTTACGCCAGCTTTCTTCATTGCGCCATCTTGGGGTTAATGTAACTGCTATGTAATTTTTTGGCAGTTTTATGTTGGCTGGTAATTCTGCTGCTTCTGGCTTTAGCCAAAGTACTAAGTCACCGACAGTTTCAACTCGTACCCTGGGCAAGATCCCTTTTAAAGTGATTTCCGAAAGAATATCTCTAGTGTAAACGACATCAAATCTCTTAAGGATTCTGCCCAATTGCCATTTCCTTGCCCAACCATATCGAACCCCGGATTCAACGGATATTCCTAAGAGAGTAGCTCTCGGTGAAAAAGACCTTGTAATTAGTTCTTTACACTTAAAAATTGTAGCGTGAGGATTAGCGTCAATGATTCCACCACCACTCATGATAAGTGGCTGGCCACGTAGCTCATCGCGGAGTTTTTTTTCGTGCGAGCCCATCCCGATAACATTTTGAATTTGAGGTTTATTAAATCGCCCAACTATGCTGGGTTGAATTTTTAAATTCATATGACACGCCATGTCGCGGATAGCTAGTGGAA